>DASZVS010000010.1:0-103139 GCA_035546975.1 Saccharimonadales bacterium (SeqCode)
CTCTCGCGTGAAAAACCAACTAGTATAATCACGGAGACGATAAAGAAGGTAAGCGTACCGTACAAACTTTTAGCATGGCCAAATACGATATATCTGAATCGCTGGCCATAGCGGGTACCGATAACAGCCGCGAAGCCATCAGCTAAGCTCATTTGTAAAAGCGCTGCGGCATACACCCATTTATCCTGAGTAATGAAAGTAACCAGGCCCACGGATATCGCAAAAAATAGTTCGCCCCACGTCGGGCGTTGCACGGTATGAATGGCATGGAAAAGCTTAAAGTACTTGGAAATGCCGACCACAATTAAAAAGGCTACGCTCAGGGCACGTATTTCGTTCCATGTTAGAAAAAAAGGCCAGAATGCTACGAACGTACCCACAGATATGTGGACAAACTTGCGGGTAAATTCCCCGTGCAAGCGTCGTTTGCGCCACCATAGTTCACCGATCACAAGCAATAGAAATACAACCAGGATAGTTAAGAGAATCCTCATGCTATCTATGATTGTACAGCAAAATTAACTGTGCGGTTCACAAACTTTTTTCTTGAATAGATGGCATTGGTTAGCTTTTTTCGGTATAATCACCTCTGTATTCAATACTAAAATCCCAAACAATCGGATCGGGCACTCGTTCCTAGGTTTGAGATTTTGAGAGAAAAGCGAAGCTTTTGCCAAACCGGCAAACAGGCAAAGGCGTACGCTTAAGTGACGGGGAGTGGCGCAGTCCGGTAGCGCACGCGGTTTGGGACCGCGGGGTCGCAGGTTCAAATCCTGTCTCCCCGACCATTGAATACAATACCCAGAAGTCTCGCTGTTTCAAGATGAGTAACGGGGCGTGGCGCAGCTTGGTAGCGCGCATCGTTCGGGACGATGAGGTCGCTGGTTCAAATCCAGTCGCCCCGACCATCTAAATAATTGGCATAAGAGGATTTATAAAGAATAGGTAGCGATACATGCAGCCAAACCAACAACTTCAACCCCCATCCCCGCAAGCCGCTCCACCTCATTCGCCTAACGTAGAACTATCTCCGAAGCAGCAAAATAATACCTCAAAACGAACGCTCCTAATATTAGGGGCACTGACCCTACTCGTAATTATTGCGGTAGGGGTTTTGGGATTCATCTTTATAGCAAAGCCCCAATATGAGCGATTACAGGCCCAAACTGTAAGCAACCAGATATTCGACGACGTAATAAACGATAAAGGCCAAGACATCTATCGCAGATTAAGCCCATCGGACAAAGCGAAAAGTACCGAAGCGCAAATGGTAAGCTATACGCACAAGCAAAGCCAAGCAATAATAGGCACCCCCTCTAAGGCAAGCACAGCATCATATCCTGCCAAGAATTATGCCCAGTTCATTTACACTGTCCAAACAACTAACGGCTCAAAGCCATTTCTCATCGACCTTAAAAAAATAGACGGACAGTGGACCCCCTATGCAGTCCTTATCAATCCCAGCTCAAACGACATAGTTCACTAAAGCGCTTAATATAGATAAAATAACGCGAGCCTAGTTGTCGCGTCGCTGAATTTGCTCGATAGATTCGGCCAAGCCTTTTTTATTTGAATTGACGAGCACCGCGTTGAACTGACGCGGGCCTTCAGTCTCCAATTCATTACGGGTTTTTTGACCATCGCGCCAGCGCGGAATAACACTTGAAAACTTTATTCCGAGGGATGCATCAAGGACGCCGCACATGCCAACATCTGTGATATGTGCGGTGCCGCCGGGCAAAACCCGTGCGTCAGCTGTCGGCACATGCCAATGATCGCCAACGACAAGCGTAGCTCGGCCATCTAGATAATGACCAATGATTACTTTCTCGCTTGAAAAATCACCGTGAAAATTCACTATGAGCGCTTTTCTCGGAGTATTTTTTTGGCTTTCAAGGATACGATCGATAACCTGCAATGGATTATCAATTTCCTTCTCGGCGTCCCGGCCAACGATTTTTCCGAGTAAGCTAACGACTAATACCCCGTCAATATATTTCCAGCCGAGGCCGGGTGTGCCTTCTGGATAATTAGCCGGCCGGATGATCGGTTGCTCAGGATCATTCATTGCCGGCACGATATCTTCCCTGTACAAACTCCAATTGCCGCCAGTACAAAAATCGACGCCCGCCTTTCGCATACGAGCAAAATCTTCTGCTGTTATACCGCGGCCTTCACTGACATTCTCGGCCTGCGCAATTACAAGATCAATTTTCTTCTCTTTGCGAAGCCCTGGCAAAACCTTCTCGATAACCTCAAGGCCCGGTTCGCCCATCACATCGCCGGCGTACAAAATGTTCATACACCCTCTACGAGGAGCTCAACTAGCTTCGGCTGAACCTGTTGAAACATCCACGCATGTCCTTCCGTGGTAGGGTGAAGCCCGTCGTCGAACAACTGTTCCCACTTAGGAACTTGCTGCATTTTTTTAAATAATTCTAGGAAGGCTGCTCCGGAATCTTCCGCTACGCGCTTTAACGTCTCATCGAATTGGCGTACTCGCTCATTTGTATATTCCGGCTGTGTGTATTCTTCAACTACTGGCAGCAGTCCAACAATTAATATCTTGTCCGTATATTTTTTGGCGAACGTAATTAGCTGGTTAAGATTGTCCTGGAACTTCTTCAGCGGCACTCTTGTCTCGTCAGAACCCTCTTGTATAGAGCCATCGTTAGTACCGATTGCAAATATGAAAACACTCTTCTTATCAGGCCGGGCAACCTTTCTGGCTTTTGCTTCAACTTCAATTCGTTCTAAAAGATCGTCTGTCGTATTTCCACTAATACCGAGGTTATAGAAAAAATGTTCACCTTTGGGTGGGTCTTTCTTCGTGTTTTCGGCCATAAAAAACCGCTGAAGACGGCTTGCCCAGCCGCCTTCAATGTCAAAGGCCCCGTCAGTTATTGAATCTCCGAACGCTAAAATTTGAGCCATATATTATCCTTATTTGGCGAATTCGACGGCCCGGGTTTCGCGGATCACGTTCACCTTGATGGTACCGGGATATTGCATAGTCGATTCGATCTTAGTAGCAATGTCGCGGGCCAGCTTGATAGCGCTGAGATCGTCGATAGACTGCGGCTTTACGAACACGCGGACTTCGCGGCCGGCGCTGATAGCATATGACTTCTCAATGCCTTTAAAGCTGTTGGCAACGTTCTCTAGATCTTTCATGCGTTCGGCAAAGTTCTCAGCAGAGATATTGCGGGCGCCAGGACGGGCTGCACTAATGGCGTCCACGGTACGCACAATCAATGCAACCACACTCGTGGCTTCAACATCATCGTGGTGTTGCTCGGCAGCCTGTGCGACTTCTTCCGGCGCGCCATACTTACGCAGAATTTCCCCGGAAATATGATGGTGCTTGCCTTCCATTTTATGCGTCAATGCTTTGCCAATATCATGGACGAGGGCAGAATATTTGGCTGTTTTAACGTCAGCGCCCACTTCTTCGGCAATTACGCCGGCGATATGCGCCATTTCGGTCGAGTGTTTCAGTACATTCTGGCCATAACTAGTGCGGTATTTCAATTCCCCAAGCAGTTGCAAAATTTCTTTTGGAATGCCAACGATGCCAACTTCGCGGGCAGCGTCTTCGCCGGCCCGGATGACATCTTTTTCAACGTTCTTCTGTGCCTTAGCCACAACTTCCTCAATCCGGCCCGGATGAATACGGCCGTCCTTCATGAGCATTTCAAGCGCTTGGCGTGCAACTTCGCGCCGTACGGGGTCAAAGCTGCTTAAGACGATATAACCGGGCGTGTCGTCCACCATAATATCTACGCCGGTAGCCCGCTGCAGAGCTTGGATATTGCGGCCTTCTTTGCCGATAATACGGCCTTTCATCTCATCATCTTCAAGTTTGATACTTGTAACGGTGCGCTCGGCAGTAACTTCACTAGCCATGCGCTCCATCGCGGTTGTGAGTATAACTGCCGCCTGTTCTTCGGCGTCTTCCCTAGCTTCGTTCTGCAATTTATTGATCAAACCGACCATGTCGTTCTTAATGTCCCGTTCGGTCATTTGCATGAGCTTTTCAGTTGCTTCCGCCTTGCTGAGTTTGGCGATTTTTTCCAATTTGTCCTGTTGTTTGGTGCGGACTTCACGAATTTCGTTCTTGAGTTGCTCTACTTCATCTTCATTTTTGCGCAGCTTTTCATTGCGCCTATCTAATTCATCCAGTTTTTTATCAAGCGCTTCTTCGCGTGTAACAAGTCGTTTTTCTAAATCTTTTAATTCGCGGCGGCGGCTTTGCTCTTCTTTGCGCGTTTCCTCAACGGCCTTATTTGCATCTTCGCGGGCTTGTTCGACCAGCTTGCTGGCTTCCCGTTTGGCACGGTCAAGTTCTTTTTGGGCCTTTTCTTCGGCTGAGCCCATCCGCTGCTTGTTGATAACCGTGTTGGCGCCAAAGCCAGCAATCAGCCCTACTATAGCGAGCACTACTGCTAACATATATTGTCCTTTCTATACATGCAGAACAGCCGGTCCGGACAATCGCTATCACGTCTCTAGTCCGTAAACTGATCTGTAAAATCTAATTATGTAGAGTTATTGTGAGGATATGCGGCGTTGTGGGCGGGATTTTCCACCATGCTCTCAAACGTGGCAATTCCTGCCTTTAATATACGCCCGAAATTGCAACAAGGTCAACGTTTGGGCGCGGTAGTATGTGGCGGCGCGCCATATTCGGGCTGTACAAGTCGGTCATTCTCGCCGCTCATGATACGGTTAACGCCCTTTTTAACCCATGGTTCACCAGTTTCACCCGTAATAGGAATTTTTAAACTGTCTGCTAAAGCATTAGCGACACTGATTCCAATGCGTAAACCTGTAAAACTTCCTGGGCCTTTATAGGCAACTATACCCTCTAGATCGGCGACCTTGTGTTTTTGAGATTTCAACAAATCTTCTATTTGTAGGTGAATCGTTTCTGCCAACTTACGATGTGCTTGCCAAGCCTGGTAGCCTAGCTGTTGCTCGCCGTCAAATAAACCAAGTTCAGCTTCGGGCTTATCGGTACGGACAGTTAATATAAGCATATTTAGCTACTCATTAAATAAATATTTTACGGCTTGAGGGTATTTTACAGTAATTTCTCGACTGTGCTCGCCAGTTGCTTTTATTCGTATAGTTATGCGTTCAGCCGGCAATACGTTTTCGACAATCTCAGCCCATTCCACCGCTACTATTCCCTTAGGATCCGTGATCGCTTCGGCCAACTCATCCTTCATGATGCCAGGATCATGCAAACGGTAAAAATCAAAATGGTAAAGCGTAAGGGAGTCTGATCGGTATTCATTGCTGAGCGTGAAGCTTGGACTTCTGACAGCATCCTTGCTTCCCATACCTTTGGCCAGGCCTCGCACGAAGGCAGTTTTTCCTCCGCCCAGATCGCTTACCAGCTCAAATACTTCACCGCCCTTTAGCTTACGTCCGATGGCTTCGGCGATCTTTAAAGTCTCCTCTAACCCGGCTGAGGTAGTTTGCCACGTCTGTTCTGTACTCATACGCTCCGTATAGTAGCGCGAGGCCACCGATGATAGCAAGCGTCCATACATGAATATGCGAACCACTGGCAGCCGGCTGGTCGTCTCCATAGGCGGCTGCTGCCCCTACTTTTGATTTCGATGTTTTCTGTTTGCTGGCAGATTTTTTAGCTGATACTTTTTTGGCATTGGCAGGCTCCTTTATAACATTTGGCTTGCCGGGAGTGGGCTCAGAAGTCCAATACCACTTACCTTTTGCAAGCGCCCACGCTTCCCCGTCTTTGGCGCTACCGTATAAGCCGCTTGCACTTATGCTGTTACCAAACGGATCAAGCAGTTTCACCTGACTGCCATTATTACTAAGACTGAGTTTCGTAATAGCTGAATAAAAAGCCGTGAAACCGTGTGCACTCAAATGAGTTCCAGCGGGAAATGCATAACGATGCAGCGTTGTCGTGCCGGTTACAAGTTCAAAGCCGCTTAGGTCAAAGCTAACCGCATTAGGATTATACAACTCTATGAATTCATCAGTGCTGTCATTGCCGGAACCATTCGGGTTCGGTAAAAGTTCAGTAATTGACGGTGCCATAAGTCCTATATCAGATACTGGCAACGAAACGGGTACGGCCGCATTACCGCCGCCAATGCTTATGATGGTGGCAGCCGGCTCAGCGCCGGGCAAAAGAGAAGCCATACCATTTTGCACATAATCTGATGAATCCGAGATACTCACAAGACTGCATGGATCATTTGTGTCATACCTTACAGCTTGCCATGATCCCGCACCCGGTATAGTGATGCTCGGATTGCCGGCGACATCGCCAGGCTGGCGCTGCAAAAAAGCATCTGTTCCCTGCGGTAACGTTTGCGCTCCGGATATCGCCGTCTTTGACCAGCTAACGTAGTCTTGGAGAATACTACTCACGGCACTCCCGGAGGAGGCTTGAACCGCAGCCATAACTTCCAGCATGCCGGCTGTGCTGGAAAAACCAAGCGATACGGAATCAACCCCAGCTTGGTAGCAAAGCCTAAGCGAATCATCACTCACTATAAAGTAGCTATGCGGCGGAACGGAGCCGGAAAGTGCGAGCAACTTGCTGCTGCTTGTTTTAGTGAGATCGTAACTGTTGAAATATTCCAACTGGTATTTGCTCATGTCCAGCGTTGTGTTGGTAGTGTTGTAGAGCGTGACGAACTGGCCGTTACCGCTGGTAATTTTGAGCTGGCTAATGACAAGGGAGGGGGCACTAGCCGTGTCAGCTTCACTTATGTGCGGGATGCCGATTACCGCGACACAAGCTAATGAGGCTGACAGAATGGTGGTTTGGAATATTGTTATGATCCGCCGCATAGCAAACCGGATTGTACAGAGGAACAATTTATCCCGGCAAGCAGTAGCACAATGAAAGTACTTAATTCATTAAAATTATTTAAGAAATCGCTCGCGGGCAAAGTTGCGCCTGATAGCCGAAGACGCTATATACTATAAGCATGTTGCAACTCAGCAAAGCTACGCTCAATAGGGCTGTTTTATCTTTGCGCACCGGCACGCCCGTGGCATCAATCGAAGCCACTATTATCAATCCGAATAACCTGAAAATTGAAGGCTTCTACTGTAAAGACAGCGTCGATAAAAAGAAGCAGCTGATTCTTTTATCGCAAGATATCCGCGATATATTACCCCAGGGCTATGTAGTGAACGACCACGACGTTCTGAGCGAGCCAGAAGAACTTGTCCGGCTTAAATCCATTCTTGACCTTAACTTTGAGCTGATCGGTAAACTTGTTATAACCGTTGATAAACAACGGGTAGGCAAGGTCAATGATTATGCGGTTGATACCCAGTCGATGTATATACAAAAGCTCTATGTCGGCCAGTCATTGCTTAAAAACTTCACCAGCGGATCGCTTAGTATTGACCGCAGCCAGATTAATGAAGTAACGCCAAAAAGAATTATCATCAATGAACTGCTCAAGAAAACTCCTGCCACCGCGCCCGCACCCCTCGCATAGTGCCGCTTAAACATTTACTCCCGGGATTCTTCTTGTAAAGCGTCTTTTATATCCCCGTAGTTGAAACCTTGGCGGCTTAAATACTGCATCAGTTTCATGGTGTCTTGATATTTACTTTGGCGGCGGGCTTTCTCTATGGCCGATTTCAAAGCAGCCTGTTCATCTTCATATTCATTACCTATTGCCTTCTCGATAATTTCTTCTGAAATATGTTTTTTACGAAGTTCGGTTATAAGTTTACGGCGTGAGGTAGGGCGGAGTAATCGGCGGTCGTGCACAAAGGCTTTAGCTAATTTTTCATCATCAAGCATATCAATAATACTTAACTTGTTAAGTATTATTTCTGTAAGGGCAGGGGAGGCCTTTTTCTTCTTTTCCAGGTAAAAAGTAATTTCCCACTTACTACGCGGCCGTAACGCAATATACCTAAGCGCTTGGTTATAAATTTTGTCATCCTCAGAGAGTTTTTTGAGTTCCCTCAACTCCCCTTCCGTTATCTCTTCCCCGCCCACCAACTTACTTTCAAGCAAGGCGGACTCGCCCAGTGAAAATTCATATCTGCCATCGACGAAAACCGAATAGCGGTTTTTTTGTTTAATTTGCTGCTTTATGGCGGTAATCTTCATGCCAGATGCGGAAAAGCATGCTTCAGACCATCCGTCACCTCATCTGGATGATCATTGATTAAATCGGCCACTTCCTGCTTTGAGAACCAGCGGAGCTCCTCGACCTCTTCGGGGTCGGGCGTGAACTGCCGTTTGGATCCTATGCGGGACTGATAGGTCTTATTGAATCTATTGAGAATTTTTTCACCTTGAACGCTCTCGGATCTGTAACTTTCTATCTCCTTCAAGGAAAGGTCGGCGAGCCCGGTCTCTTCGAGCGCTTCCCGCCGCGCCGCCACCGAATAAGTTTCGCCGAAGTCAACATGGCCCGCGGCTGAAGTGTCCCAGCAGCCCGGAAAGGTAGACATGGCCGCGCTCCGCTTCTGAAGCAGAAACCGCCCATTCTCATCTTCTATGACGACCCTGGCGATGCGGTGCCATAGACCGTCCCGCTGAGCATCTTCCATGGTTCCGGACTTCAGCGGCCGGTCATTCTCATCGACAATCTGAATCGGCTTGGGGGCCACGGCTATTCCTTAGCAGCTTCAGCTTCGCGGACTTTTTTGGCTATTTCGTCTAGAACCTTAGGATTTTCCTCGAGGTATTTTTTGGCGGCTTCCCGGCCCTGGCCAATTTTTTCATTACTATAGGCATACCACGCACCAGACTTTTCGACGATATCATCGGCCGCAGCTAGGTCCAGTACGTCGCCAGACTTGCTAATCCCCTGGTTGTACATGATATCGAATTCAGCCTGGCGGAATGGCGGCGCAATTTTGTTCTTTACTACTTTTACACGCGTGCGGTTGCCAATGACTTCGTCGCCTTGTTTTATCTGGCCGATACGTCGGATATCCATGCGCACGCTCGAATAAAACTTCAGCGCATTGCCGCCAGTAGTCGTTTCCGGGTTACCGAACATGACGCCGATCTTCATGCGAATCTGGTTGATGAAAATGACAGTGACCTTGCTCCGGTTAATAACACCCGTGAGCTTGCGCAGCGCCTGGCTCATGAGGCGGGCCTGCAGGCCAGGCAAGCTATCGCCCATGTCGCCTTCAATTTCAGCCCGCGGTACTAGTGCGGCGACCGAGTCAACCACAATGAGGTCAACAGCATTTGAGCGAACCAGCGTTTCGGTAATTTCCAGCGCCTGCTCGCCGTTGTCCGGCTGGGACAACAATAAGTTCTCGATATCCACACCGATCCGCTTGGCGTAAGCCGGATCGAGGGCATGCTCGGCGTCAATGAATGCGGCTGTGCCGCCATTTCTCTGCACTTCAGCTATCGCATGGAGCGTCAGTGTAGTTTTACCAGAGCTTTCAGGGCCGTAAATTTCCACGACTCGGCCTTTTGGAATGCCCCCGCCGAGTGCTAAATCCAGGCTCAAAGCCCCCGTAGAGATCGTCTCCACATTGGCCGTGTGAGCCTCGCCGAGCTTCATGATTGAACCTTTACCAAACTGCTTCTCTATGGTTTCGAGCGCCAAGCCGAGTGCTTTGGCCTTCCCTTCAGTTGCATTGGTTTTCGTTTCTTTTGTAGCTTTTGTATCTGCCATGGACCCTCCTCACAAGATCTGCTAATGCTGTTGCCAACCCTTTAGTAATATTTTAGCACTATATACACGCGGCGTCTGCTTCGAAATTGCTATCGCTTAGTTCGTGGAAATTTTTAATATCTGTTAAAGATTTACGAGAAGCGTAAAAAGCTTCTGCTTTTCAAGGGTAACCACTATAATAATGCAAAGGATGGGTGAACACAGGAACACAAAAACCACCAGACTTAAGGATGCGGTACTATGCGCATAGCAGACTCCTCGCTGGAAAAGTTGCTAACGGAGCATAAACGGCTCGGCGAAGACCGGCTTGCCGTCCTCAGAAAACAGGCCGTTGAAGATAAAAGCTCGCTACAGGACGAGGTTGTTAAAAACAATCTGCTCAGCGAAAAAGACCTGACGCAGCTATATGCGGACGAAATTGAGGTCCCCTATGTGGAGTTGAATGCCCGGGATATCAAACACGACGTCCTAAAGCTGCTACCGGAACGTATCGCCCGGCAATACGGCGCAATTGTGTTTGCCGTCGACCCGAACGGCACAAAGCTAGTCGCCATGGAAGACCCCGACGATATTCAGGCGCTTAACTTTTTGCAAAAACAACTTGGCAGCGACATAAAAGTGCACATTACCACGCACAGTTTGCTGCAAGCGGCGCTTGACCAATACCGCGGCAATATCAGCAGTGAGCTGACAAAAGTGATTGCCGACGACGATACGGCGGGAGAAGAGACCGGCGAGGTCGATGAGAAAGACCTGGCGGAAGATTCTCCGGTCGCCCAAACAGTCAACATTATCATCGAATACGGCATAAAAGCTGGCGCTAGTGATATTCACATTGAGCCGCGGGAAAATTACGTGGTTGTACGCTACCGCATAGACGGTCTTCTGCGCGAAGCAAATAAATTGCCGCGGCGGCTGCTTGGCGCATTGGTTAGCCGCATCAAAATTTTAAGTAACCTGAAAATTGATGAACACCGCGCACCCCAAGACGGCCGATTCAAAGTTAATGTGAATGGCCAGGTATACGCTCTGCGTGTTTCAACTCTGCCTATTCTCGACGGCGAAAAGGTGGCAATGCGTATACTTAACGAGTCAAGCAAGCCGCAAACTTTCACGGAGCTCGGCTTCTGGGGAGATGCTTTGAGCGACTTACAGCATGCCATCGTGCAACCGCATGGCATGGTTCTCGTGACTGGACCGACGGGATCGGGAAAATCAACAACACTGTTCAGCGTATTGAGCTCGCTTAACGCGCCGACGGTCAATATATCCACAGTTGAGGACCCGATCGAGTACCACATAGTCGGGGCTAACCAGACGCAGGTAAATGCCCTTGCCGGCATGACGTTTTCTAACGGCTTGCGGGCGCTCTTGCGCCAAGATCCGAACATTATCATGGTAGGAGAGGTTCGCGACACCGAGACAGCGGATTTAGCCGTTCAGGCAGCGCTTACCGGCCACCTCGTTTTCAGTACGTTGCACACCAACAACGCTGCTACCTGCTTGCCGCGCCTCCTAGATATGGGCGTTGAGCCGTTTCTGATTGCCAGCACGGTCCGCGTTATCATTGCCCAGCGCCTGGTGCGCAGGCTGTGCATGGATTGCCGCGAGTCATTCGCGCCGGACGTTGCCTCATTGAAACAGATTGATAAATCATTCAGCCTCAACGAGAACGGCGGTCTCAAGAAGATCCATGAACTGGAGTTATCGGCATTGCAAGGCGGCGTAGGCGCTGCTACAAGCGACGGCGCTGACGACGGCAAACCAAGCAGTACGGAAACAAATATCACCCGGCTCTGGCGAGCACATGATAGCGGCTGCGAAAACTGCAACCATACCGGCTACAAAGGACGGATTGGCATTTATGAAGTGCTCAATAATTCCGATGAAATCCAAAAAATGATTGTTAGCAACAATACCAGCGAAGATATCCAAAAGGCCGCCATACAAAACGGCATGATTACGATGCGCCTGGACGGCCTCGTAAAAGCCTTGCGTGGCCAAACAAGCATAGAAGAGGTGCTGCGCGTTACCTCACAGGAATAGAATAATAGCCTATGAAATTTTCATATAAAGCAGTCGACCGGTCAGGCGCCATGGTAAGCGGCAGCGCTGAAGCCGCTTCTAAGCAGGCTCTCCTCGGTATGCTACACCGGCAAGGCGTACAGCCGGTAATCATTGAAGTTGATAAAGGTAAGGGTTGGCTCGGATCGCTGTTCGGGCCAAAAAAGAAGGTCAAACTGAATGATCTTGTCGTTTTTACCCGCCAGCTCTCTACTATGATTTCGGCCGGCGTACCCCTAGCGCGATCACTTTCGGCCCTGCAAGGAGACGCCACAAATCCTTATATGCGCGAAGTACTGGCCGGCATTACGAAAGATGTCGAGAGCGGCATGCCGCTCGGAGACGCTTTTGCGAAATACCCGAATGTTTTTTCCGATGTATATGTCAACATGGTACGTGCTGGCGAAGAAGGCGGTATTCTTGACAAAATTTTGAAGCGTCTGGCTACGCAAGTGGAAATGGACGCCAGCATACGCAAAAAAATCCTCAGCGCCATGATGTATCCGACGGTTATTTTGTCGATAACGGTTATTGCTTTCTTCGGCATTATGCTGTTTATCGTACCGAAACTGAAAGTTATTATGGTCAGTCTCGGCGGGCCGAACGCCCAGTTGCCCGTATACACTAGAGTGCTACTCAGTTTCAGCGACTTTTGTTCCCGCCCTACTATATTGGGGCATACGCATCTTCCGGTTATTGAGAAGATTCCAAACCTAGTACTATTTGTCATACTTGCTGCCATTGGCGCTGTTTACCTGATCCGCTATATCCGCACACCCTCGGGTCAGTACAAGTTTCACGCTCTCCTGCTCCGCTTGCCAGTAGTTAAAATAATTGTCTTGAAAATAGCTATTGCGCGCTTTGCACGAACCTTTGCCTCATTGATGGGAGCTGGCGTGAGCGTTTTGGATTCACTCGATGTGACTGCTGCAGCACTCGGCAATAAAGTCATCGAGAGCGAGCTTCGCGCGGCAGCCGAAGAAGTGAAAAACGGTAAACCACTCAGCCAACCTTTGAGCCACAGCAAGCACTTCCCGCCGATCGTTTCCCAGATGCTGCTTGTCGGCGAAGAAACCGGCCAGATTGACGGCGTACTTGTTAAAATTGCCGATTTCTATGAAGAAGAAGTCACCGTAATGATTGACGGTTTGGCCGCCATTATCGAGCCGATTATGATCATAATCCTCGGGGCGGGCGTCGGCCTGATCGCCGCTTCCGTCATGGGACCGATCGCAAACCTCAGTAAAAATGTCGGGAATTAGTCTGGCGGGCGCTGCCCGCCCTTTCGAACCTACTTCTTACGGTTTTCCACAAAAATAGTTGACGATATACCGTTTATGGTTATAATCATTCTCAGATAGTTGAATCTGTTTGTTCGGCCGATTCAAAGATCACTAATTAAAATAAATCAACAAGAAGGGTGGGTCCTCAATGATCTCTCTTAAAAAACGTAACCTAGGCAGCAAGGGTTTCACCATTGTCGAACTCTTGATCGTCATCGTTGTTATCGGCATCTTGGCACTGCTCGTTATCACAACCTATAGCGGTATCCAAGCTAAAGCCCGTAACTCCAAACGGCAAACTGATATCCAATCTGTCCAGACGCAACTGGAAGCATTCTTCAGCCAGAACGGCTACTATCCAAGCCTGGCTGATATGACGCAAGGCACCAGCGCAACCAGCAATGCCGACGCTACATGGATCTCTTCCAACATGAAGAGTCTCGACCAGACCGCTTTGACGGACCCGTCTAATCCGGACAGCAGCAAGCAGCTTAAGGATACTCCTCAGGCTAAGTGGTATGCATACCAGGTCACCGACAGCAGCGGCAACAGCTGTGAAAGCGATGACACTACTTGTGCGAAGTATACGCTGACCGCTACCTACGAAGGCACGGTGAACGGCCAGAGCACATACGTTAAGACAAACTTAGACTAATAACAGCAATCTAAGGCAAAACCCACGCCCAAAAACGGGCGTGGGTTTTATAGTTGCAGGTGTTATACCTCTATACTTTATAATAAAGCATGAGCATGATAAGAGATACGTCGGGCTCTGCCGGCTTTACCCTGGTTGAACTATTGGTAACCATTGCCGTCATCGGTATCGCGGCTGGTTCAATTGCTACTATTTTCGTGAGTATTCAAAACATTCAACATCAGACTATTTATGCCGATACGGCCACCAGGGAAGCGCAACGTGAAGTTGAAACCCTCCGTAACGATAACTATTCGACACTGACGCCGGGACAGACTATTGATTTCACCAGCTCGCTGCCTTCCAGCCTTCCGGGGGCCAGTGGCACTGTCCAGGTTAGCCAACCGGCTACTGATCTGCGCCGTGTAGACGTAACGGTTAATTATAAAGCCGGGGGCGGCCAGCGTACCGTGACCTTAAGTTCGCTTATCGGCGTTATAGGGATTACACAATGAAAAAGTTAGCTAATGACGGTTTCACCCTGGTTGAAGCGCTCGTGTCGCTAGTGGTTACTACGATAGTGGTATTGATACTTACTAATTACATGCTCGCCAATGTGCAGCAGACGGCGCTCACCAGCGACCGGGATACGCTCACCAAAGAAATAGAGCAAAGCCTGGACCTGGTAACAAAAGATGTGCGGCTGAGCGCCAATGCTGACCAAACTAACCGCTGGCCGGACAACAACGGGCCGGGCGGCAACCAATACGGATGGCAATCGAACGGCTCTACGCTCGTTCTGGCTACAGCGGCAACTGATAAATCGGGTAATATTATATTTTCCGACCCAAAAAACTACATTACAGAGAAAAATAATATTGTTTACTTTGTACAAAATGGCACACTTTATAAACGCATCATCGCCGATCCGGTAAGCGGTAATAACGCCCAAACCACTTGCCCGGCAGCTAAAGCGAGCAGCACCTGCCCAGCCGATACTGAACTTCTCCACAATGTTACTGCTTTCGGCGTAACCTACTTAAACGGTGAAAACCAGACTGTTTCGCCGACGGATGCCCGGTCGGTGGAAATTCACGTTACGGCTTCAGAGAGCGCTTTCAAGCAGCCGGTATCCGTCGACTACACAACGAGAATGGTATTTAGAAATGATTAGTAAATTACTTTCCCATTTGCAGCAGCCGCGCCAAGCAGAAGAGCCCGAACAAGGTTTGGTACTTATTAGCGTTGTGCTTGCCTTAACGGCCCTGATGATTGTCGGCTTTGCTCTGCTGAGCTCCACGGCCAGCCAATCCCTGTTGACGAGTAATGATACGTACTCGGCCAATGCGCTCTACGTAGCCGAAGCCGGCGTTGAACAATCCTTGCAACAGCTAAATGTCAGCGACAGTTTTAGCGGCTACCCTACCCCGCAGCAGTTTTTCAATAACCAAACACAGGGAGTCGGCACTTTTACGACCACCGTTACCAATGATCCGAGCGACAGCAATGCCCGGATTATAACTTCCACAGGAAAAGTCTACCGGTATCACAATGCCTCTAGCCCCGTCAGCACCAAAATAGTCCGGGTTACGGCCGTAGGCACCAGCTCGCAGGGCTATTCGGTACAGTCTGGGCCTGGCGGCTTAATTCTCGGCGGCAGCGCAGCCATCACAAACTCATCTGTATATGTCGGCGGGACCATCACTATGACGGGCGCCGCGCATATTGGCACGACTAGCCAGCCGCTGACAGTAGATGTAGGTAATTATGCCTGCGTAAATGGCGGCACGTATCCCGCGCTTTGTTCCGGGACGCAGCCGATCAGCCTGGCATGGAGCACATACATTTACGGCTCAGTATGCGCCACCGGTCAGACGTCTGTGGGGCCGGGCGGCAATGAGATTCAGGGTGGCAACGGCGGCTCCGGGCTTGAGCCGAACTGCACTGCACCGCCTGCCAGTCCGCCTACGTATGACCGCAGTGCCCAGATTGCCGCCGTAACAACCACTAAGGCCAGCAATGACAGTTCCGTCGATTGCACGCAATATCTCAATAATGGCCAAGGCTTTAACCGTACTTGGCCGGCGAACCTGGAAATCACCGGCAATATCGACATAGGCAGCAGCTGTAACCTTGTCATTACCGGCAATGTATACATCACTGGCAATTTAACAATTGATGGCGCAGCTAAAATCACGGTAGCAAACAGCGTGGGGACAACCCGTCCGGTTATTCTGGTGGATGGCACCATCAATGTTGGCGGCTCCGCCCAAGTGGTCGCCAATTCATCGGGCACCGGCTTGGAGTTGATCAGTTTCTGTAGCAAGACCAGCAGCAGGGCTAATTGTACCGATCCTAGCACTCTCACTGGCACCGCCCTGCAAGCCTCCTCTGCTATATCCACAGTCACCGTGGGCGGAGCCGCCAAAGTTCCCGGCGTGATCTTCGATGCCTACTGGGGAAAGGTTACACTCGGCGGCAGCGGCAACATGGGATCGGCCATTGGCCAAACTATCGATATGAGCGGCGCCGGCACAATTACTTTTGGCACCACCTTATCATCAGGGGCTAGGACTTGGACAATTTCAAGTTATCAAGAAGGGTTTCCCTATCAATATTGACGCCTAGGACATAGGCGAATGCCGGCTACCGATGGTATAATTACTCGTGATATCCGGAGCCTGGGTGGGCAGCTCACATGAAAACAACGAAGCAATATATAACCAGAAAAACACAGGGAGCAAACGGTGAATAATGCACGCACGCCTCTGTTTTTTCATGATAAACCACTTTTTGGCTTGGAAATCGGCCACGGCTCCTTGAAAGTTATGCAACTTGCTGAACCGCCCAAGCGTACACCCGCTTCCGGTTATGCTCCGAGAATCCTAGGGTACGGTGCTACCATTTTTGACAAAAGCGCCCTGCACGACGGCGCCATTATTAAGCCTGAATTAGTAGCTCAGGCGGCCCTCGACATGTTCAACCATAAACTGGTTGGTGACATCACGACGCGGCGGGTTGCCATTGCCATTCCAGCATACCGGACATTCACACGGGCACTGCATCTGCCCAAGTTAAAGCAAAAAGAACTGGATGAAGCCGTTGAATTGGAAGCCGAGCAATACATTTCACTGCCCCTCGAGGACTTGTATCATGATTATGAGATTATTAAACGAACCGACGACGCAAACGAACTGTTTACAGTTGCGACGCCGAAAGCCATTGTTGATTCATACCTCGAACTGGCAGCAGTCCTAGGATTGCAGGCAGTGCTGATAGAACCGTCGCTCGCATCGCTGGGACGACTGTTTTCGCTCGATGATCTCAGCGATACGCCGGCTATTATTATTAATTTTGGATCCGTTTCTTCGGACATAAGTATTTTTGACAAGCACTTGCTTGTAACGGGCGCGGTGCAAGCCGGCGGCGAAGATTTTACCGAGACAATTAAAACAAAGCTTGAAATCCCCCTGGCAGAAGCGGCACACATAAAAACCCAATACGGCCTAAGCGTCAGTAAAAATCAGACAAAAATTCGGGAGGCCTTGGAGCCGATCTTGCAAGAAGTAGTACGAGAAATCCGCCGCATGATTAGATACTACGAGGAACGTTATGGCACCAGCAGGCCTATCACCCAAGTTATTACGCTTGGCGGCGGAGCTAATATGCCGGGTCTAGACGAGTATTTAACGGAAACGCTTCATATGCCTGTCCGGCCCAGCGATCCCTGGCAGTATTTTAATTACGATGGCTTGCAGCCACCGGATACGGCTGATAGACCTATGTACTCCACGGCAGCGGGATTGAGCCTAGCAAAACCTCAGGAGTTATTCCGCCATGATTAATTTACTGCCTGCAGATATGAAGCAGAATTACCGCTACGCGCGGCAAAACGTTGCGCTTCGCAAATGGGTTGTGATGTTTTTGGTGGCACTTGCCGGGCTCGGACTTATAACGACCTACGGATTATTTGCCCTGAAGCAGTCCGCTAACCGCTATAGCAACCAGATAGCAAACTATGAATCGCTATTCAAACAGGAAAATTTTTCCGGTACGCAGCAACAGGTACAAAGCATCAGCAACGACCTGAAATTGGCGACGCAAGTATTAAGCAAAGAGATCCTCTTCTCACAATTAATCAAACAAATCGGTGCCAGCATGCCGGATCGTGCCTATCTAACCGGTTTGCAGATCAATGAGGTTAAGGGTGGCCTCGAGATTACGGCCGAAGCGCCCGATTACAAAACGGCGACCCAAGTACAGGTTAATTTGGCAGATCCTTCCAATAAGATTTTCCAGCAAGCCGACATAGAAGACATTAAGTGCAATCCAGACTCGAACCCGGTTTACCCATGCACAGTTACCGTACGGGCATTATTCTCGAATAATAATCCGTTTCTATTTATAAATAATGGCGGCAAGGCGGGCCAGTCATGAACAGCAGGTATTTATACTACTGCTTGTCCGGGATTATCGTCCTGCTCTTTGTGGGAGTTATTTTTGGAGCCTACGATGCCAACAAGCTGCTTGCTTCTCATGCGCAGCTCAATCTCAAAGCCAAAAGCGAAGCGCTGGCCCAAGAACAACAAAGCTTCATTATTGCGCGAGAAAATATTAAAAAATACTCGGATCTCGACGAAATTGCCCGAACAGTCGTCCCGCAAGATAAAAACCAGGCGGAAGCAGTCCGCGAAATTGTTAACCTGGCAGCCGCTAATCATATCGCTTTGTCTTCTATCGATTTTCCGCCTTCCACGCTTGGGGGATCTAGTGGTGCAAGTGCTTCGATACAAGGAGTACCATCGGCGGCATCATCCAGTTCGGCGGCTAATTCTCCAAACAGCTCCCAAAACAAGCTATCCCAGCTAACCCAAGTTAAAGGCATACCAGGAGTCTACGAGCTGCCCATTACCATAAGCAGCGACCCAAACCACCCCATTCAATACAACCAACTTATTAATTTCTTAAGCAATCTGGAAAATAATCGTCGAACCGCCCAAGTAGACTCCATATCCATCCAGCCTATCGGTGGCGGCTTGTCATTCATCATAAACTTAAATGAGTATATAAAGCCATGATGAAGAAATTAAACCTCGCAAATAACCCAGTATTTGAGAAAGTGCTCGTGGTGCTCGGTTGGGCGCGACGGTACAGCTTTATTATCTTTCTGATATTTATTGCATGCGTGTACGGATTTATCATCATGCGTATAAATGACTTGAATAATGCGCAGCCATCTCCTGATGCTGTCAGCAGCCAAGTCAAAGCGGACCGGATCCCGCGCATTGACCAGAATGTAGTACAGCAGCTGCAATCTTTACAAGATAATAGCGTCAACGTTCAAGCCTTATTCAATCAGGCCAGAAATAACCCGTTCCAGTAAGCAGGTTCTATCGGTTAGCGCTTTCTTCGCCTGATTCGCTGTGATTAAAAGATGGCGGCGTGTCTGGATATAGCGGCCGGTAAGCTCCCGGATCGTACGCTGGCGGTTGGGCCTGTTCAGTAAACGGTTCAGGCGCTGAGGGCGGAGAAGCTTGGATGTCGGTGTCGGTAGCTGGGGGAGGAATTTGCGATGCAGCATCATCGCCATAATAAAACGGTGGTTCAGCAGTAGGCACCATTTGGCTAGGCCTCTCTGGACTAATCTGGGGTTCCGGTGGTTGATAGCTTTGGGCATCCTGTTGCTGTTGCATGGGTTGCGGTATGGGCTGGCTGCTCTGGCCATCATCGTGAGGGATGGTTTGAATAGGAGACGCCTGCTGATATGAAGGAGCTTGCTTGCCTCCACGGTGAATTTGTTCAAACTGTTCCCTGGCGGCGAGGATTTTCTGCGCATAATAATCCGGCGTTGGACAATACAAAAACATAAACTTACTTCTTTCCCCGGCCGTTTCCGCCCTCAACACACCAAAATTAAACATATTGGCCAGGATACCGTTTTTCTCACTCGTAACATCTTCCAGATTGCCGAGCGACAATTGCGAAGCTTGCCTATGGAAGAGACTGGTCTGCGTCATTTGTGTGATGCTATCGCTTGTCACGACCCAGCTGTTTCCCCAATAAACTTTATTTGCAATATATACGAAGACAAGGATTATGGCGGCAATCAAAAAGAAAAGCAAACTCGCGCCCATAACTGCCTGACCGCGATTGTCGCTGCTGGTACTATGCGGAACAATCACAAAGGCAACCGCCGCCAACACGACCAGCAAGGCGCCGCTCATAGCGTAAATGCCGAGCAGGCCGATGGGGTGCCGCTTGATCTCGCATATTGTCTGCTCCCCCTGTTGCATCACAGACAAAGGATTGTTCATATGGTGCCTAGGCACTGGGTCTGGCGTAGGCATCCCCTGCGTAGATGGGGGTTGGGCGTTTTCTTGCTCATTCATATTGCCTCAATTATAGCAATTTAGACTGGGTGTCGCTGCTCTCGTCACTTTTTTCGCGTTTTTTAGCGGATTTACCAAGATGCGCATATGTTTTAGGCGTCACCTTACGCCCGCGCGGCGTTCGTTCTATAAGGCCGATCTGCATGAGGTACGGCTCATAGAAATCTTCTATGGTACCGCGTTCTTCCGCGGTAAGCGCCGCAAGCGTTTCCACGCCGACAGGACCACCATCATAGTTCTCAATAATAGCGTCTAGCAACCGGCGGTCGGCCGCATCTAGACCAAGTTCATCAATGTCGAGTAATTCAAGCGCTTTCTGGCTGATGCCAGTGTCTATAATGCCATCGCCGTTTACATCCGCATAATCGCGGACGCGCTTGAGCAGGCGGTTTGCAATTCGCGGCGTTAAACGCGAACGTTTGGCAAGTTCGCCCGCTGCATCACTGTCAATTTTTACCTTCAAAATTTTGGCAGCCCGCGCGATGATCTGTTGAATTTCTTCAGGTGTATAAAATTCCAGGCGATGGATCATGCCGAACCGGTCGCGTAGTGGCGCCGCAAGCGAACCGGTGCGCGTAGTGGCGCCAATAATGGTAAATTTCGGCAAATCCAGACGCAGGCTCCGCGCGCTCGGGCCTTTGCCAAGCATGATGTCCAGCTTGAAATCTTCCATGGCGCTATACAAAACTTCTTCAACCGTCCGGTTAAGGCGGTGGATTTCATCGATAAATAATATGTCCCCATCCTGAAGGCTCGTCATAAGGCTCGCCAGGTCTCCCGCCCGTTCTATAGCCGGTCCGGACGTCACGCGGATTTGCGCGCCCATTTCATTGGCAATCACGTTTGCTAGCGTGGTTTTGCCAAGCCCCGGCGGCCCATGCAACAGCACGTGGTCTATGGGCTCGCCTCGTTTTTGGGCAGCTTCTATGGCTAACTGCAGATTTTTTTTCAGGCGCTCTTGGCCAATATAATTCGCGAAGTCGCGCGGACGGAGTGTGACTTCAATCTGCTGTTCTTGTTCTTCCGGCTCAGCACCGGCGTTTACAATCCGATCAATCATTACTATCTAGTATAGACTAAAGCAACTTTTGAGGATAAATCATGCTTTCTGACTTCCAGCAGCTAAGCCTCTATTATGCAAAAGGGCACGGATACCTCTGAACCCTGGCACTTCCTGTACGCCGGATCCGAGCAAAATATTGGATTCGGGCTCTGCCCAACCTTTGAAGTAGTCGGCAGCGAGAACGCCATTAATGCCAACTGCCGCGGCACCTGTTATATGCATGGCCGGCTTATTGGTATGCGAAGCGGTTATAGCAAATGACGCTATAGATATAGACGCCAGCTTGTGAAACTTATCTCCTTTTTTCACTTGGCGCGTATGAGCTAAATCCATTAAGTAGCCGCCGGCCACAAATGCCTCGCGCGCTAGAAGTAGCTTTATATACGGGCGGGCATTCTCATTTTTTTGATAAAGAGCGGCGAAACCGGCTGCTAAAACCACAGCATCATTAACACTATCTAGAACCCTCCTCATCGGCCCATCGGCATTAAGTGCGCGCATTAGAATGCCATCGCCTACATCAGTCGCGCATATAAGCGCACCGAGTCCCTCAATGGGTTCGTCGCTGCCAATTTTATTGTACAGCCGGCGTGCTTGGTCGAAACGTACAGCAGCAATTGCGTACGGTAGCAATTTATTCATTTTTCATAAACGAAGAGCTTGCTTGATACGTTCTTCGGTTGGTAGATCCGGATCGACTTTTTGAAGAGCGACCGAGGCATCTGCTGCCGTATAGCCCAGCGCCACAAGCGCCTCGATAGCCTCATCTTTTTTAAGAGCTGCTTCAGATTGGAGCACGCCCGTTGCCTCAAGGTCCACACTGGCAAGCCCGACCTTGTCTTTTAAGTCGACTACAACCCGCTCAGCTACCCGTTTGCCTACGCCGCTTGCCTGTTGAATATACTTAACGTCGCCCGAGGCGATAGCCTGCCGGACTTCACCGGCAGAACCAATACTTAACATGTTAAGCGCCATGCGTGGGCCCACACCATTTACGTTGAGTAGCTGCTCGAAAAGCCCTTGCGTATCATGGCTTAGGAAGCCGAACAGGTCATGGGCTTGTTCACGAACATACTCATAGATGTAAAGTTTAACCTCTTCTCCTGTAGTAAGGCGGCCATGGTCTTCTGCAGTGACATACACTCCATAGCCTACACCGTGCACATCGAGCACGACGACAGTCTGGAATTTTTCACCGACTACGCCTTTAAGCGTGGCAATCATAGCAACAGTATCTCACACTACAGTGAGATCAGACTATACGGATTAAGTTGGTTAACTTAGATGCTCGAATCGTCTGAGTCGGGAGAAGCTGATGGCTCGTCCGGCTGCTCTGGATCTGGCGGAGTCGGATCTTCCGGTGCCGGCGGAGCAGGAAAAGGTTCTTGGGGAACCGAAGGCGGGGCCGGAGGTTCAGGTAGGCCTGGACCGGGCGTAGGGTCCGGTGCCGGCGGAACCGCATCAGGAGTAGGAGCCTGGGGATCTGTATCTGATGTTGGTACATCCGGATCACTTGGTGCCGGTGGTGTTGGGGGGTTATCTGCTGGGGGCATGAGAGATTCTCCTCATTTTTTATTGTTTAATAACACTTTCACTGTAGCACATAAAAGCATTAGCTCAAACGCATTGTCATGGTATGCGTAATAGCTGCTGCGAGCGCATCAGCACAGTCATCTGGCTTAGGTATGTCTTTAAGTTTCAAGATCACTCGTACCATCTCCTGGATTTGTTTTTTTTCTGCCCGGCCATAACCCGTTAATGCTTGTTTTATCTGCAACGGCGTATACTCATATATTTTTAGCCCGGCTTGCTGGCCGGCCAATAGAACGACACCCCGTGCTTGGGAAACCGTCATGGCTGTGGTTACATTTTGGGCAAAATATAGCTTCTCGATGGCCATTATTTCCGGCTTGGTATCGGCAATAATATCCGTTATTTCCTCAAAAATCGTCTGTAAACGTACGGCATCATCTTCTTTTACAGGCGTTCGTATAACTCCAGCATCAATCATTTGGGTTTTACCTTTTTCGGAATCAATGACGCCGAAACCAAGTATGCCGGTACCTGGGTCGATGCCCAGGATTCTCATATCCGTGCCTCGTTCACAATTTTGAGCAGCTGGCCATGGATTTTTTTATTACTAGCCGCGATCATGCCGCGCGTCGGTCCGTCATAGCGTTGAGAGTCACCGTTATAATCAGTCATTATGCCGCCGGCCTCCTCAACAAACAAACGCACCGTTACCACGTCCCACACTGAAGAGCCATCACTGATCGCTCCCACTAATTCGCCGCTCGCAATTTTGCTGCCAAAATAGATAAATGATGCGACAGAAATTATCTTGCCTTTCTGGCTTCTAATGTCTTCAATGCACTTGTGCGGATCAAAAACGCTCTTATGTCCTAACCATCCAGCCACGAATACGTACTTTTGTTTTAAACTGCTCGCGTCATCCGTCTTCAGGCGCTTGCCGTTCAAAAATACGCCCTTATCTTTTTCGGCCGTATATAGGTGATCAAGAAACGGGTCGTATACTACTGCAACTACCGGCTGGCCATCACTGCGGTCGACAAGAGCAATAGAGAAGGTACTTATAGGCACGCCCAGAGAGAATGGCACAGTACCATCGATAGGATCGACTACCCATACATACCCGCCACTCGCTTCCAGACTTTCTTCCTCGCCGATTACGCCGTGTCCGGGGAATTTCTTTTTAACTCTTTCGATAACAAGGCTGTTGATAGTTGTGTCGGCGACGGTCAGCGGCGAATTATCTTCTTTCCACTCAGTATTAATATCCTCTGACCTGAAGTACTGCCGCATGATTTCGCCGGCCTCTCCGGCCAACTCTTTCGCAAATGCTAACTCTGCGCCATAGCTCATTTGCGGTCCTTTTGGCGAGCGGCAATCGTACCGCCCCTGCCTGCTTTAACAACTTTTTTAATCAGTTCTCTCCAGTCTGTGCTGGCTGCCACCGTTATATCGTCGAGCTCGTCCACGGATACCCAAACGCAGCCCTCGGCATACTGCTGCTCGTGCTCATCGTGCCCGCTATTGTTGATATCTCCGGAAACATATTCGCAAGCATAGTAAATAGATATAGACTCTACACAATTGCCTTCTGCGTATGAACGCTTAAAAAAGCTCGACTGGACATCCACAAGTATCGGTTTCGCCACCGTTAACCCCGATTCTTCTTTAACCTCCCGGATCACCGCTTCTACCGGCGTTTCTCCCAAATCTATGCCCCCGCCCGGCAAATCGTAGCCGTTGTATTGCTTGAGCAACAGGGCTTTTTTATCTTTAATTACAATTCCATAAGCAGCCGGCCGCCAAGTAAGTTCGCTTACAGGTACCTCGTGCTGATTGCCGTCCATATCACGGCAAATGACCGTTTTAGCCATTAAGTAATTCCTCTGGGATGTCGAAATTGACGTGCGTATTCGTAACTTCGTCAATTTCGTCGAGCGAGTCCATAAGCCGCATAATTTTGCCTGCTGTCGAGGCATCGGTAATTTCAACGGTGGTTTTAGGGACGTAGGTTAATTCCGCCTCTTCTATTCTCAAACCAGCATCAGAAAGCGCCTGCCGGACCTTTGCCAGTTCTTTCGGATCCGTATATATAAGCGAGCCGCCGTCTTCTTCCTGCACATCTTCCGCGCCCGCATCCAAGGCTTGCATGAGGACATCGTCGCCGGCACCATCAACAAGGATCATACCTTTGCGATCAAACTGGAACGCTACTGCTCCTTTTTCGGCAATATTACCGCCATGCTTGGAAAACGCCAGCCGCACCTCCGGATAGGTCCGGTTGATATTGTCGGTTGCAACTTCCGCCAGGATAGCGACGCCCCCGGGGCCATAACCCTCATACAGAACTTCCTGTAGCTGGGCCGCACTTTTGTCTTTAACGCGGTCGATGGAACGCTGGATGTTATTAGCGGGCATATTAGCAGCCTTAGCCTTGTCGATAGCTAGCCGCAAGCTAAAGTTGGATTCCGGATCAGTGCCATTTCGCGCAGCCACAGCTATGGCATTGCCGAGTTTGGTGAACAGCGCTCCCCGGGCTGCGTCTTTTGCACCCTTCTGCCGCTTAATCGTTGACCATTTGGAATGTCCTGACATTTCTTTCTTGGTGTCCCTTTCTATCTGTTATTGTACCATTTTTCGACCTTGCTTTAAACCCTACGCTAACCATAAGCAGTGCGATAACCGCGTAAACAACCATCATTTCTTGCACTGTAAACCCAATTTGCTGGACAAAAACGTGGGGCACGCGGCTTAAGACATGCGCGACATCAAGCATGTAAGTCAGCAGAAAGCGCGCCGGCCAAGCCACCCATCCGGCTAACGGAGGCGCAAACATGCCGGCAATTCCTGCAAGTGTTCCCAGAAGCATAGCAAGCGGTACAAAAGTTACTACAAGAACGTTGGCCGGCAAACCGATAAACGACATCTGTCCGAAGGTATGTAAAACATACGGCAATGTCATTATTTCGGCACAAACGCTTTCCAAGGCAATTGCGACAATGAGCGGCGGTTTGTACCCCGGCTTGAGTCGCTCACTTAAAGCTGGTGCTAAAACCATAACGCCTAAAAATGCCAAAAAACTTAAATACCAACTGGCATCACTCCATATATAAACCGGATTTACCCATACTGATATAGCAGCCGCCAGTGCAATAAGATTAAACGGCTTAAAGCTTCGCCCATAATACCCTGCAATAATACTTAACGTGCTAACTATTGCAGCACGTACTATAGAAGCGCTCGATCCGGCCAGCAAAACAAAAGCGCCCATAAGCAAAAACTGCAGCAAGGTCGCAAGCCGTTTGGACGCTTTGCCGAATATACCCTTACCCGCCTGGAGCATGATCGTAAGATTGTATCCCGAAACCGCAATAATATGAGTTAAACCAACCATTAGGAGATCTTGTTTCACATCTGCGGGCAGCGTCGCCCGCTGCCCAATTAACAATCCCATAGCGAACGACGCTAATGGTTCCGGGAGCGCAGACTGCATGCCGGCGGCAAAGTTACGCCGGATTGAAGCTATAAGGGACGGATGATGCCTAACCAGCGCAAGCTGGGCATAGCTCATTCTTGCTTGGTAAGCGCCGAAGCCCGGATATAATTTGGCAGTCGCTTGTATTTCATCGCCCTGGTACACGCTGGATACGCCGAAACCACTGACCGTAATTTTGCCGGGTAGCTGGACCCCGTCATAAAACACGTGATCCGCATCAAAAGACATTTGTGAATTCTTGCCGTACACTCCGTCTTCACTTGCGCGCATTGATAGTGTAATTTTTTGCCCATATAAAGGATAGTAGATCTCCAGCCCCCTGGCGAAAGCCGCACCTCGCCAAATACCAACCCCCAGACCTAGAAGTACGACAAAAATAAGCCAGATAAACGTCCGGCGCCGCACGATGCAAATAAGCATGCCTGGCAAACATAGCCATGCTGCCGGAATTGCATAGCCGCTGCTAGCGGCCTTAATCCCTATAATAAAGGCGACATAGAATGCCGTTAATGCAAATGTTCGTCGGATCTGGTATTTTTCTAACCATGCCATGACTTGGCAGTTTAGATTCCGGCATATAAACCTGCTAAAGTTTTCTGCTAAATTTTAATAGACTTTTAATGCTAGCCACTGGGGATTTATTTAAGCTGGTTTTCAGCCCATAAATATAACTTGTATAGTATGCAGCGTTATACCGTCTCAAGCGTTGAACGTCACGGCAAACACATAGCCATTAATTTGCAGCCAGCAGTGCAAGCCCAGCGTTTACATTTTTTTCCTGGCCAGTACGCAACTATTAGCTTCAAACGAGGTAATAAATGGTCGCCAGCCCGGTGCTTTTCTATGACGAGTTCGCCCGACGACACCGGATTACAGTTTGCTTCTCGGATCGATGGCAAGTTTACCCAACAGCTTAGCCGCTTGCAACGCGGCACCGAGGTAAAAGTACAAGGGCCTTTCGGCAGGTTCGTTATCGACCCGGGGTTCGACCACCGTATCGTTATGCTCGCTGCGGGAATAGGTATTACGCCCTTCATAAGCATGCTCCGCCATGCCACGGAAACAGGTTTGGATAATCCTATTACGTTGCTATACGCCTGCCGCAGCTCTGCAGACATTCCATTTTATGATGAAATTATGGTGCTCGCCCGGCGGAATCCGCATCTGAAAGTTTATTTTCTGGTATCTGAAGGACCCAGTGAAAAATCAAAAAATGTCTTTAAGCGGCGTATCGACGACGTGCTACTTGCGAGAATCACAAACGGCGAGTTCGGTAAGTTCAGTTTCTTTATATGCGGGCCAAAGGCTTTTACCGGCAATATGGAACATCTATTAGAAGACCACGGCACCGAAAAAGACCGCCTCGTAACCGAATCTTTCAGCCAGGCAACTAACCTGGGATTGGGGGTCAATATTTCCATACCGTCTCTGACATATGTAACCACAGCTCTCGCATTATTAGCGGGGATAGGCTTCTTTACGTACCTGGATCTTTCCCGCTACCTGCCAAAAGCAGAAGCAAAAGCCCCATCCGCTACAACTTCGAACACGCCCAGCTCCGTATCTAGCGATGGCGGCAACTCTGATTCCAGCAGCTCCGATAGCTTTTACTCAAACTCGTCACAAGCGGCAGGGGGTAACACTGGTTCCCCGGCATCTACGTATTCCCAAAGTTACCAGACCCCTATGTCCACCGTCTCATGATTCGCTCCCAACAAACGGCTAAAGCACTCGGCTCCGACGTAGTACTTACAGTGGTGACAAAAAACGAGAAAGCTGCAAAACAGCTCTTTACGGTGCTCTGGCCAAAAATTCATGCCTTTGAAAAGCGTTTCAGCCGTTTTTTGCCAGATAGTGAACTGTCTTATTTAAATGCAAACGCAGGCAAAGAAATTCATGTCAGCCTAGAACTTAGAGACATGTTACGGATCGCCAAATACTACGGAGACCAGACCGGCGGCATATACAACCCTTTTACTCTTCCCGCACTACAGCAAGCTGGGTATACTGGATCCTGGCCTACACCTGAAAAACATGCACCAGGCCTCAACTTTTCTGACCGAAAAGTCGTGAACACGGATTCACTGGAACTAAGCGGCTCATCGGCACGCATACCTGCCGGCGCAGCGCTTGATTTTGGCGGCATCGGAAAAGGTTATTTGCTCGACCAGCTTGGCGACTATCTAACTTCGCAAAACGTGGCAGGTTATTGGCTATCGCTTGGCGGCGATATTCTATGTAACGGAAGTGATGCCGGGGGCAACTTATGGAAAATCGGCATTGCAAAAGCGGACCATCCCGATGAAGCGGCAGCCTATATAACGAGTGATGGTGACCGGTATGCCATAGCGACTTCCGGCATCACAAAACGCAAAGGTGCAGACTGGCATCATATTATCGATCCAAGAAGCGGCCGGCCGGCCACAACCGACATATTGACCGCTACTGTGACAGGGGAGAGCGCCACCGCTGCCGACGTTTACGCTAAGTGCCTGGTTATATTAGGTGCCAGACAGGCGGTAAAGTTTATTAAGGATCACTCCCTGGCCTCTGCTCTGCTACAAATACGTCATAATAACTCCGTAGAAATTAAACGATACGGAGCGCTCACATGATAAGCAGCCTGCCCTTTTTTGCATCCAGTACGGTGCAGATAGCAACCCAGCGCGTGGAAACTTCATGGGAGTGGTATGTGATTCGGGCGGCCGGATTTGTGGCCGCAGGCCTGCTCCTTCTCCTGATGATTTCCGGCATCGGCCAGGTTACCGGTCTCACCTACCGCCTTATAGAACCCGTAAAAGCATGGATGATCCACAAGGCGATGGCGCTGGCCCTGTGCGCAGCTATTTTTATTCATGTATTCTTTCTTGTCGTAGACCATTTCATAATCTTCTCCATACCGCAGGTTGCTGTCCCATTTCTCTCGCACTACAACAACGGCACCACGTTTATGGGCTTAGCGCTTGGCAATTTGGCCGTTACTTTTGGCATCTTGGCAATGTACGGCATAGTAATCATTGTTCTAAGTTCACTCGGCTGGATCGATACGCATAAAAAGATATGGCGGTGGCTGCATTACACTGGCTACGCCGTTATCTTGCTTGTCTTTCTGCACGGGATATTCATAGGCTCTGATCTGAAGTATGGGACTTTCCGCTTATTGTGGGTGCTAGCCGGGTTGATACTAGTTTTGGCAATTATTTCCCGACTACGCTACGCGGGTTCGCTCAAAGATGGCAGCAAGTAGTTTTACAATCCAGAATCACCAAGGTCGTTGCACCGCTTCCGCTTACGGTTTACTATCTAATATATGAGGCATGAGATACCGGACGGGGAGCAAGAGATTAGCCACGCGGAACTTATCGATAGGTTTTATGAAACGGAGGGCGACCCTGCTATTGGCAGAGAATTGTCGGTGCGGCTTTTTAAGCATGCCTGTCTTGCTTCCGATCCAAGTACTACGCCGCTTATCGGGCGCGACGGGAAACAAGTACAGGGAGACAACGGACCGCTTACCCTGGCTGACTACGTTAATTTTGCTACTGCGCATCACCCGCATGCGCTCGAAGGTATTCTGGACTTCCTGATGGAACAACCCGGCACGCCAGAGTACGAAGAAACGCGTACGGATATGATTGGCCGGTTGAGTGCTGGGAGAGGTTAAGCTATTGCAAGCGGTGGGATACAATGCCAAGAGCTGAAACGGCCACTAGCACTGCGCTTAAGCAAACTCCGGACTTAAGCCCGAATATCTCAGAGGCAGTAGAAGCAACCGCCGAAGGTAACCCGAGCTTGGAGATGCCATCCTCGCACCCTGAAGTCGACGCAAAGACTATTTCGGTTGAAGGCCTCATTAAATCATGCGGCTATTTCGCAAACATGGCCGCAAGAAATCCGGAACTTGCAAAAACCAAAGCAACCGAAGCAGTCCAGCACGCAAGAGAGCATGAAGCGATGCGGGAAAGCGGCATGAGCGATGGAGCAGTTAAAAAACAGCAATGGGCCGCGATGCGGCAACGGCATAAGCAAAAAATTAAAGCTGGTAAAAAGCAGGAAATAGAATCTGAAGTCGCCCTCCAGCATCCGGCAGAACAAAAAGTAAGTATCGACGAGCGTGCCATCGAGCGGTCGGCAGTTATCGAATTAACCGACATGCGACGAGACCGGCCAGAAGTAAGCACGAATATTACGCCGATTGAAGCTATAGCAGCAACTATAGCCCGTTTGGGAGAACAACTTCGGGAAACAGTTATTCAAAAAACAATGCCCGGCGATAAACAAGAAACACCCGGCAAAATGCCGGTCGCAGTAACATCGCCCGAAACACCCGAGATACCAGAAGCCCCGACTCTCCGAGAAGTTGCAGCCGTCTCGCCACTGGAGGATACTGAAGTAATTAAATTAACTCCTGCCTATTCTGTGCATGAAACGACAGAGCCCGGACAAGATTTGAAGCCCGCAGATCAGCCAGGTGCAAACCAAAAACAAGATGTACTATTAGTCGTTGCCGATGATGTCACACCATTGGACGAACAAGTAGGTCCTCGCGCGATAACTGCTGAGGTGGCATCGAATAATGAGTATCCAGAACCTGTAATGCCAGCAGCAGAATTTACTGTGTTTGGCAACGAGGCGATGCCAGCAAGCAAAGTAGTGCGGGAGTTTGAACAAATCGAAGAACCTGTAAATTGGATGGAAGAAGCAGATACAGATCCTCTGCAAGTTTATGAAGACTTTAGCGAAGCTCTGCATCTATTAGTCGCCACAGCTGGCGAACATCCAATAGCAGAACAGGAAGCAGGCTTGGTGGTTGCAAACGAGGGTGATTTGGCAAGTACCGACGAAGACCGAAGAATTAAGGCCGCTCCTGGCATAGCCGTAGTGGTGACAGAAAGCCTCGGCGAATTAAAAGATGAAGATAAAGTAGAAGCTGCGTTAGTTCTAACCACTATCGCGGAAACAGTAAACTTAATAAAAAAGTTCGAGGACAGCCCGGCCGATCCCGAAGCCATCGAGACAATTCAGGCAGAATTAGAAGATGCGGTAATTACGCTCTTCAAACGCCTTAGCATCGAATACGAGCGCGATGATGTCGAGCAGTTTATTGCCATACTGTCACGGCCCGATTTCCAACTGCCACAACCAGAAGCAAAGGAATTTAATTTTGCCGACCTTGAACATGATGGCACTCAGGAGGCGAAAATTCATTTTTCAAGCGCAAGTGGCAGTATAGCGAGCACCGTAGGGCATAACCTAGAATTGCTACTCGGCACCTTTGCATTACTTAATGCCAAGGTGCGGCAAGTTATTTGAACTGTTTTTGCGATGACCACCGTTTTAAACCTCAAACTTGCCCATATAAAAAACCCCACCTTGCAGTGAGGCCTTTTACATGGAGGGCCCAGTGGGACTCGAACCCACGACACCCTGCTTAAAAGGCAGGTGCTCTAACCGGCTGAGCTATGGGCCCTCGTTGGCGCTAGCGGTGAAGCTAGCAAGCCAATGAGCCAAAACAAGTTTACGCTCTTCAGCTTGCTAGCTTATTGCTGCGCCTCTTCTTAAAATTTCAAACAGCTAGGGCTTGGTTTGAAATCTTAGATTAAACACAAGAATGGCAAATTTGACTCCTTACATTATCGGTATTTTGGCGAAAAAGTCAATCAGCGGCCATCTTTAAGCACAGCTTATTAAATTCTCAGCCAAACACAAGCTTGATTGTGTATGGGGTGTTGTGATATTCTCCAAGCAACTTAACTTGGAGTATACCTATGGCTAGCGCGCACCCGGCAAATTCCACAAACGTAAGCGGGGCTGCGTCCCCAGTCGATAGTCCTATGCTGCCAGCAGCATGGCCAGGAGCCTTTGGCTTATATAAATACTCCCGGGCGGCAGTCATGCTCAACTTGGCTACTTTTATTATTTTATGGCTGATCGATTTCATCGGCGGCTTGTTCCAGAGATTCGGTATCGTCGGCGCACTCATTTCACTAGTTATCTCTCTGCTTTTCAGCGTTATGCTAGTCTGCACCCAGCTTGCAAGTGTCCGCGGCAAAAAAATAGAGATTAGTGAAGCCTTCAACCGCGGCGCACCTTTCATTTTTAAGATGTTCCTGCTGAGCGTACTCGTGTTCCTTTCGGTATTTGTCGGCCTTATATTACTAATCATCCCGGGGCTTATTATTCTGCCTCGGCTTGCACTGTCCCACTATTTCTTGATCGATAAAAAAATGGACGTAATGGATGCTTACAAAGCGAGCTGGAACGCTACCAAAGGCCATGCCGGCAAAGTATGGGGAATCATAGGCGTGTCTTTCCTGATGATCCTGCCCGTCATCACCATTGTTGGCGTATTGCTAACTATATACTTCCTGGTTCTTTATAGCGCAGCTCTTTGCCTGCTCTATGTCCACCTTACGAAGTCCCAGAAAAAAGCTGCGTAACTGCTAGCCTTTGTGTTTATGGTGCTTGCCGCTACTGCCGGTCTTGGGGCGCTGCATCCAAAGCACTATAAGGCACACGATTGCGCTACCGCCGACAATAAGGTTCTCTGCTTGCTGAGCGTTCCACCAGAGTTTCGAGGCAATGATATTGTGCGAAAGATCCGGCGATAAGAGCGGCACTATCAAAAGTGCTCCGAGAAGTCCTACGCCAACCGCCGGGAGCAAGTTCAGAAGCAGCCGCGGACCGTCTTTTACTGTGCGAACCATAAATATGGCCGTGAGTATGGCCGGCAAAAGCAACAGTGCAATTTTGATATTACTATTAGTCGTCGTCACGACTGTTGTAGTATGGGAGGATGAGAAAGTAGTGAGCCAGGTACTGGCATCGCTCGCCACGAATTGCACTAGAACATTCCCCAGGCACAAACTCAAAAAAACTAGCGCCGCATTAATCCGCAGTACCATCAATAAAACGGCCGGTATTATTACGATTGCGGCAAGTGTTAATTCTGGGGACATAATTCTTTCTTACTATAAAGCATAGCCGGTTTGATAGAAACTTCGTTTTACTGTTGGGCGTGCAAGACACGAGTGTACGCAAGATACACGACCGCGGCGACTATGATGATAACGGCAATCAGTAAGGGAATAAATCCTGCTTCGTTCAGTGGTTTCTTTGCCATGATAAGCATAATTATTAACTGAGATTATTATATTTAGCAAGTATTCTTGCCTTTTTATTAAGCTTATGCTATAATTATATTTATGGAAGTTCAAAGCGTCGGCCACGCACCGTCTCCTATCGAATATCAGGCTCCTGCTCCCGGCGGGCCCGAAGAAACAGAACCAAATACCATAAGCCCTGAGCTTTGGCATGAGTACCTTAGCCTGTATCTCCTTATCTCCAGACAGCGCGGCGAAGATCTCTCTATACTGGACCTCGATATAAACTCTCTTAAAGCCGCTAATGACGAGCTCGGGCACCAGGCGGGCGACCAATTAATTGACCTTGTACACCAAGTTGCCGACGACATTCCCAAACAGCTGCGAACCCATGAGAATGGTACGGGGCGCCCCGCTGACGTAGTAGCAAGCAGCCCTCATCAGTCACTCAATACAAGTCTGCCGGATAATACGCAACTGCCGGGGCCGCAATCATTCCGGGTTGGTGGCGATGAGTTTCGCATACTGCTGCCGAACACGAATTATGACGAAGCCCTAGTCGTAGCTGACCGCCTGGAAAAGACAACCGTGAAGAAGTTGGAAGAACCCGAGCGCCAGCCATTAGAAAAGCTAGGTGCCGGAGTAGCTATCGGTGTATATACATTCAAGCCCGGTGACACCGCCTCAGAAGGCATGCGAGCAGCGGACACAGCCATGTATGAACATAAAATTAGTCAGGCCCGGCCGCTATCACCTGAAGAAGAGGTTGATTTTTGGATTGCCATCCGTCACCTCGAGAGGGCGGGCGTACGGCAGCGTGATGTACCGAAATATGTAGAAAAACTAGGTGCTTCCGCCATCGCACAAGCATTCAAGAACCAGCCCAATCCCGGCCAGCTTACCTTCGACCTACCGGGCGGCACCGATCAGGAGTCGTAACCAAACTCCTCCAGCAGCTGCCGTTGGTGCCGGTTCAGTTTGGTAGGAATATCCACGATAATTGTTACGATGTGCGCACCACGGCTATTACCGCGCAAATGCGGCACGCCGTGTCCGCTGAGCTTGAAGTCTGAACCCGGTTGTGTGCCTGCCGGAACTTTCATGCGAATCGGCCCATCAACGGTCTGCACTTCGATCTCGGCACCGAGCGCCGCTTGAGTCATGCTGATATGCTCTTCGCTTAATATTAAATCTCCTTCGCGGGTAAACTGCTTGTGTGGTTTAACCCGGACATTTACATACAAGTCGCCTTTCGGACCGTTAGCCACAGCCTCGCCATGTTCGCGAAGCCTGATAGTAGCACCATCGTCTATGCCGGCAGGAATTTTGAGCTGGACTGTTTGCTTTTTAGCTTGGGTGCCTTTACCTTTGCAGACCGAGCAAACCTTTTCAGGAATTTTGCCAGTGCCGTGGCACTTCGGACAAACTGCGGCCTGCTGGATGTTGCCGAATATGGTCCGCGATACGGTCACCACCTGGCCAGAGCCATTACACTCGTCGCAAGTTTTAAGCTCATAACCCGGCTCAACCGTTGTGCCCTTACAGTGTTCACACGTATCTTGCAAATTAAGAGAAAGATCGGCTTCCGTACCAAAAACCGCTTGCTCAAAGCTTATTTCCACATTGGCTTCTACGTCGCGGCCGCGGGCTTGGCGGGGCCGGCCGCCAGGTGTGCCGCCACCGAAAAAGCTGCTAAAGATATCGCCTAGCCCCAAATCGCCGAAATCGAAATTAATATTCTGGCCGCCGGCCCCGCCGAACGGATTTCCGCCCGCAAACGGGTTCCCCGAAGCACCGCCGACACCGGCGTGCCCGAATTGGTCGTATCGTTTACGTTTCTCTGAATCTTTTAAAACCTCATAAGCTTCATTGAGTTCTTTAAACTTTTCTTCGTCGCCACCGCGATCGGGATGATGCTCAATAGCAGCCCGGCGGAACGCTTTTTTAATCTCGTCTGCCGAGGCGTCTTTCTTTACTCCTAGTACTTCGTAGTAATCTCTTTTAGCCATATATAAAAATCCCCGCGATAATAGCAGCGTCCACAATAAACCAAATAATTTGATTAATTATCATGGGCTTGATGCGGTGCGCAATCGAATATAACGTCAAAATGATGCCCACAAGCATAAAGGACGCCCAAGTAGCCAGCGACACATTCGCCGCGCTGTGGTTAGTATAAATTATTACGGCTTGCGGTATTGCCAGTAATGGATTGAGCACCGACACGAACATCATAGCCCAATCGATTGCCTGCATGTCGGTTTTACTGAAATTAGCTCGTAAAAAGTTGGTGCTCATCGCCCTATTCTATCAATCTTTCGTGTTAGTTTCCTCTAACCACCATGTTTCGGCCCGCTTCGATACGCGCTCAATCGGAATTTGTTGCAGCACGAATGTATCGTAACTATGTAATTTCTTAATTTCAGCTTCAATCTTTTCAAAGTTCATAGCGGCTGCCTCCATGACAAGTTTAATTTCATCCGCCTCTCTAAGGGCGCCTTGCCGATGGTATTTTGACTTAATTTCGAGAAATTCAACACAAGCGACCAGGTGTTTTCCGAGCAAAGTATCGGCAATTGCTTGCGCCTCCTGCCAACTCCCGCACGCCAGCACTAGCTCTACAAAGTCCGAGTTAGTGCTGCCGGCAGGCATTATTCCTCTTTCTTGTCGTCGACGACTTCGCCTTCTACGGCACCATCGTTTTTGTCGGACTTATCATCGCCGGACTCAGCTTCATCCGAGCCCGAATCATCCGAACCGCTTTCGGCTGAAGCTTGTTCGTACATCTTGGCGCCGATCGGCATAATTTTGTCGTTCAATTCTTTCGTGGCGTTTTCAAGCGCTTCTTTGTCGGCTTTTTCATCGCCGGCAACTTTCTTGGCCGCCTCAACGGCTTCATCAAGCGTCTTTTTCTCATCGTCGCTAAGCTTGTCGCCATTATCACGCTTCAGTTTTTCAGCTTGGTACATGGCGCTATCGAGCAAATTGCGGGCTTCGACCGCCTCTTTTTTAGCCTTATCCTCGTCCGCGTGGGCCTCGGCATCTTTGGCCATTTTCTCAACCTCGGATTTGTCGAGGTTACCCGAACCGGAGATAGTGATGCTCTGCTCCTTGCCGGTTCCCTTATCTTTTGCAGTTACATTCAGTATGCCGTTAGCATCAATGTTAAATGTTACTTCGATTTGCGGTACGCCGCGCGGAGCCGGCGCAATGCCATCGAGAATGAAACGGCCGAGGCTCTTATTGTCGGCGATCATTTCGCGTTCGCCCTGAGCTACGTGGACTTCCACTTGCGGCTGGTTATCGGCTGCCGTCGAAAAGACTTCGGATTTGGAAGTAGGAATAGTGGTATTGCGTTCAATGAGTTTTGTCATTACGCCGCCCATGGTTTCAATGCCAAGGCTTAGCGGCGTTACGTCCAAAAGCAGCACGTCTTTGACATCGCCCTGCAGGACACCGCCCTGGATGGCTGCGCCGATAGCAACAACTTCATCAGGGTTAACGCCTTTCATCGGGTCTTTGCCGAAGATCTGCTTGACCTTTTCCTGTACCGCCGGCATGCGGGTCATGCCGCCAACTAGAACTACAGCGTTAATGTCGCTGGCTTTCAAGCCGGCATCTTTGAGAGCTTTTTCGCATGGCGTTGCCGTTTTGTCGATGAGATCGGCAACCAGGCTTTCTAGCTTGGCGCGGGTTAATTTGTGCTCAAAGTGCTTCGGCCCCTCCGCATCAGCGGTCAAAAACGGTAGGTTAACGTCAACTTCTTGGGCAGTGGAGAGTTCGATTTTAGCCTTTTCGGCTTCGTCGCGCAGGCGCTGCATGGCAGCCTTGTCATCCGTAATGTCGATGCCGTGTTCTTTCTTGAATTCGTCAGCGAAATAGTTGATGATCACGCGGTCAAAGTCGGCGCCGCCGAGATGCGTATCGCCATTGGTAGACTTAACTTCGAATACGCCGTCGCCGAGTTCGAGAATGGAAACATCGAACGTGCCGCCGCCAAGATCGTAGACGGCGATTTTCTCGTCCGTTTTTTCTTTATCTAAGCCGTATGCCAGAGCAGCAGCGGTTGGTTCGTTAATAATGCGTTTTACTTCAAGCCCGGCAATTTTACCGGCATCTTTGGTAGCCTGGCGCTGTGAGTCATCGAAGTAAGCCGGAACGGTAATGACGGCTTCGGTAACTTTATCACCTAAGAATGCTTCGGCGTCAGTTTTCAACTTGGTGAGCACCATGGCGCTCACCTCTTCAGGGCTATACTCTTTGTCGCCCATCTTTACTTTCACGCTATTGTCGCTTTTAACGATTTCGTAGCCCATAAGCTTTAGGTCGCGCTGGACTTCCTTGTCGCTGAACTTGCGGCCAATAAGGCGCTTTACTTCATAAATAGTGTTCTTGGGATTTGTGACTTGCTGGCGGCGAGCTACTTGGCCGACAAGCCGTTCACCGTCTTTTTTTACGGCTACGACTGATGGCGTCGTCCGGTTACCTTCACTATTTGCAATAATTTCAGGTTTCCCACTCTGCATAACGGCCATCGCCGAGTTCGTGGTACCTAAATCGATTCCAATAATTTTAGACATCTGTTATACCCTTCTTTGAAAATTAGCAGTCTTATATAACTACTGCCAGTGTAGTAAATTAGCACTCTGCTGTCAAGAGTGCTAATTGTTGCCTTTTTGACTACATGCTAATTCTCAAGATAAGCTAGAGCCATACGTTGGACTGCCACGGAACCTATAGCTTGATCTACCACTTCTTCGCAGCGCTTTGTCCACCGCTTCTCTTGGCGCACCTCATATATTTCCTCTTTTGTCTTATGATAAAAAGTATCGAGCCAGCTGTCCGTATTGTCACGGTCAAGATTCTCCACAACTTCTGTTATTTCGCGGAGTTCCCTCGTTTGTCTCTTTGCAGAAATATGGCTTGCATAGGCGTCGCCAAACGAGCATAGCCGGAAAACCATCCGCTGCAGCGGGTTCGGAAATAAATCCTTTGCTGTCAGCCCTTCGTTATTAGCCGTTTCCGGACTTGCCATATATCAACTCCGTACTTTAACCATGGCGTGGCGAATAACCTCATCGCCCAACTTGTAACCAGCTTGCAGTTCTTCGGATACAATCTCTTCGCCGCCATCGCCCTCTTCCACTCCTACGGCTTCATGCAGGTGCGGGTTGAAAGGTTCACCTACCGTTTTAATGCGCTCGACGCCCATATCGGCAAGCGTTTTTTCAAATTGTTTTACGACGCCCTGGACGCCTTTTACGTAATCATTGCCCTCGAGTTCCTTCGGGACATGCTTGAGGGCGCGCTCAAAATTATCAATTACCGGCAGCAGGTCCGCAATCACGCTGGCCCTGACCGAAGAGCGCAGCTTACTGATTTCTTCCTCGTGCCGGCGACGCAAATTGACTGCGTCAGCCCGCTCCCGCTGCAGGGCATCCGTGAGGTCAGCCAGTTGCTGTTCAAGATTTGAGACTTCGGCCTCCGGCTTTTTCTTAGACATACAGTACTTCCTCCAGTTCCTGGCCGGCGCGGGAAACGAGCGACATAACGTCGCGATAACTCTGGCGGGTGGGGCCAAGCGTTCCGATGTAACTGCGGTCACTAAATGGACTACGGAAACGACTGATAATTAGGCTGGCACCGGCGCTGCGGCCGACTGGATTTTCGTGCCCAATGTAGACACTGAGTGGTTCATTCGGCGCGGCTTCGCGCAGCCATGGTTCGAGATTATCGAGTAATTGCGCGATCTGCTGAACTTGGCCGCCACTGACGAATTCTGGCTGGCCAAACAAGTTGGACAGACCGCTAATGTACAGCTGGTTGCCGATAGTGGCAAGACCGAGATTATGCGTGAGCTCCACAAGCGTATCAACGGCGTTGCGGATCATGCGCTCGGGCGCGCCGGCCTGTTGAACTCTGGCCGCCAGAGCTTTTTCGGCTCGGCCCTCAGGCAATAAGCTCTCATTTTGCTCGCCGAGACTATTTACATAGAGGCGATAGCCTTTGTCGGTGGGAATTCTGCCCGCACTGGTATGCGGCTGGGTTATGTAGCCCATACGTTCCAGCTCGGCCATTTCGGACCGGATGGTAGCCGAACTGACATTAAAAAGCTTGGCAAGCAACGTACTGCCAACAGGACTGGCAACTTCGGCATACTGTTCGATAATGGCGTTTAAAATTTTTTCCTGGCGGCTGGTCATAGCATCGCTAACCTTAAATATTTACTAAATTATACCGCTTTTAGCACTCGAGCGTCAAGAGTGCTAAGTTCTTCCTCAGAGCGCTGCTTCGAGCCGGGCTAATATTTCCTGCGCTACGTGCCTGCCTTCATCAGATTCCTTGCCAGCGGAGGCACCGTGCGCGATTTCGTCTACCGCTTCTACCGTTTGGCCGAGCTCGTCATTGATAACAAACCTGAAATAGTTTTTTTCGAGCGCATCCTGCAGTTCGAGTTTGGCCGTATGCATTCTTTTATGCAGGTCGTGCTGGTGGATACTGTCTCCGTAGCGGCTTTTGAGCCGTTCCTGCCACGTGTCATAATCCGGCGGCAAGATAAATACAGCGTACACGCTGTCGGGCGCCATCGCTTTGTATTCGGCAACGCCTTGGACCTCCAAGTCAGTTACGGCAATCTTGCCTTCATCATGTGCCGCTTGGATTTCCGCCACGCTCGTGCCATATACATTGCCGCTATACATTTTGGCCTCTACATATGCGCCTTCATCAAGCATTTTTTCGGCCTGAGCTAAATTTATAAAATGATATTCGACTCCATCCCGTTCAAGTATGCCGCGATTTTCACGCGGCGGCCTGGTGGTATGCGAGATGATGTGATGATAATTGCCCGTTGCAAGCAATTTTGTTTTGATGCTATCTTTACCGGCACCGGAAATGCCAACCAACAACAATATCGGCGTCTGCTGCACCAATTGGGCAGTGGCAGTCGAGGGTTTATAGCGGAGGAGTTTTTGTCTTAAACCATCGACCCTATCGGGTTCTTCCATTTCGTTATTATACCCTAAAATGGCTGCTTTTTACAACCTGTGGACGAATCAGTTTCTTAGTCGCGGCGCAGCATTATCGTAAATGCTTCGGCAGGAATGTCGACTTTACCGAATTTTTTTAGCCGCTTCTTACCCTTGGCTTGCTTGGCCAAAACTTTTTTCTTGCGTGTCACATCGCCGCCATAGAGTCCCGTTGTGACATCTTTGCGGTAAGCACTCAAATCCTCCCGGGCAATGAAACGCCCGCCTATTGCCGCTTGCAAGCTAACCTGGAAATTTTGCCGGGGAATAACGTCTTTGAGCTTCTGCACCGTATCGCGCCCTAATCTCTGGGCTTCGCTGCGATGGACCATAACACTCAACGCGCCAACCATATCCCCAGCAACGTAAAAATCCAAGCGTACGAGATCTTCGGCGCGGTAATCTGCCAATTCATAGTTAAAAGATCCGTAGCCACTGGTAAGGCTTTTCAGCTGATCGTAAAAATCGGTTAACAAGTTTGCCAATGGCGCTTCAAAGCTGATGACGGCCCGTTTGTCGACATAGCTAATATTTTTTTGCAGACCGCGCTTGGCGGAAATAAGCTGGATAACCGAGCCCACATAGTCCTGGGGCACGATGATTTCACCCTTAATCCACGGCTCACGGATTTCATTGATTTTCGCCGGATCTGGCAAATCCGCGGCGCTTTTAATATCCAGTGCTTCGCCGCTGATAAGTTCAACCTGGTAATCCGTGGAAGGATTGGTGACAACGAGTTCTAGGCCGTATTCGCGCTCCAGCCGCTCGCGGACAATGTCCATATGAAGCAGGCCGAGAAAGCCGATGCGCACGCCAAAACCTAAAACCGGAGAGTTTTCCAGCGAAAACTGCAGGGCCGAATCGCTTAGGGAAAGCTTCTCGACCGCATCTTTGAGCAATTGGTAATTCTCATTGCTGTCAGGGAAAAAACCGGCATACACGAAAGGCTGGACATTCCGGTAGCCGGGCAGAGGTTTGGTTGCCGGCTTGGCACTAATTGTGATGGTGTCACCAACTTTTGCCTCCCGTGTTGATTTCAGATTGGTAACTATGTAGCCAATTTCTCCCGAGCCTAGCGTTGCCTCCCGCGTCATTTCAGGAGTTAAGGCCCCGACTTCCAGTGCAATGCCGGCAGCTTTTGTAGCCATCATAGTAATACTGGCATTTGCTGGAATTGATCCGTCAAATATACGTACATACAAAATTACTCCACGGTAATCATCGTAGTAGCTGTCGAAAATGAGTGCTCGGGTTGCCGCTTGGCCTGGGCTTTTCGGCGGAGGAACATCTGCAATAATTGCACTTAGCACTGCTTCTACGTTTTGGCCCGTCTTCGCTGAAATTTCAATGATGTCCGAACGGTCGCAACCAAGCAGGCTGATAATCTCAGCGCTCACCCGCTCTACGTCAGCAGCCGGCAAATCAATCTTGTTAAGTACTGGGATGATCTTCAGCTCTGCCTCCATGGCAAGGTACACGTTAGCGAGTGTCTGCGCCTGAATGCCTTGGGTTGCGTCAACGACTAAGAGGGCGCCTTCGCATGCCTGAAGGCTTCTAGAAACTTCATAACTAAAGTCGACGTGGCCAGGAGTATCGATAAGGTTGAGTTCATAACCTTTATGCTTCATCCGTACCGGAGCTAGCTTGATAGTTATGCCCTTTTCGCGCTCAAGATCCATTTTATCGAGCAGCTGTGCTTTCATATCGCGCTTTTGTACTGTACCAGTCAATTCCAGCAACCGGTCGGCAAGCGTCGACTTGCCATGATCTATATGGGCTATGATACAAAAATTACGAATATGGTCTTGCTGCATGTAGAACTTTATTATAACAGAGGTCAGGAACTTTTTTGGTACTATATATGCAAAGTATGCGCAGCTACACGCCCGATGAATACAGCCGCCTGGTAGAAGCCTCTGAAAACAAAGGGCTTCAGGATTATATGGAGCAAGAAGCAGAGTTCATAACCCGGACGCCCGATGCTCTTCACAGAACTTTCGTAGACCTTGGCGCGGGCCACGGCAGGGTTATTTCGACCTTGGCAGATACAGCCCATGAGGTAATAGCCATTGAGATAAACCCCGAGATGTATGCGGAATTAGAAAGGCGCAGCGGCAATTATAAAAATGTTACCGTTATTGCCGGCGACTTCAATGATTTGGCTGGCGTACTTTCCGGCTTTGAATTAATACGGCCGGTTTTTCTCATACTGCAAAATACACTTGGTACCGTTGAAGGAGATTATCGAAAAACGCTGCAATCTATGAGAGAATGCGCGGAACACGAAAACGGTGAATTGGTTATCTCGCTCTTCAGGCAAGAGGCCTTGGCGACGTGGGGGCTCGCAATGTATAAAGCGGCCGCAAGCATGGTTGGTAACTACGACGCCGGCAAAAGCAACTTAGATGAAGGGATTTTTTGCACCGACACGAGCCACATGTCAAAGTGGTGGACCGATAAAGACATCAAAGAAATTCTTAGACAAACCGGTGGCACGCTATTAGAGCACCGCAAGCAAAAAAACTTTAGCCTGCTTCGTATAACTTACTAATCTACTACTGGCGATGCTCGGGCGCCTTGCGGACTAGCTTATAGCGCCGTTGCAGATACAATAAGGTACTGACAATTTTCTCGAGTTGCGGCCGGGCGATTTCCGATTCGTCATTGAGCAAGTCGCCAACTTGATCCAACGTAGTGGCAAGTGAGATTAAACAATCGCCTGAAGCTACCGAAGCTTCAATTTCTAAATCGGCCCGGTCATAATCGCCATCATGCAACAGCCACGGCCGTGCCGCAATGCCATGTGTTGATACTACGCCGAATGGTTCCAGGCAGTATGCCCCTACATTACTATTGCCCACGGTCGACGAGCTCCATAATGCTTACAAATTTAGTACTGGTAATGACAAGATGGTCAAGCAGTTCTATACCAAGGACTTTGCTAGCAGCTAATAGCTGTTCGGTAACATGAATGTCCGCTTGGGTCGGCTCAAGCCTACCGGACGGATGGTTATGCGCCAAAATAACCGCTACGGCACCACGCTCAATCGCCGGTTGGAATACTTCACGCGGATGGACTATGTTTGAAGTAAGGCTGCCTATCGAAATTACTTCATCATGGACGACTTTATAGCGGCTGTTCAGATACAGGCCGCGAAGCTGTTCTTTCTGGCTATCGCCCATTCCCTTTAAATATTGATAGGCCTGTTTTGCATTCCGAATATGGACGGGCCTGCCGGACGATTGGCGCGCATAAAACCGCCTGCCTAATTCCAAGCTGGCAACGATTTGGCAAGCTTTCGTAAGTGGTATATCAGCCGTCTGGCTAAGCCGTTCCGGACTGAGCTCATTAGCAATGGCCTTTTCGCCGTATTCTCTGAGTGTGCGATGCGCCATAGCCAGAACATCTTCCTTACGGTTTCCTACGCCCCATAGGATGGCCACAAGCTCAGCGACCGACAGGCTGCTGGCACCTGCCCGTAGCAACCGTTCGCGGGGCCGGTCATCCTCCGGCATATCACGGACCCGTAATATATATTGGTTATCTATCTCAGTAAAAATAAGGTCGTGGTCTGGAACGGAATATGTGGCGCTTTTTTCTATTAATGCTTGGGTGGTCATAACGTATGCCTCTTAGGATTACAAATAAATATTAAATTATTCTTAAATATTCTGAAATTATATCTCGAATTTAATAGGCTTCAAGACTAATTTGCGCAAGCGGTTGAAAATCGGCCTAACTTCTTCTAGGCCAAACAACGCGGAAACAGTAATGTGTACGCTAAATGTCACGAGTGTGATGGCAGCCAGCTTGGAACCCAGAGCTAAGATACCCCTATCGTTAAGTCCGAGCGGATAGAGAGAAATCATTATAAAGGCGGCTACCACGCTAAATCCTGTAACAGAAGCAATGCGCCATACGCCGTTCCAGAAACGGGCGTCGAACAGCTTTGGATCCCGAATCAGCATAATGATAGAGAGAATGAAGACTTCAATCGCAGCCACAATGGACTGGGCCAGTGCCAGGCCGGAAACGCCGTAAGCTGACGGCCGGGATAGCGTAACCGCTAAGAAAACGTTGAGAGCTATGACAAAGAGCGAGACGATAAGCGGCGTTATGGTATCTTTCTGCGCGTAGTACCAGCGGGAAATAATAGCGTAAATGATGCGGAAAAAGATAGCGACAGTTAGAAAGCCGAAGATAGTGGCAATTTGAGCGTTGCCGTTAGTGTAAATAAGACGAGCAAGATAGCCGCGGGCAAAGTAACAAATCGTGACAAGGGGCGCGCTGATCCAAATCATAGCCCGGAGCACCATTAAAAAGTCTTTACGGAAAAGATCGGGCCGGTGTTGACTCAAGCGGGCATTTAGGCGTGGAAATGCGGCCGTGGAAATGGCCGTACCGACTAATAGGATCGGCGCCGTACTTAGTATGTAAGCGTTGCTCCAATAAGTAATATTGCCCGATCCGAGGCCACTGGCCAAATGGGTTTCCACAATGTTTTCAACCTGATCCATGCCCTGGTCTAGCGAGCGAGGCGGTAAGTTGCGGAGCACAACGTGAAAATCATGGCTGCGCCAAGAGATTTTCGGCCGCCAGTGGAAATTTAATTTCCACAAACCGGCAATCACGACGAGCAGCTGCAATACGGCGCCGATAAGCGCGCCGACGCCAAGGCCAACCAACCCGATATTATTCTTAAAAACATAAATGCTGATGATAATTGACAAGTTATAAAAAAGCGGCGCAATGGCATAAAAGAAAAAACGGCCGAACGTCTGCTGCACACTGGTGAGCACGCCGGAAATTGTAAATAGCAACGGGTTAAGCGCCAGAAAACGCATAATGGTGGTAGCTGTGTCGAGCTGGGGAGGCGACAATCCGGGCGCTACAATGTGCTGGATAAGCGGCTTGGCAAATATCAAAATGATGACTGCCACGACGGCCATAATAATGATCAGGAAGTTCATCAGCCAATCGGCTATTTCCCAGGCGCTCTGCCGGCCGCTCTTGTGCAGGCGGTCCGACAAAACCGGCATAAAAGCAACACCGAGTGCGCCGGCGGCAAGCGTGAAGAAAAAGAAATCCGGAATAGTGAATGCCGCGAAGTAGGCGTCGGTACTATGAGGACCAGTCGCCGGAAAGTTTGCATTGACTAGTTTAGTTCGCAAAAAACCAAGCAGCTGCCCGATAAAAGATGTTGCCATAAGCAAAAAGGCAACATTGCTGATGCTTATTCGCGACTTCTTTTTTGATGTCGATGCGGCGGAACTAGGATTCATGATACGTTATCACCCAGTATAGACCAGCCGCTCTTGAGATAACAGCTCAATAAGGTAATCCGCGCTATTGAATCGTGTAGCCTTTTAGGGCAAAGGTAGGAAACTGAACACCATCTACCTGCCACTGGCCGTCATTCTTTCGCAAGGTTATGCTGGTAATGCCTGACCCCCCAGGACCGTTTGTTGAGTAATTAACGGTGGCCGTTGTTTTTCCGTTGAAATCGTTGATACCAAAGTTTTTACGGACTGGCTTCCCCTCAATATTCTTATGGGCGGTCCGTATAACTACATCTAGCTTAGCTTCGCTGTTATTCTGCCGAAAAGTGCTGTCTGTAAGCTGATAGGCTGCCGAAGCGTTATTGTTTGCCAGATCTTGTATAAAATTATCGCTTACCGTTTCTGCCGCTTTACCTTCGGAATTTAGATGGGTAAAAACAGATGTTAAAAGAATAATTACTACAGCCAATACGAGAATTACTCCTACGGCTATTATCCTTATGCGGGGTCTGCGTTTTCGTGGAGAGTTATCATCATTGCCGGCGGGTACCACGGCTGGATTATTCTGATTAGGAGAAACTGTTGATGATACTGAATCTGTCGGAAGTACTGGCGACTGGTAATTGGCGTCAGAAGGTTGAGGCGTTTGCGCGTCCTTCGTTTCGTTTTTCATAATTTTACACTAACATTAATTACTTCAGCCGGCTAATACAACGCGGCGGCAGATGGAAGCTTGGCACCTTTGAGGGCTTCAACGACTTCGTCGGCATTCACGGTTTCTTTTTCAATCAATTTATCCTTAAGCTTTTCGAGATGCGTAAGATTAGCTTTGATGACTGCCCGGGCGCGGACAGCGGCCTCTGTAATAAGTGACTCTACTTCGTCGTCGATTACTTTGGCGGTTTCATCTGAATATTCGCGTTCATGAACAAGCCGGTCAAGCATCATGCCATCGTCAACGTGAAAAACTTGGTCGCGAAGCTTTTTGCCCATACCTTGGTTAACTACCATGTCGCGGGCCATTTCGGCGGCTTGCTGCAAGTCGTTGCTGGCACCGGTCGTGATGCGGTCTTTGCCGAGCACAACTTCTTCAGCGATACGGCCACCAAGCGCGCGGGCAAGCATGTCTTTAAACTGGATGAGCGATACGTATACGCGATCTTCGGGCGGGATAGACCAGGTTACGCCGCCGGTAGCACCGCGCGGAATAATGGTAACCTTGTGTACCGGATCAGCATCGGGCATAACATGGCCGACTAAAGCGTGGCCGGCCTCATGATAGGCCGTCGTAAGCTTATCGGCTTCGGTCATTATTTTACTCTTGCGTTCCGGACCGATGGCAACACGTTCGAAAGCCTCGGTGACATCGTGTTCAGTAATTTCATGGTGTGAATTGCGGGCAGCAATAATGGCGGCTTCATTGGCAATGTTTGCCAGGTCTGCCCCAGAAGAACCGGCAGCCTTTGCGGCCAAGGCATCAAGATCGACATTTTTGCTGATCGGTTTTTTCTCAAAGTGGACCTTTAGAATAGCTTCGCGGTCTTTGCGGTCAGGCAGGCCGATATTAACCCGCCGGTCAAAACGTCCGGGGCGCAAGAGTGCCGGGTCGAGCACATCTGCCCGGTTAGTAGCGGCTAGCACAATGACATTCTGGCCCTGTTCGAAACCATCCATTTCTACCAGAATTTGGTTCAAGGTCTGCTCGCGTTCGTCGTGCCCGCCGCCCATGCCGGAACCGCGGCGCCGGCCAACAGCGTCAATCTCGTCTACGAAAATAATGCAGGGTGCGTTTTTCTTGGCCTTGGCAAATAGGTCGCGTACGCGGGAGGCGCCTACACCAACGAACATCTCAACGAATTCCGAACCCGAAATACTGAAGAACGGCACATTTGCTTCGCCGGCTACAGCCCGTGCAAGCATAGTTTTACCGGTACCCGGAGGACCAACCAGCAAAACGCCTTTCGGTATCCTGGCGCCCATTCCGGAAAACTTCTTTGGAAACTTCAGAAACTCAACGACTTCTTCAAGATCCTGCTTGGCTTCATCGCTACCGGCAATATCTTTGAAATTAATCTTGTCCTTCTCGTTGCCATATAAACGGGCGCGGCTTTTGCCAAAACTGAGCGCTTGGTTGCCCTGCCCCTGCGCACTGCGGAGCATGAAATATAAGAAACCGGCAATCAATAATACGGGAATGATAGCTTCTGCCAGCCCAACCCACGTGGAGGTACCGCTGGATTCTGGCTTATACGAAACAGAAACTTTGGAAGTATTGAAACCCTGGTCTTTCAGGCTGGAATTACCGTCGACATATGTCTTGAGTGTGGCGTGGTCTTCGCCCTTCGTTGTGATGTCCAGCTCATTGTTATTCACGACGATTTTGCTGTATTTGCCAGAGTTGGTATCAGCAATAGCCTGGCTGGCAGAAATGGTCTTCAGGCTGCTCGGCTGGTTCGCAGCCGCGAAAACGATTAATGCGAATAGTACGAGTAGCGCGATGAAGCCGGCGTTCTTCATGCCGCGGTTATTGCCGCTACCCTTGCCTGATTTACGACCGGAACGGAACGATTTTTTATCCATGGATTCCTATTATACCTCCGCTATATTATTTTTGCTAGCGCTCGGTATGCTCGAGTGCCAAAGCCTGGGTATCCACATATAAATTTACACCTTTCAGGACATCGAAGCTACTACCGGCTTGCGCCGTTTTTGCTGCAATCACCAATCTTTCAAGCGTTCCCCGGTTAAAATCACGAATGCCATGCGCCCGGAACCAGGCAGCTAAAACCTCGCGAGCCGCGGCATGCGGCAATTGGCGGAACCATTTTTTGTCCATGCTGTCTGTGTCGGGCCGGAAAGGCAGCTGCAGCAATAAGAGATCATCCAGTTCGCGATTAGTAATATCAATATCAGTTATAATCCGTATCAATTCCCTCCGGTCTGCTCGGCTAAACCGCGGCAGCAGATTGTGGCGTACATAATTCCTCAAGTAGGCATCATCGGAGTTGGTTTCGTCTTCATGCCATTGCAGGCCTTGCTCTTTAGCATATAAAAGTACACTTTCTTTAGGCACATTAAGTAGCGGCCTGAAAATGCCGGGCCGTTCAGACAAAGCGTTTAAACCTTTCCGGCCGGTACCACGGAGCATATTGATAATGGCCGTCTCTAGAACATCATCCTGGTGATGGGCGGTAATCAAACCGGCGGCATTATGCTCTTGCTGTGTCCGTTGCAAAAAATTATACCGGGCCTCGCGGGCTTTGGCCTCAGACGCCCGTGGCCCTAACGCACCTTCCTCATAAACGAACGACAGTTCGTATTGTCTGGCAAGATCTGCAACAAAAATCCTGTCCTTCTCTGAGTTGTCCCTAATGCCATGGTCATAGTGAGCGACTACTAGCTCCAGGCCCGGCCGCCGCTGCAAAGCATGCAGGAGCGATACGGAATCCACGCCGCCCGAAACGGCAACGATATACTTTCCCGGCTTTGGCAATAGCAACTCCATATCTTATTATTGTACCAATGGCTGCTATTAACAGACCGCTTGTTGGCATTGGCGTCTTTATTTGGAAAGACGGCAAATTCCTTATGGGTAAGCGCCGCGGCGCACACGGCGACGGAACGTGGAGCATCCCCGGCGGGCACTTAGAATTCAGCGAATCTTGGGAAGAGGGTGCAAAACGCGAAGTTCTTGAGGAGACCGGTCTCGTTATTACGAATGTCCGTTTTTTGGCAGCTACCAACGACATTTTTGAAAAAGATAAAAAGCACTACATAACCATTTGGGTATATTCGGACTGGAAAAGCGGCGAGCCGTCCATCACTGAGCCCGATAAATATGTCGACCAGGAATGGCGAACTTTCAAAACGCTTCCCGCTCCGCTTTTTGAACCTTGCTGGCAAAATTTACGGGCAGCCAAGCCTGAGCTCTTCTAGCATAATACCCCTGGAAAAACAGATACAAAACATGCTATATTAACCCTTGATTGTTATAGGTATTCCGTAATGCCCGCATCTGATTGCTGCGCTCGGCATGTATAATAATCTTGAATTCGGTTTTTTAAACCAGGAAGCAATAAGCGACTGTTTAAAAAACTGGGAGGAGGCGTAGCGGAAAGCTGGGAAGCAGATGAGCGAAACTTATTTTGGCTCGTCGGCTTGCCAGCTTAACGGCTGGCGCCGACAAGGCGGCGTAGCTCAGTTGGTTAGAGCACAGGACTCATAAGCCTGGGGTCAGTGGTTCAAGTCCACTCGCCGCTACCATACTTGACGTTTTATATATATTTTGTCATAATATATTAATGGCCCGTGTCCCCGTTTTTAGCTCAGCAGAGCTAACTACCTCCACCATCCCCCATATTGAATTGCAGCCCTATCAAGAGATTGAGGTTAATGCTCAAAGTACAATTGGAAGCCCTGAAGACGCAGATCGAAAATTTGGCGTCGCAGGTAAGATAGTGGCAGTTATTGATGTCGCCGACCATACATTTAGCATTGTTGATACGAGCACCGACCCTTCTTTTGCGGTGGGTTATATATTATGCGACGTGCAATTTAATGCTTCGGACCCCTATTCTAAAGGCTGCGTTGGCCTAAGAGATGGCGAGGTCTACAGTATTGGCCAATACGATAAAGATATCCGGGAAGAATTTGCATTCAGCCCTTATGTAGCCCGGCAGCAATTTAATATAGCTCGTAATAGTGCAGGCCTAACAATTATTAATGGCAATCCGACTAACCCCACCCTCCTAACTGCGCAGCTATTTAACGTCAAACCCGGCGAAGATGGAAGTACGCACGTGGTGGAAAAACGCCTTAAGGGAAGCGCGGACTATAGCCCGCCCGATGAATCAGCTCCATACGGTTATTTTAAAGACCGCCAGGTATTGGGGAGAAATTCTAAAAAAATAAACGGCGGAGTATACCTAGGAGGCGGAGCCCGTGAAGCTATAGTTGCAGATGGCGACTCCGAAATTATTGATAAAGTTTACAGGCCTTTACACACAGCATTACGTTTAGCACGCAGAGCAGTTCCTGAAAGAACGGTTCTTTCGGCGGTACGCGCGCGGGTCGCACAGGTTATGCCATACGACGGAGATATGGCGGAAATGATAAGCAGCCGCTATTACGGCGACCAGCTCATTCCTCTTAGTGATTTTATTAAAAATAGAGCCGGGGTATGCCGCCACCAGGGTCTACTAAGCGCTTTGCTACTGGAGAGACTGATTGCAGATGGACTCTTAGAGGGAGAGCCAGGAATCCAGCGAAATAATAAGCCTGACCGTGGCGGCCCGCATGCCTGGGGCATACTTAAGCATGATCCAAAACCGGCAATTGTAATAGACCCTGCCCAAGGTTTTGTAGGTACCAAGCAGGAAGCAAAAGCACTAGGGCACTGGGATTACGATTTAGAAACCGATTTAAACTATATTTGAATAATTAAACGGATCGCTACTACATTTGACATTTTATCAAGCTTATGCTAATATGTAGATAGATTATGTCAAACAAAAATGCCCTGTCTAGCCAAGAAAATGTCGAATCAGAAGAACTGCTGCTTGTAGATATTCAGACGCAGCATGTCCGAGAGCTTGAAAGGCTTGGAATTACGGAAAAAGCTAAGGGCCTTATTGACCCTCGAAACCTAAACCATCTGAGCAAGGCATCTGTTTCCGTTTCCTATGACCAGGGCGAAGATGGAGAAGTAATAGAAAAACCCACAATATGCTTTACCACGCCCAGCGTCAACACGTCCGGTTATAGGCAAACCCATTTCTCTTACGCTGAAGTGGCCGAGATCGGCCCCGACTCGATGGCACTTTCGGGTGATTTTACTATGCAAGACCTAGAAGCCGTCGAAAAAATGATCGCTGGCCTAAGGGAGGCGAAAGAATTAGGGGTTTTACCTCATTTGTCGTCTAATCTGACGAGCATAAGCAATCCGGGTACGGCCATGATGCGTCCGCCAGAATCCGCTTAGTCGGCTGGTAAGTTCTGCCAGCGTCCCGTGCTTTGCGGCAGCAACGCCGCGAATAAATGGCTCGTAGGTAGCGGCGAAGCAGGCGAACATATTATAATAGACTGTCTATGCAGTTTGATCTTGCCGTTGCGTTGCTGGTTTTCGGTGTCATATTCATCGCCGAGCTTCCCGATAAATCCATGTTCGCCGCACTTTTGCTGGGCAACCGGTACCCGGCCTTCTATGTCTGGTTGGGCGCTGCCAGCGCTTTTTTTGTGCACGTAATTATCGCCGTTGCTGCGGCTAAGCTACTTACTTTATTGCCGCATAACATTATGGAGCTGGTCATCGGCTTACTATTCCTGACCGGTTCTATGCTGCTCTTTTTTGGCAAACACGGCGCCGAAGATGTAATACACAAAAAACCAAAAAATAAAGACGGCCATAAACCCTTGAAGGTTTTTGCGACAGCTTTCAGTGTAATTTTTATCGGCGAGTGGGGAGACATCACCCAGATTGCTACCGCTAACTATGCCGCAAAATACCACGATCCCCTTAGTGTAGCTATCGGAGCGACTGCTGCATTATGGGTAGTAGCTGCGCTTGGCGTCGGCATAGGCAGCAGGTTCTTGCACCTTGTTCCTGCAAAAGTTTTACTAAGGATCGTAGCTGTCATTATGCTACTCTTCGCTATATTGAGCTTCCATTCAGCCTTAGCAAATTAAAAACCGGGCAGCTATACGCAGAGCCCGGTTTTATAGTTTTGTTTTAGAGTGACTTGAGTATCCGGTCTATCCTCAGGATGCCCTGGTCAGAGGTACTGGCAAGTTCGAATGCCAGACCGCTTGTTGATTTCATATATCCTCTCCTTTGTTTTATGTTTGTATATTGGTGGTTTTTGTTTGTGATCACGAAACACTATATATTATACACATTTTTGATAATTTGTCAAAGTCTGCGCGCTCTAGTTTTTTGTTTCGCTTGACCTGTTTCTATAATAGCCACAAGCACTGCGGCTTGGCAAGCAAAATTCTTTTAATATTTATCTTTTTTGCCCGAGCGTGAAATGATCACGAAAAAGACCACGGCAAGCAGCAAACAGGCGCCCGCTATACCGAGTAAAACCGGGTTTATGTGGTGGGTCTTCGGCGGATTGGCGGTGTGAGTCTGCCCGGTAATAGTCTGTGGAGAGGTAGATATATTGACTACTGATAATTGCGTATTGTTCAGCTTAACGCCCTGAGTAGAGGTTAGTAGGCTCGTTGCGGTTCCTGGCTGGACACTGCTCGTCGGAGCAGTTGCGGGAGAGCCAGACCCGGCGGAACTTTGAGGGCTTTGCGTGTGTGTTTGGCTATCCAGGCTATCGCTGCCTGCAGTTATTGGTAAGGCCATTGCCTCTATTGTAAAGCACTACGGCTATATTCTCTACGTCTCGTTTTATTTCAGATTATTACTGGCCTGCACGTAAACGGCGGCGTATAAAGAATATGTAACCAAGGGTGGAAGCTGCCACAAATACACCGAGAACATCGCCAGGGCCCGAATTGGCAAGTGAGCCATTTGCCGAGGTTGCGCTGGAGTTAGAACTCCCCGGCGAGCTTGATGAGTTAGGCGCCTGTTGAGACGGTTTGCTCTGTGTAGCGTGCTGGTTGGTGCCTGGGTTTTTCGTTGTTGGGCCCGGGCCTGGCGAAGATGAATTTGCTAGCAAGATTACGCCGACTACCACCACTATGGCAACGACGACAATACCAATTGCAGCCATCATTTTTCTACGATCCATAAAATAAACCTCCCTCTATTTCAATCTACCATAACCTTTCTTACCCTTACTCACAAGGAAATAAAATACACTCCCAGCAGCCAAAGCCGCTATGCGTGGCTAGAAAAATTCGACTATTCCACAGAAAAGCCACGAATATTTTACAGCCTCAAGCATTTTCAAGACGTACGCTTTAGACGTATGCAGAGTGTGCAGGAAGCCACGTTTGCGGCATTATTTCAAAATGCCAGGCACCATACCCGTAATCGGGGTTGTATTCTTATTCATGCAGACGAGATGCCGCGCGGAGTATTCTTTCTGCGCAGAGGCTACGTAAAAACTTACGATATTACTACGGAAGGAACTTTTCAGCTCATTGCAATCACAGGGCCAAGCGAGATATTCCCTCTCTATTGGTCTTTCGACACAAGCACCAATGATTTATTTTACGAAGCTATGTGCGAGATTGAGTTCAGCATTGTTCCCCGCGACACTTTCAGGGACCAAGTAATGTCTGACCGCAGATTCCTTAAATTAGCGCTAGCTACGGCTATGAATTCATTGCGTTCAAGCCAAAAAAGGATGCAAAGCTTGCAATTGCCTTTTGCCAGGCAACGTATTGCACACCAGTTACTATTTTTTGCAGAGCATTACGGTAAAAAAATAGGTAGCGAGTTCATTATACCGATGCCCCTCACATATGACGATTTCGCCCACACGCTCAATATAAACCGCGCTACTGTTAATCGGGAAATGCTGCAGTTAATTGAAGAAGAATTGATAATGCGGGAGAGCAGGCATTTTATAATCAAAAAGCCTCGAGCGCTTCAAGCTGCGGCCGAAGGCAGTCTTAACCGTATGTTTACGGCACAAGCTCCGGCGTAGAACGCCTACCGTAAATATTACATATGATAGTAGTATTTTTAACGCACTCTTTGTGACGCAGCGCATAGAGCTGCGCAAGTGGAACCTATAGTCTTGAATAGCAAGATTAAAGAGGCGGCCGGCGTGCATGTCCTCGCTAAGTTAGGAAGGAGCATGTGCATGGTAAAGAAGCATATCTCGCGAATCGGCGCAATCAGCGCCACAATAGCAACATTAGGCTGCGGAGCTGTAACCGGAGTAGCCTCGGCGCAAGGAAATAGCGGCAATAACAGCCACTCTTCAAATAAGGGTAACATGAGTATAGCAAACAGTAACGACCAGAGCGCGTCGACTGGCGATGCGTACTACTACAGCTGGTCTCATAGCTATTGGCCCTATGGCAATAACCACGGCGCAAAAAGCGGCCCCGCTACAAATAACAATACGACTAACCAGAGCGTTAGCAGCAGTCAAAGCAACGTAAGTTCTGGGCCAAGCGGTAACCAAAATAATTGGTACCCCTTCTATCCTTACCCGCATAATGGCGGCAACAATAGCGTTTCGTCTAACTCCAGCGACGTGACCATGACAAACAGTAACAGCCAAAGTGCCAGCACTGGTTCCAGTACAAGCATTGGAAACGGCGGCGGCGCCCAGAGCGGCCCTGCTACAAACAACAATACGACTAACCAGAGTGTGGGCGTTAGCCAGACCAATACAAGCTCCGGTTCAGGCTACGGCGGAAATAACAGCCAGAACAGCAATAGCAGCAAAGTGAGCGTATCTAATTCCAGCAATCAGACCGCTAATACTGGCGACGCTATGAGTTCGGGTAGTCATGGGAGTGCCCAGAGCGGCCCTGCTACAAACAACAATACGACTAACCAAACGGTTTCGGTCAGCCAAAGCAACAGCAGCGATTAATTTCGCCAAAGCTGCACACATGAAAAGAGCCCCTGCCCAGGGCTCTTTTCATATTTTTAAGCATGGGGATCCTTGCCTCAGGACTCTGAAGGTGAATTGGCAATTATTTTTTTGTTGCAGAATTGCGGCGCAGGAATAAACTGCTGAGACTAAAGACTAGGGCTACGATACTAAGAACTAATGCGAGCGTACTTTTATTTGAATTGTCATCTTGGGAAGTATTACTTGAATTAAGGTCATTAACTACTTTGGTGACCGAATACGGGCCAACGTTATTTTTTACGGCTTTGCCATTGGTTGCAGGATTTTGGTCCCATTGGACGACAGTGCCATCTGCGTATGTCTGATAGGCTTTCCAATCCAGTTCGGTAGCATTGGCGGGTAACTGTGCTTTGAATGCAAAATCTGCCCGTTGGCCGACAGGAATGCCGCCTGTCCATGTTATGGAGGTGACGTTCCCGCTGCTATCCGCAGTAGTAGTAATATTCCAGCCGGCCATTACATCAGGCGAAGCATTTTGAACGCCTTTCGGTATATCGAGCTTAACGCTTGTAACGGCAACTTCTTTCTCGTTTGGCACGCTGACATTAAATTTCGTACTGGCGCCCACATCCGCCTGGTTCGGCGTGACGATCACGTGAGCAAAGGCCACGGCAGGCAATGCCACGGCTATTGTTATGGCTGTTACTATACTTGCTAATAGTTTTTTCATTGATGCTCCTTATTCATTGCTATTGCAGCTTCATCGCTATCATAGTTCAAAGCGTAAGCTGCAAGCAACACGAGCAGCATGCCCATCCCAATACCAACCCACAACAATACAGGAAATGACCGGGCGCCTGCCTGCCCGCCCGTAACCCGCACTTCATAGTTGAGCGTAAAGGGCTGGAAACCACCGGATTGTTTGGGTTTGCCGGTAAATTGCATGTCATAAACTCCGGGCTCCGTGAAAGTATAGTGATTTTCGCTGACTTCGTTACTTGAATTGACTAATGGTTCGGTAGCTATTGTTTGGCCGTTGTTTATGATAGAAACCGTGCAATCGCATTTTGGCAGGCTGAATTGGCCGTTATCATCATCGAACGACATAATATAGTCTGTTGGGCCATCGGTAGTAGGATTATCATCGGGGTTGATATGCAATACTGCTCCAATACTGCCATCGACCTTGAGAACGTGGGCGCTCGCCACGCCGGGTACTGACAAACAAGCTAGTAGCGCCACTAAGGCTGCACTCAATAAACGCTTATTCACGTTCCGCCTTTTGTTTTCGGAAATTGATACGGATTCTAAGAATCTCTAAGACAATTAAAATTGCCCCCGCCAAATATGTGAGCATGCCCAGAAAACTCAGGCCGTTGTCGTAGTGCGGACCTATCAGAATGATGTGCAACAACACAGCCAACGAAGCAAAGTACACTACACGGTGCAGTAATTTCCAGTGTTTATAGCCCATGTGGTCGACTATCCAATTGATCGAGGTGGCAGCCATTATAAAAAGCACGGCCAGAGCAAAAATCCCGAACAACAGTGACCACTTGTACGTATTATTGAGGTATTTGATGCCATTAAACCCGTCCAGCTGATCAAAGAAAGTTATATAAACATGTAAGGCAGCATAGTAGAATGCTGAAACGCCTATAGCCCGCCGTGCATGCAGGTACTCCACCTTAAGTGGTATATTTGGGAAAACTTTCGTAAGCGGGGAGGCCAGCAAAGCAATGTACAACAAAAACAATGATATAAAACCATAAGTTTGCTCTATACGTATCGTCTGCAAACTACCTGAAGGTACAAAAAACTGAACAAGGCCGGCGATGACGATCGACGCAGTGATAGCAACCGCCAGAATCCAAAAACGGGTGTTCTTTAATTGCCGACGATGCCAAGAAAGCTTAGGTTTCTGTCTGCCCATTACTTAAAATCATAGCAAATGGGCGGAATTACTAACGAATTCCGGAATTATTAATTGGAATGGCGCAAGCCCCTGAAACGCGGCGTGCCCGCTATATATGCCCAAACGGCTTCCCGCGCGACTGTACTCATAGTAGGTTTTTTCCATCTAAGCGCAAGGCTTCGATAAAGAACGGGGTCCTGCAAAGCGGCATGCATGAGGCTCCGAGGCTCTATGTCCACACCGGAATCTATCAGAATGGAGTCTGCTATAGATTCTAAGGCTTCCAGCTGATCTATAATTGCGGCGTCAATTATTTGACCCGTATTCCTGTGACGAGGCTTACTTGCGACCACCTCCTCAATTAAGCTGATGGCATCCGAACTTAAAACATCGCCGGCGTCTGCCACGCCTTCAAGCAGCGCAGTTTCAACCTCTGCCTGGCTTAAGACCAAGGGAAGAACCGCGGGGTGGAATTGCACCGGCACCCTGTCTCTTAGCCCTAGCATGCCGCCCTCTATTGCGGTAAGTAGCCGGGTGGCATAAGCCGCTATTCTCTTTTGCGTCTGGCCTTCAACCGTATCCCGGTTGAAACTGTCGTCTCGAAAAGCAGGCTGTTGGCCCGTTATTATTGCTTTAAGAGCAACATCCTCATGTGCCTCATGCTCATCAGGGTCTATAGCCTCGATCGCAGCCTCGCCCATCAGTACGCTAGGGGCTTTACGCGTCAACTCGGAAGCTTCTTCAGGGTCATCGGTAATTTTTAAGCCTCTTAAATTAACGCTTGCCGTCCCCTGCCAGCCGTATGTCCAATGAACCGTATTGCCGCCACCAGAAGAAAGAGAAAGATACCCTTCCCTAAAAACATTGGGGGTGCCTTCAGCGGTAAGTACAAGATCGTGAATTTCGCTGTTATTATTGTCCCTTGCCAATGCAAAATGTAGAGAGTCTTCCGATGCGGAGGCCGGACGGATAGCCAATACAGCCCTATCCCCTTGCCTCCGCTCGCCACTGCGGAAATAAATAGGCAAGGCGGGATCACCAGCTGAGGGAGTGAAAATCTTAGCTAGCTGCGCAGCTTTTTCAGACGCTTCCGCGGCAGATACGCCATCCAAGCGCATTGACGCTTCCGCATAGTCCGCGATATTTTCGCCCCTAATGTACCCATCGTCTTCAAGTTCGCCGAACATCTCTTCTCTTACCGCAAAGTAATGCCCGAAGTGGCGCCTATAATCATCATCTAACTTGGCCTGGGTCTCTGCAATATGGTCGCGCCCATAACCTATCCAACGAAAAGTATTGTCCATGTTATTAACTCTCTCGCTCACTTGAAGACTCCTGTCTTAAAACTTTTGGCTACTATAACACCGTTTACAGATCATTGCAATTTCATTGCCCAGAAAATATTCTCTGGTGTGCAGGAACCAATTAAACTTTAGTTTGTTTAACTGCATCACTGAAGAGCGTCTTTGCTTCGCTAAAGTCTTGTCTTTCAGTTTGGAAAGAATTGATTAGCATAGAAATTCCGACTCGCTTGTAATAAATGAGTGCTCTTTTTAGGAAATTATCATCTTTCTTAGCCTTGTAGAGTGCGTACACGGATCGCACAAAAGGTAATCCATATATAAATAACTCAGCAAAATCCATTGCAGGATCAGAAATAGAACGGTCGCTAAAATCTATAACGCTTAGCTGTTTTTCCTCCAGATCCCACAATAAGTGTTTGGGAGAGATATCATTATGCGTCAATGTACGAGGCAACTGGCCATTCACTGTTTCATTCAAGATTTTTAGAATGTCTAGAACTTGTCTGAATTCATCTTCACCCAATACGGAATGTAAATATTTTTCGGCATTCTTGCTAAGCTCCAGGCTCTCGCTTGATAAGTTCGCTTGGCCTATATTAAATGGTCGTATTTCACCAATATCAATCGCATGGAATTGTGACAGAAAATCAGCTAATTGCATCGCCAATAGTTTTTTATCAGAGATATCTAGGCGATCAAAAAGTTCTTTTGATAGTTCTACTCCCGGCAACATCGCATAGCCCGCAAAAGAATTGTCTTTTGCTACATATTTATAATGAGGCATTGGAAAATCTATTTTAGAGTGCAAATGTTTCATTAACCTCACTTCCTCTTTCAGAGCCGGCAGATATTCTGAGGATGCTGGAAAACGAAAAACCAGCTTTTTATCGAGTATTATTACTTCGTGGTCCCATCCATGATTTATAAATTCGTAGCTTTCCCAGTTAATTTGAGGGAATTCTTTTCTAATTCTGTCTAATAACACCTTGGGGTCGTTTACTTCTAGATCTCTTGCAACTGGCATAGAAGCATAATAACAAACTCTTCGTAAGGACCTTAAGCGGTTAGCTTCAGGTTTCAACCACAACAAAAACCCGGCGTACAGCCGAGCTCTTATTTTCGTTGCGTACGTGCAATCGATTGGAGTCTGACTAGTAAAGAGTTACTACGTTGGAATAAATTATATCCTCCTTAGCCTACAGCTAATAGAGTTGAACCCGCCAAGATTAAAATTAAAGCCGCGAACTTAGGTTTAGTGAAAGGTTCTTTGAGAAACCAAAAGCCGATTAATGAACCAATTAGTAAGGCAGCACCACTGCGTACCGCAATCACATAAGCCAATGGACCACTACCAAGAGCCAGTATGTAGGCAGCGTATGACAATCCAAATAACACACCTGTTATTAGTAATGGTTTGGCCTGCTGTTTAATTTGAGGCGTCTCGCTCACCCCAGTTACCCTGGCCAATATAAACATCACAACTACCGCTCCTAACGTACTCACAAAGCTGTAATACATTGGTCCTGAAGCATCAATGGCTCTTTTATCTAAAACCCCTGCTGCCGAATTAATTATCAACCCGAGCAATGTATATAGATTTGCTTTATCGGCCGTGAAAATCTTTAACGGATTATGCAGATACCGTCCTTTTAGATTCAAAACATATATACCTATAACTATTACAAATATTCCTATCATCGCAATCAAGGAAGGTATTTGACTAAGCAAAAGCCAGCCTAGCAGTAGCGAAATTACAGGCCCAAGGCTGGATAAGGGTAATATTTTTGAAAGTTCGCCGTGTCTAAATGCATTTATATACAGGAATTGATTTAATGGATAAAAGCCAATCCATATAAGAATCGTTGGCAGCCAAAAATTCACACCTAATGTAAAGGGATTAAAAATTGGGCCGAAGGCTAAAAGCCCTAATAGCAACACTGGAAGCGCTGCCATTTGAACGGTCCACCCCAGAGTAAAATGATTTAATTTATGAGAAAGTTGTTTCTCGCTCGTTCTACGAACAGAAGCAAATAGCGCACTCGCAAGTGCATATAAAAACCACATGACTGGTTCCTTTTTATTTACGTTAATTTCTTGAAGAGAGTTACGCCTTTATGGCGATGTTATTTACATAATAGCATATTTAACTTATTAAGTCAAGTATTTCAGCAACTATATCACTTTAATCTGGCATTAGTTGATTAAAATAACAGATTAAAACTATACGTTTCTTAATTTCTATTATACATAGAAATGGTTGCGAGGGCAGGATAGCGGCCTTCGGCCTTTTCCGCTGCGATATGCTCAGAACCAAGAAAAAAGCCCGACACGAGTCGGACTCTTTTCTTGGTTGCGGGGGCAGGACTCGAACCTGCGACCTCGTGGTTATGAGCCACGCGAGCTGCCGCTGCTCCACCCCGCACATCTGGTAATGTGGCAAACTGTCGTTTTTCCTCATCGCACGGTGCGATGAAATAAATCTGTCGTCACCGGCTGCTCTTTTCCCTACCAGTAAGGAATTTTTAGCTCAGTACAGTGTAGCAAACAGGGGTAGAAATGTCAATAATGTCCGCGGCTTTTACGCTTGATCCTAATTGTTGCTCTGGCGGTGAAGGAAAAAATCTACCCAGGATTCAAAGTTGTGTTGGTAAGCCGGTTGTGCAGTTGCGGTTTTCTGGTCGGATGGAACGTCGACCGTGTAAGCCATCGCCACGCTTTCAGGGACAATGATCTCTTGTTCGCCCGGTTTGGCTAAGCCAAAGTTTTGCCTGGCAGACAATTCTAGGTACTGGTCACTGTTGTAGTACTGATTTTGAAGCTGAAGATTATTGTTTTGGAGTTGTTGGACTTCATCTTGCTGTTTCAGCCCGGAAATTTGTTTCTGCAAACCATAATTGGTTTGGATACTTTTAATGCCGCTCCAACTAATCAGCAAAACGATAACCACAAAGAGCACCTGCCCTGCGAACCGAGTGTCTCCGAGCTTGCGTATAAAATCTGATACTTTGTTTGTATATGTTTGTATTTGCATATCTAATAACAATTAACAGTATATAACAATATGCTAGTTGGCGTCGCGGCGCAAAAAGAGAATCCAAGCCACAATCCAGGCTACCAATAAATATAGGCCGAAGATGATTGCGGCCCTGCCGTAGCTCATTGTCCCTTGGGAGGCGGCCGGATGGGTTAAGATAGCATTCGAAGTGCCGGTAAATGGAAGATATACGGCTTTTGTTTTAAGCAGCGAGGTAAACATGAGCTCTACCGTCGGTATGACGAACAGCGTGACAATGGCGCCAACTTGGCTGCGTATAAGCACGCCTATTGCTAAGGCAGCCAGGAGCGAAGTCCATCCGTAATATAAGCTGCGCCATAGCAAACTGGCGTACGGAATAGTTTGCGCTACTAAGTGGGAACCTTTCAGAGAGATGCCGATGTAGGATGCTAACGGTGCCAATACAGCTACTACCACCGTAAGCAACAGTGCGTAGATCGTGACGGTAACTATTTTGGCCGCCAGAACCTTACCGCGGCTCCTGCTGTTGGTGAGCGTATAGAGAATGGTATTGTACCGGTATTCGTGCGTGATAAGCAGTAGCGCCACTATAGAGCCTAAGATAAGCGGAACACTGGAAAGCGCGCCGGTAATGACAAGCGCATAATGATTCGGATTGAGTAGATCGGCGCCCTTCAGATTGAATCCTTGGATGTAGCCCGTGACGAATATGGTCAGCAGCAGGCCGACGCCCGTGATCACGTAGGTTGAACGTACCGAATATAGTTTTCGAAGCTCTGCTTTTATAGTCGGCAGCATTATTTTGCCCCCTTCTTCGGCGCAAATTCTTCGCTATCGGCCGTCAATTCCAAAAATGCTTCCTCGAGCGAAGCGGCTTGCGGAGCCAGTTCATATACTGGTACGCCATTTTCAAAGGCGAGTTTGCCGATAGCATCGCTTGTCATGCCTGATATTTTCAAACCGCCATCAATTTTGTCGATAGTAACCTTCGGCGCTTTTACCAAACGTTCGAGCATAGCGAGTTTCGGCGAACGTACGAATACGCCAGAATGACCGCTGGCAGCAACAAGCTTTTTCATAGATGTATCGGCGATGAGCTTCCCTTTGCCGATGACTACCACGTTATCAGCCATCTGCGACATTTCGCTGAGCAGGTGCGACGAGACAAACACGCCGTTCCCCTGGTCGGCATAAGCTTTTAGAAAATCACGCAGCCAGACAATGCCTTCCGGATCCAGGCCGTTAGCAGGCTCGTCCAACATCAGGTACTTCGGTTTGCCCAGAAGAGCCGCTGCAATGCCGAGCCGCTGGCTCATACCTAAACTAAACTTGCCCGGACCTTTCTTGGCTACGTCGCTTAAACCTACTTGCTCCAATACTTCATCAACCCGGCTAAGCGGAGTCCCGCCGGCATCCGCCAAGATTCTTAAATGTTGGCGGGCAGAACGGGTCGGATGAAAAGCCTTGGCTTCGAGCAAGATACCGATCATCTTGGACGGCTGGGCATACTGGTGCAGCTTTTTGCCGTCAAAAGTTGTGCCGCCGCCCCCTCTATCGAGCCCGAGCATCAAACGCATAGTGGTAGACTTGCCCGCGCCGTTCGGGCCCAAAAAGCCAGTTACTTTGCCGGTCTCGACCTCAAAGCTAATATCGTCAACCGCGAGCTTTTTGCGGTACCGCTTGGAGAGATGAGATGCTTTAATCACTACTAACTATCATACCAAACTTAGAACTTCTTTCGCATGGTATATAAAGCGCCCGCAGAGTCTGGTATACTCTCTCTGTTACGTACATGCATTTTAGCCAAAACGCATGCATTTGATCGCCGGGCTAGGCGTTTATGAGAAGTGGAGCGGAACGTACTTAAGTACGGTGAGCGAGCATCGCAATAAAGAACGACGGCCGGCATCAAAAAGTATCAGCAGAGTCGCCAGCTCTGCTGGCGAGCAGGCCGGTACGGTGCATGCGTTTCGGGGGATGTAGCTCAGTGGTTAGAGCAGTCGGCTCATAACCGATTGGTCGCTGGTTCGAACCCAGCCATCCCCACCATTTATTCAGCCATCAAACGCGCCCGGTATTCGTTTGCCCAACCCCACTGCTCCTCGGTAATCCGGCCTTCTTCCCGCAGAATGTCATTAATAGCTCCCATGCCAACTACTGCAGCAAAATCATAGCCGGCAGCCTCGACAGTTTCTCTGCCACCTTCTTCACGGTCGACAACCACATTGAAGTAAGCAATGTTCAGGCCTTCGGCGGCCAGAGGTTCTACCGTCTCTAATTTGGTAGCGCCGTCGGTAATTACGTTATCGAACGTTGACACCCACTCACCCGCTTCATAGTTTCCCTGAATAGCTTCATGCACGCCATAAGACTTTGATCCGACACGCATCCACAGCACGGAATCGCCTCTGGCTTGAGCGATAAGTCCTGACAAACATGTAACTGCCTGAGGAATACCGAGTAGATGATTATAGTCTTGGTCATCTAGCAATTCACCGCAGGATGCTATCAGCAAATCACGTGTTCTTTTTTGCTGCTCAATAGGAATTGGTAAGCTTTCCGAAAATGACGTAACATTTCGAAGCCCTACGTAATGTGGCGACATTCGTCCACTTTTAAGCTTGCGGAATACTTCTTCGGGATATGCAGGATCCTCGACCACGACTCCCTCGCCAGGCGGGTCTACGTAACCAATTTCACCCATGTCATAGAGCCCTACAACTAATTCTTGAACGTCAGGTTTTACTTCCGCCATTACAATGCCCTCACAATCTGCATATCAAATTTTTCTGCTGCTTCCCTGATGGTTGCGCCGTTTACCGGTAAGGGTTCGCCACTTTCATCTTTCGGCTGGGAAATCCCGCTGGAAACGTTGATCAGGAACCCGCCGCCGCGGCTATTCTTGGCATTTTGCACCGACTTTTCGAGATCGCCGCCCTGCGTACCGACGCCCGGAATTAAAATAGTGATATTATCCCCGGCCAATTTACGTGCGCGGCCAATGTCATCGGGGTATGTCGCGCCAACAACGATACCGAGCGGCGATCCCTGGTTCCATCCCTCATCATGACCAATCTGCCAAGCAACCCTTTCCCATAACTTTCTACCATCTTTACCCTCCACATCCTGGAATTCGCCGGCGCCAGGATTAGAGGTTTTGGCCAAAATAAATGCCATTCGGTCCGGATCTTCGAGTAGTGGTTTAAGCGCCTCGGCACCAAGGTACGGGTGTAGCGTCATTCCTTGCGGATGAAGCCGGTCAGCGGCAGAACGATATCCCCTATTCGTCTTGCCGATATCGCCGCGCTTGGCGTCCCAGATAACTGGTACGGAAGGCGCAAACTCGTGAACGGCTTCAATCAAATCTCTCTGCAGGTCATAACCGCCGGGTTCTGCTTCGAAAAAGGCGCTATTGGGTTTATACGCTGCTGCAATATGGTGTGTCGCCCGGACGATGTCAATGCTTTGGAGGATGAGTTGTTGTGCCGCCCCATCGTATTCCCCGGTTCTCTCGAAATCATCCGGCAATACCGGGTCAAGGCCTACGCATAAAAACCTATTACTATCCCAGTGGCTTTCTAGCTGGGCTAGCACATTATTGGTTGAAGATTCATTTGTTGCAGCCACGCTTCCTCCTCCCCACCGCCTTATATTTGCTAGAAGCATACCATATTTCTCTTTTCTTGCCACAAGCCGTGCATCGTGTTTACGCTAAACACAAAAAACCTATTAGTCAACATATTTGACAGGGTCTGGAATCGGTGTACACTGGAATTAGAGCAATTATTAACTCATTCTTAACAAAAACGTAAGGGGGACCACAAAATGACATTTGCAAACAAAAACGCACTCGCGCAGGTCGAGTTAGTTGACCGCGCCCATTATTTTGGCGTAATAGAAACGGCAGTTGGACCCGTCGGACCAGTTGGACCGGACATAATGCAGCCTACTTATGGCCTAGTAGACGCCCGTTTTCCGGACGCAACCGAGCCAGTAGACGCCGACAACATACACGTTGTTGTAGCAGAAGACGTAACAGGTGTTGAAGAGGTTGGCCCCTTACCGGTACTCACTCTCATGCTGAAACAAGAATCGCCCGATGGGGAAAACGTAGAGGCCGAGGGCATTATATTACTCAATGCACCCCCTACGGAGAGTGACAACAATCCGGTGCTGGAAAGTCCCCGGCACGCCGGCATTATTATTAGCGCGGCCGTAGCCCGCGAAGGCTTGGAGCGCGTACGGATTCTTCCCGACAATGTCGTAGGCATCAGCGACCGCTACCTCGATGCTGCCAGTTTTTTGGTAGAGGCAGGCTGCAAACAAGATGAGAGCGGCGAAGGCTATGTATTCGAATTAGCGGCCGAACCATTTCCCACACATGGTTCGGATTCAGCTAGCCCAGAATTGCTGGCTGCTTAGCCTCTTCCGCAAGCAACGAATTAAGCTTGTCTAGCAATTCGCTTGCGCTTGCAGCATACATAAGTTGCTCGCGCGTTTCTTTAGCATTTGGAAAGCCATTAATATAAACCTTGCAAAACTTATTGAGCGTTACGATTGGCCGCTCACCTTCTTCCCATGTTTGTATAAATAATTCGACATGCTTTTTATATAGGGCTATCTTTTGGCCTGCGGCATATCCCGGCCATGGGCTGCGGCGAGCAAAGGCAAACGGATCTTCAAAAATACCGCGGCCGATCATGATACCGTCCAGATTATACCGGCGGGCCAACTCTTCCCCATGAGCCCGGTCTTTAACATCGCCGTTGCCGACAATTACCGTTTCTGGCGCCAATCGGTCCCGTAATTCTCGTGCTTTGCCAATTTCATCCCAATGACAAGGAACCTTGCTCATTTCTTTGCGGGTTCTACCATGAATAGTTAACATGTTAAGTTTTTGTTTCAACAAGAACTCGATCCACGTCATATCGATTTCATTAAACCCAAGCCGGGTCTTTACGCTAAGTGGCAACTTATCCGCCAGGCCATCCCGCGTGGCACCTATTATCTCCCCCGCCAGTTCACGGTCGTTGATCAGAGCGCTGCATATGCCATTTTTTACCACGTCTTTTACGGGGCACCCCATATTCAAATCAATGCCAGCAAAATTAATACCTTCAGGGAGCCCAAGCTCGCGCGCAAACGTTCCGTCGGCAATTTGTTGCGCCGTTTTATAAAAATTTTCTGGGTCTTTGCCCCATATTTGAGCAATGAGAGACCGTTCAGACGGATCAAAACGGAGCTTTCGAAGTAACTTCGGGCGGCCCGGGCTTTGCAACCCGTCAACGTTAACGAATTCTGTGAAAAAAACATCGGGCGGCGCCGCCTCGCTTACTATTTGGCGAAAAACCGTATCGGTGACGTCGTCCATCGGTGCCAATGCAAAAAAAGGCGTTGGGATGCTGCTAAGATTCATTAGTGCTAATTATAACTACGAACGGGCTACAGCGGAAGCGAGCTCCCGGGCCTCATGCCTACGGTGAATCTCCGTTAACGTACCACGGGAGCTTAACAGCCCCGCTTCGTCCGCGCTGAGTGGGGCCGTTGCCCCCTCGAGGCGGCGGCGTTCATCTATAACAGTCTGTAAGATATGCAAAGGTGGAACCTCATGTATTGTGCCGGCATCAGGCATCCCGAAATTCGGATTTTCGGACAAAACCGGCGGCCGTAAATCGTTCGCACCTTCATATGTTGTTGTCCCCATAAGCCTCCTAACCTGTACCCATCTTTACCATTAGCTCCGGGTTTTTAATCGCCCGTTCAGAATGAATAGCAATAATAAGATTACTAAATAATGCGTGCGTCTTCTGTGAGCTATTTAACGAGTAGTTGGGGAAAAGCTGTGGGTAAGTGCTTATGCTGCCCTGTTACGCATTTCCTGCATTACCTGCCGATAGGCGTCGCCATAATTATGGTACGTCTCGGCCAGGCGGTCTATCCTGGCTTCATCTTCAGGGGTTAACTTGGGTTCGGCAGTTTCAGCATGATTGCCGGTACTGGTTTCGGGAACTTCTTCTACGGCTGGTATGCCAGCAGGCATGATAGCTATACGGATAAGCTTTTCTTCAGAGTCAAATCCTATTTCAGCCGATACAGAAGGATTATCTGCCCGCAGAATCTCAACTAAATCATCTTGGGCAGCTTCGACAAGGTGCAAATGTTGCTTGTCCATGTCATAATTATACCACTTATGTTAAGCTTTCGCAAGCTTATTCCCATCGGAAAACACGGAAGGCAATGGCGTAGATGATGATCGTCCACGCTGCCATAATTGCTAGCTGAGAACCCAGGTTAAACAGCGACTGTCCTTCGGTAGCAATCAAGCGTGCTCCATCAATCACCGGAGTTAGCGGCATAAAAGTAGTAATGTGCTGTAACCAGGTAGGCATCAAAAAGCGCGGGAAGAATACCCCTGTTAAAAACATCATCGGGAAGACGATAATGTTGGCTAGCGGAGCCACCTGCCGTTCATTTTTAGCCCAGCCGCCAAGAGCCAAGCCAATGCCGAGTATCATAACGATGCCGAAGGCTAAGAAGAGGGCCAGCTCGAAGTAATTGCCTACGACTTTGAGGTTAAAGACTAATATGGCCACAATAAACATAGCGGCCAGCGACATTAGCCCGACTACGGCATTGCCGAGCATAGTAGCCATAAAATATTGCCATACCCGAAGCGGCGTCGTATGTAACCGGCGTAGAATACCCATCTTTTTAAGTTCGGGGAAAACATTGATCGGGCCGAAGATACCGGCGCCAAGGATCGCAAAACCGAGCAAACCGGTAAAGGTGTAATCAAACTGCGAAAGGCTGCGGGTATTGGTTTCTTCTGACTTTACGCTAAATGGTGTAGTAACTTTTACAAGCTTGCTATTTATGCCCTGGAATTGTGCTTGTAACACCGAAGTAAGCGTTTGGGCAGCTTGGGAATTATTCTGCGTATAGTGGACGACCGCCTGGCCAGACGGTATACCATTCTGGGCTTTGCCGAAATTAGCCGGCAATTCAATGGTGGCATCCAACTGGCCCCTGCTCATCTGTTCATTAGCCTGATTAATAGTTGTAATGTTGTGATTTACCTTAAATACTTTTTCAGAATTGATCTGTTTCACAAACTGCTGGGCAAATTGGGAATTTGACTTGTTAATGATCGCAACATCAAAAGAAGTTCCTGAGTTCTTTCCGAAGATACCGCCGAAAACAAACAGGAAAATAAGCGGGAACAAGAAAGTGAAGAACAAGGCGGTGCGGTCGCGGAAAAGCCGCCTCATGTTGATGATGAAAAATGTCCAGACAGTATAGAGCTTACGCTGCCATCTTTTGGTAAGCGGTTTTGGATGATCGATGTCGGCCGGCTCTTTGGTACTGTGCGTTTTCTTCCAGGCAAGTCTGCCAACCCTAATTACAATTGCTATAGCCAGAAGAATGAGTATAAGTTTCATATATCAGCCTCTCAACTCCTTACCCGTCAGGTCTATAAACACATCTTCCAAGTTGGCCTGCTCTACCTTCTGTTCCTTATGGAAGCCGCGTTTTAATAATTGCTTGATCAAATTTTGCGGCGTATCTTCAGCGATAATTTTGCCGTTATCCATAATGGCTACGCGGTCACATAGGATTTCAGCCTCATCCATATAGTGGGTGGTAAGAATAACACTGATGCCGCGGTCGCGAACCTCGCGGACTAAGTCCCACAGGTTGCGGCGTGCTTGCGGGTCAAGCCCAGTTGTCGGTTCGTCCAAAAAGAAAACAAGCGGGTTATGGACCAGGGCTGCGACAATGCTAAAACGTTGCCGCTGGCCGCCGGACAAATTTTCAATATAACTCTCTGCTTTCTCGCCGAGGTGTACTTCGTCGAGAAATTTTTTAGGGTTAACGCGTTCACCATATGCCGCGGCAAACATAGTAATCAGTTCTGTGAGCTTCGTTTTGTCTTGAAAACCGGGGGTTTGCGGCTGCACGCCGATCATGCCGCGGATTTTATACGGATTGCGGGCCACATCCACGCCGTCGATTGTTGCAGTGCCGCCGTCGATCTCGCGGAGCGTCTCAATCATTTCCAACGTCGTGGTTTTACCGGCGCCGTTCGGGCCCAAAATTCCGAAGACTTCGCCTTTTTTGACTTCAAAAGATACGCCATCAACGGCGGCCTTGCCGTCATATATTTTCTTGAGATTATTAACTTTGAGAATAGATTTTGAAGCCAGTTTTGTCTTTGCCATAGATTCTTTAGAGTATAACAGATTCAGACTAAAAGTATATTTAAAAATAAATGCCCGCTTCTTACGAAACGGACATTTATAATTTTAAGAACTGATTCCCGAGTAGGCAAAGCGCCCCCGAGAATATGGCTTACTTGCGCTTTACGGTCAGGAAGCCGTTACGAGGATTCTCGTTCACTTCCATGCCTGAAGGCAGATCAGTAGCCTCTGGGCGCTGATCTTTGCTGAAGTAATAGATAGTTTGCTTTTTACCACCGCGAAGTGTAACTTCCTTTGAATTCAAGTAATAAGTTACACCTTTAGAGTTAGTGTGCTTATATGCCATTGCTGACTCTCCCTCTTCTTACCATTATTAGTGTACCCCTAACATACTCTGTTGCGTTTTCACTTGTCAACCCTGTTCGGCAAGTTTCGACTATAGGAACAAACAGATAAAAGGTTTCGCCCTTCGGTAATCCACGGCAATGCTCTTAATCCCGCTCTCAGGATTTTTTTGTTGTTGCGCTCCCATAGAAGCTGTATTACACTAGGTCAGTAAACCATAAACAGTATAAGAGGTGGAGAAGAAGAAACATGGATTTCAACCGTGCCCCGTCACCGCAAGGAGTGGCAAGCAACCAACCAGCTGCTCCAGCGCCGACGAAGAAAAATCGTAAAAATAGTGGTAAGTGGACTCGCATCGGCATAGTGGCCATAGGTGCGGCTGTAGTTATTCTGCTTATCGCGCTCATCGTGCTCCTCATTTTTGGTGGCGGTAAGAGCGAAGACAAATATGTAGATAATAACCGGCTTCAGGCAGTATTTTTGAATACTGGCCAAGTATATTTCGGCAACGTTAAGACGCTTAATAATAAGTTCTTCGTCTTAACGAATATTTACTACCTGCAAGCTACTAACAGCAACGGCAGCTCAAGTTCAGCCAGCACCAGTAATTCAGCTTCCAACGTAACGCTCGTTAAGCTCGGTTGTGAATTGCATGAACCATATGACCAGATGGTGATCAATAGCGATCAAGTAACATTCTGGGAGAATCTGCAGCCAGGCGGCCAGGTAGCAAAAGCAGTCAGTACCTTCGAGCAGCAAAATCCAAACGGCCAGAAGTGTGCCGACCAAAGCAGTAGCTCGAGCACTAACTCGACAAACGCCACCCAAAACGCTAGTGGTAACAACGGCAGTTCGAACAACAGCTCTTCGAACTCCTCCGGCTCAAGCCAGTAAGATATTTGGGCCTAATAAACACCTCCCCATAGCGGGAGGTGTTTTTATAAGGGAGGGCAATATGAAGGTATAGCCCCTACCGCCATGTATAAGGATTACCCTTTAATATACCCCAAAGGAAGCCTGCCAGAGACGGCGTGTGGCAATCCCAGGCCCAATCTCCTGGCTATGCAGACTTGGGTCATCAGCTCAATATATGGTATATGGTGGTGGGCATAGCGGCTTGGGTAGCTATAGCTGCCATTCTGGCTGCTCTTTTATACATTGTGCTTAAACCATCTCCGGGCAATCACTACTCCAATGAATAATAACCAGCTAAGAACGGCTATTACCATACTCCATCCAGCGAGATCCGGAGACCAAGTAGGGCTGGCAAAGTCGAATTTATAAAGCGCGTCGGGAATTGAAGCAGTTGTAGATCCCCCTCCCCCATGTGCCTGTACGTATTGCTCGATGCACGGCACTCTGTTGTGCCCGGAAAAGTCCACCGGGTCCTGTTGTTCACAATATTGTTGGGCTTCCGTGTACAACTGGTCATTGCCAGCTGAGGCCTTCGCTTGGGCCTGCAATAAACGGTTGTAGGTGTGGGTGAGCTGGATCGGTGGATAGGGTGCATTCGGACCGCTTAAATTGGTATTCATGTGGGAAGTTACGTAGGCCTGTAGGTTTCTGAGTGCCTGCTCCACGTTGCCGTCATTTTTGTCAGCGGTATAGACGTCTTGGCGCAAGGTAGCCATATGTTCGTTATTGGCGCGTAAGGCAAACACGCAAACAAGCGTCATGACAATTGCCAAGATCAAAAAGTACCATGGCTTTACAGCGCGGAACTTTGTCCAGGCATGATGAAGGTAACGTTTATTCATACGTACGTATTATAGCTATAGTCACGGAATAACAAGAAGGCGGCCTATTGATAGGGTGAAATCCAAGCAGGGTAAACCGATTCTTTGCCCAATCGCTTAGTAACAATGTCATTCCATTAGCTTGCCAGCTCGGCCTGCGTATTCGATACTAGATACATGCATATATATTTTTCAGGCATTGGCGGAGCAGGAATCGGGCCGCTCGCCCAAATTGCCCATCAAGCCGGCTACAAGGTTTCCGGTTCCGACAAGCAAGATTCGCAGTACATACGATATCTCAAAAAACATGGCATTTCCGATATTCATATCGGCCAAACACGCGAGTCCATCGCAAAAGTTCACGACAAACAGCCTATTGACTGGTTCGTGTACACCTCCGCTCTTCCACTTGAAAACCCCGATGCGCCCGAGCTTGTATTTTGCCGGGAGCAAGACATCAAAGCTTCCAAGCGCGATGAGCTTCTGAACCAGATTTTGGCTGAGCAAAAGCTCAAATTGATTGCCATTGCCGGTACGCATGGTAAGACAACAACCACCGCAATGATGGTTTGGCTCTTTAAAAAGTTGGGAATTCCTGTAAGTTATTTACTGCCGGCCAAGACCAGCTTTGCTGAAATGGGAGAATTTGCCAAAGGTTCGGATTTTTTCATTTATGAATGCGACGAATTTGACCGGAATTTTTTGGCATTTGAACCGTTTGTCAGTATCATAACCGGCGTCAGCTGGGATCATCACGAAATCTTTCCGACGCGCGAAGATTACCAGGATGCTTTCCGCGAATTTATAGAACAGAGTGAATGGCTGGAGATTTGGCAGGAAGACAACGATTATCTCGGCCTCGGCGCCGACGACCATCACGCGGTCATGGACTCGGGTGATCCGGAAATCGACGAGCTGCGAATAGTTGGGCGCTATAACCGGCTGGACGCGTGGCTGGCCGTAAAAGCGGCGCGGCAGCTGACTCAGAAACCACTCGAGGAGCTTATTACGCTAATCAACGAATTCCCCGGCCTCTCCAGGCGAATGGAGCGGATTGCGCCAAACCTTTACAGCGACTATGCGCACACACCGGAAAAAATCCGCGGCGCCATGAGCGTTGCCATGGAAATGGCAGCCGAGAAAGGCCAAAATGTCATCGTGATCTATGAACCGCTGACAAACCGGCGGCAGCATTACATGAAGGACGATTATCAAGATGTATTCAGCGGCGCCAGCAAAGTCTATTGGATACCGAGCTATTTGGCACGGGAAGACCCCGGCCAGGAAATCATTGAACCGGCGGAGCTCATATCACACCTCTCAGACCCTTCTATTGCTATACCTATGAAACGCGACGCCCAGCTTAAAGAAGCTATTAAGAAACATCTGGCAAACGGCGATATGGTTGTCTGTATGGCGGGCGGCGGTGGTGGCAGCCTGGACGATTGGATTCGCGAAGAATTCGACAAGTAATATCACGTAAGGTATACTTTACAAATTATCTATAGTATTGTATTATTACTATATGTTCTCGGGAGAAGCCGAATTATTTTTGACCCGTCCGCTCGTGTGCGCAGTGGACGGAACTCACTCTGCCGGCAAAACTACAATCGTAGAAGGTTTGAATGAGGAAGGAAAAGTCCATGAATTGTTGGACGAAAATTTGCTGTACGATGATATCGGCTATGGCATGGTGGACTTGCCCGGAGTTAATAAACATACACCGTCAATTTATGTGCCCGAAGCAGCCCGTTGGGCCGCTGACTACAGCGGCGATCCGGAATTACTCGGTGAAAAATGGAACCTAGCATTTCAGTTGCAGCTTACAGACAAATATAAACTCCGCATACAGGCCGCCGCGGGACTTGCTGCCCCCGTTATGCGACAATTAATTGCCAATCGGCCGGAGTTGAGCGCAGAAGACCTTACTCGTCCCCTTATTCTTGCTGACCGAAGCGGTTTGGATGGGCTGGCCTACACCCGCCTACGTTCAAATCTTTCAAATACGGAAGTTATCGGTGGCTTTCCAACAGAAAAGTTCGCTCGGGAATGGGTAGCCCATTACGTTGATCTAGTGCTTTTATCAGACTATGATGAAATTCCTTTTGAGCTAGATCCGGCGCGATCTAGCGATCAAGAATTACGTAAGTCCATTGCCCGCGAGATTGCCGCTGATTATTATGCTACGCTACCACCCGAACGCATTCAGACGCTGCACGGCGATCCTGAACAGCGGCAAAATGAGCTCCTGCAATTTATAGCGCAACACATATAAAAGCACACCCCCTCTTCGCTTTAAACGGACTCTTATTTTTGTATCAATTTTCAGCGGGCTTGGTATCCCAGCCGTATTCGGCGTAGGTTTTACCGGCTAAGTACTGCTCAATATAAAAACGGACGGACGGAACCATATTTTCAGGTAGTTCGCGCGGATTAAACCACGCAAGCTCATCGTGTTTATCCGGTTCGGCGTTACGGATATCTCCTTGCCACTTGCTAGCCTCAAATAACAAATCGACCCATTCTGAATCTGTCTCTTTCCTATGAAAGGTTCCAACCAATTGCAAATCAGCAGGATGAATGGTTACTCCAGCTTCTTCCTCAGCTTCTCTGATAGCGGCGGCGGCGATAGATTCGCCTTTGTCCACTCTGCCTGCGATCAGGCCATAGTGTCCGTCCATCCAGCCGGTGTTACCGCGCAGTAGAAAAGCGGCTTTATCGCCTTTCTTGAAAAGAATATACACGGCCATGTACGGGGTAGCGTCGTTGTCATGGTATCCGCTCACCGGTTGTCTCCCGAGCCGCCGAGTACGCCGCGTTGTTTACGGCTTTGGAGTTTATCAAGGTTTTGCTTAGCTACATCTTCCAATTGCACACCTAATTCTTCAGAGAAAACAGCTAAATACCACAGCACGTCGCCGATTTCTTTAGCAAGTTCTTTTTTGTCCTCATCAGAAACCACGCCGTTTTTATCGCGGATGATTTTTTTGACTTTTTCCGCGATTTCTCCGGACTCACCGTTGATTCCCAGTACCCAGTGCAAAAGGTCTTTAAATGAATCCTCCGTAGATAAGACCGTAGTGAGCGCTTTCTTTTGATATTCGTCGAATGTCATGCTTCCCGCCTTCCTGCTTCATTTATAATAACAGCCCCTTCGCGAATAACTTCAATGGCGTCGTCGACAATACGGACAATAGTCGAGGGCCGGTGCCCAGATAAGTCTCCGCCATCCACATAAAAATCTACTTTTTGCCCAAAATATCTTTGGGCTTCAGCGATAGTCATAGCCGGCGGTTCACCAGGGTGGTTAGCGCTGCTCGTCAGGAGCGCCCCCGTTTTTTCCAGAAGCTTGCATAGTTTTTTCTGATCCGGAATACGCACTGCCAAGCTCATTTTGCCCCGGTGCAGATACGAAAGCTCCGGATCGGCACACGGCACAATAACACTGATAGCGCCTGGCCAAAATGTTTCTACGGCCGTTAAATAGCGCCTCTTTATGCCAAGATCTACCAACTGCTCTATACTCGCGGCGATAATCGTGCCCGGTTTATCTTCGCGGGCTTTTACGTTATATAACCGTTCGACGGCCTGGTGATCGCTTGCTCTTGCTACTATGCCGTAAATAGTATCTGTCGGAATAACTCCGACTGCTCCGCCCACATTTAATAGGCGGGCACTTCCCAAAAGATCGTTCATAACCAATTATTGTACTGCATTACTTGGAAGTTTGTATGTACGCGTACGTAGCGAGTACTGCTAAAGCGATCACTATGATAACTGTGGCAACTATTGCGAGCCCTACGCCGTTATGCGGTTGTTTGGGTTTTTGCTGCTTTTTGGGTTTTTGGGCTTCCTTTGGCGAGGGTGCAGCGGCACCGTCTTTATTTCCGGCGCCTTCAGCAGTAGGTGCTGCATCTTTATCAGTGTCAGCATTTTTTTCGGGCTCTGCGGGTGGTGGTGGCGCTACCACGTCCATTGCCGGAGCAGACGCAGGAGTTTGCGGCTGTGGCTGCTCGGGAGTTTTCGGTTCCTCTGTCTGCTGGGGTTCCATACTGGCTAGAATTGTACCACGAAACCATAAGCTTATTTAGAGGCTTAGCTTATTGTGTTGGCGGCGGACCAGCCCCTCTTCGATAAGAGCTTCGATGGCGCTCGCCAGCCGTTCATCATTAATCTCTGCGCGCAGTTGCTCTTCTGCCTTTGGCTTAGCTTGCAAAGCTCGTATAACCTGGCCGCGCACTTGCCGAAAAGACCCGGCAAATTGCGACTGGCGCGTATACACCGCGCTGCGCCGGCTAAGATTACCGACAGTTTGCTTGAGATGTGTACCATAATCCATAAGCGCCCAATACCAATCACGATACTCGCCCTCATCTGGCAACGTTTCCTCGATGAGCCTTTCAATTGCGGCGTCTTTAACAGTGTCTTCGTCTTGAAAAAAATGGTGGATGAACGCGGTTCGGATATTTGTCTCAACGAAGACAACGGGCAAGTTGTACGCATATGCAATTATAGCGCCGGCGGTATTTTTACCTACACCGGGCAGCTCGGTAAGCTTTTCTTGGCTGTCCGGAAACCGGCCGTGGTAGGTGGTTGTTATTTCCTGGGCAGCTTGCCACAAGTATTTAGCCCGGCGGTTATAACCAAGCCCGTTCCACAAATAGAGTACTGCGCCAAGTTCCGCGCTTGCAAGGTCTTTAATGCTCGGGAATTCCGCGAGAAAGGCCTCGTACTTCGGGACAACCCGCCCAACCTGGGTTTGCTGCAACATAATTTCGCTTACCAGAACTTTATACGGATCGAGTGAGCCATCGGCTTCGAGCCGTCTCCACGGCAAGTCCGCACGCCCAAATTTTTTGTAATAATCCCAGACTATTCGTTGGAATTCCCGGCCGGTAATAGCTTCTCCCATACGTACGATTATATTGTATTATGAGAAAGACAATGATTCAGTATATCGGCCGGCAGGCGAAGCGTTTTGTAGTGCTACTGCCCGGCATTATTATCGTTTATTTTTCGGTGCGCAATGTTTTCCCCGTTATCGACAGCCACCTTCCAGACAGCGTCTCAATTTTCATAACCTACGTGCTTGTGGCTTATATTTTCATACCGGCAGCCATCCGTTTGGTCCGTATTTTGTTTCCCCCTAAGCACCTTCCCTTATATTGCGTTACGCCGGATGGATTTGCTTCCGATCCGCTTAATATCGGGATTATCGGTACCCGGCGGCAACTTATCAGCGCTATGGAAAAGGCTGGCTGGCATATGGCCGACCCTCACAGCCCGAGGAATGTTGCCCGGCTGGTTGCAAGTACCGCTCTCCACCGCATATACAAAAATGCCCCCGTAAGCAGCCTCTATCTATTCGGACGGAAACAGGATGTGGCCTTTGAAATTCCTATACCCGGCATCGGCTCGCGCCATCATGTACGGTTTTGGGCGACAACGTATCACAATAAAGGGCGTTTGAGCATACAAGGCATTCATTGGCAGCATCGCAGGGCTCATATCCAAGGAGATAATTTGTTGTGGGTCGGAGCCGCTTCTTTGGATGTCGGACTAAACGTTATCCGGCATAATTTACAAGTTACCCATATGATCCATCCCGATACAGACCAAGAACGGGAACTCATACTCAAACAGCTCAGAAAAGAAAGCTTGGTGGCAAAAGTCCAGACGCTAATACTCGGCGACCCATACCAGTTAATAAACCGTGTTTGGCGCGGTTACTTGCAGACCGATGGCAAAATGGCCGTTATAAGCCTCAAAAACTCGCAGGCCAATTTTAAACGTTAACGTTTAAAAATTACCGTAACTGTAGCCGCTGCCAATCGGTGCAGTCCGATAGTAATCACCAATTTTGACAGGTTGCCAGCCATCCTTCCCTTTGCCCGCAGGCAAGGCAAAGAGCTCATTATGATCCTTGGAAACAATAATGTACTTGTCCGTAAACCATCCGTATGGGGCATAATTACTGCCGGATGCTATTTGGCTTGGTCGAGCCGCGTTATTATCACCGGTAAAGACGCTACTTTGGCCGCCTTGGTTCTGAACCCAAAACGTGAGGGCGCCGCCTGGAGAAATAAGATACGGTGGATACGTTTGATTAAACGTTGCTGCGTTAAGACTAACTGTATCGACTGTCTGATTAGCAAAGTTATAGTATGTTTGGCTGGCGGCATTATTGACGTTGTAGTACACGGCTTGCGGCTGATACAGAACGGATTGCACGGCAGCCAGGCCGTTATTGCTATACGTCTGGTAATCTTTTTTATTTTGACCGTCAGGCTGGATACCACGGATTGATCCAGTTTTACTACTCACATCACCGCCTTTAGCACTGGCGTACCACTGCGTGTTATATGTGAGCAGATTGTTCAATACATTGAAATTATAGAAATGCTGGTATATATATCCGCCGGTAGCATTCGTTTCCGTTTGGTTTTGATCAAGCTGGTTTAGCTGCTGCTGGTCGGCGTTATAACTTTTGACAGCCTCGTGGCCGGCTTGTGATAGCGGTGCAACATTGCTTACGGAATCATACATAAAACTATGCGCATACCATCCGATCGGCGTAAACGAAGCGTTGCTGGTGTCAAAGGCAGTTACTTTGTCGTTGCTGGTGTTAATAAGATATAGCGCAGGCTGGCTGCCATCACGCTGAGCTTCTAGTACCAAATAATGCCAATCACGAGAAGCAAACAAGCTCGTAGTGGCCGCCGACTCATCACCGGTGCCCGCTAAAACAACCTGCTGGCCAGAACCGTCGAGACTTGCTTTGGTAACGTCGATAGTTCCGTTTGTGTTAGACAAAAAGTATACCTTGCCGCTCGGAGTTAATTTGAACGTATTTGCCGGAACTGCCTGATCGGTAACCTGAATGGTAATTTTAGCTGCATTATAGCCCGATTCCTGGATTGTACCTGCATCGGTCGATGCGCTGGCTGGCAGCACTATCGTGGCCACGCCGCGGCCATTCGTTTTAGCGGAAGTGTTCAGAGCTTTGATTTCGGCACCACTAACGGGCTGGCCAGTAATAGTATTCAAAATTGTGACGGGCACTTGGCGCCCCGTGGCAACGAATCGCACGCTTGTGCTCGCTGCTTTCATTTTCACAAAATACGATGAGCTGGCAGGTTTGTAGTATTGCTTAGTTACTGTGAGCTTTGTCTTGCCGGGTGACACTTTAAGAGTTACTTTGCCCTCACCGGAGGTTTCGCCGGTTTTTCCGGCAAGCTTAACTGTGGCATTGCTGACCGGCGTTGCCGTCTTACTATCTATAACCGTAACGGTAACTTTTTCTTTAATGAAAATACCTATGAGTTTATAGCGCGTGTAAGGTACCGCAAAGAGTACTATCAAAATTAATAACACGCCAAGCCAGGTCCATTTGCTTTTGAGTAGGCGTTTTAGCTTGGCCTTCCAGCCAGAAGGCTCTTCACTGGCCTCTTCACCTGCAGCATCTTGTAACGCCAAAATGGTATCGGCCTCCTCTTCGGCAATGGCATCTACCGCTTGATCGGTTTTGGAATTATCAAGGTCTGCCGTTTTATCCCTTTCCGAATGAGTCCCCTGGGTTGGCTCGCTTTCGTCTGGCTGAGGTTTGGTTTCGGGCTTCTCTGTAGTTTCCTTAGCGGCAGGCGGCTTCGTGGGCTTCGCCGGAGCTCCGGCCACTACTGCCTCAGAACCAAGTTCTTTCAATAACTCTCCTGATACCTCAGGGGCAGTTGCCGCGTCCTGGGAACTTTCTTCTGCTTTCGGTTTTTCTTGCGGCTGCTGCGCTGGTGGCTCGGCAGAACGCCTTTTTTTCTGAGGCATAATAATTTTCTCTAATTGCTAGGTGGGCTCTTTGTTTTTAAGGCAAGGCTTTAGCCAAGATGCCGCAATAAACTCAGAGCAACCGCATTAAGACGCTTTTTTGGACCTATATAAAACTTCATCTTTTGCCTTTCCGCGCTCTTTGTTCACAAAGCTTATGCTCACTGTAACTCTTGGGGTGGCGATAAGTCAAGCCCTGTGCGGACAACATAATGCCGCGGCAGAAATTCTACTGGTGATTTACAATATGATCATGAACATTGCGAGCCCGGAAGAACTAAAGAAAGCTGCTAAATATCTGTCCGAACATGACCCCGTACTGGCGCCGGTAATTAAAAATGCCGGTTTGGCAACTTTTAATCCACACGACGATTACTACGGGGCGCTGGTAAATTCAATCATCGGCCAGCAGCTAAGCGTTAAAGCGGCAGCTTCGATTAAGCGCCGCTTTCAAGACCTATTCGACGGCAAGCTGCCGACTCCTAAAGAAATCCTGGAGAAGTCCGAGGATGAGCTACGCGGCGCAGGTTTAAGCCGGCCGAAAATCAAATACATTAGTGACTTGGCGCAACACATTATAGATGGCAAAATCAATTTTAAGAAACTTAACACGTTAAGTAATGAAGAGATTGTTGCTGAATTAACGGATGTAAAAGGACTTGGTGAATGGACGGCCCATATGTTTTTGATGTTCTGTATGGGCCGGCTGGACGTACTTGCCCATGGCGACCTCGGCATCAGGAACGGTATCCGGCGCTTGTACAACTTGGCGGAGCTACCTAGCCCGGATGCCGTGGATGAAATCGCCCTCGCCAACAACTGGCATCCCTATGAATCAGTTGCCTGTTGGTATGTGTGGCATTCTCTTGACAATGAGCCTACTATTTAGCGGTTAACGGTGGACATATCTGCATAGCGCTCGCCGGCTGCTGCGCCAGCGGGAGCGGCTTCATCCAAGCGCCGCAAATCCTCGTCAGTCAACTCGACATCAACCGCGCCAATATTTTCTTGCAAATAGTTAATGTGCCGGGTACCTGGAATTGGTACGATGTCATCGCCTTGGGCCAATACCCATGCAAGTGCCAACTGCCCTGTCGTGCACCCCTTTTCTTCGGCAATTTGTTTGACCTTTTCTACAAGTTCAAGATTTTTCTGGAAATTCTCACCCTGGAAACGGGGGCTGCTCTTACGGAAATCACCCTCGCCAAAATCATCCGGCGATTTAATCTGGCCCGTCAGAAAGCCACGACCAAGGGGGCTGTAAGCCACAAAGCCGATACCAAGTTCGCGGACGGTATCGAAAATTTCGTCTTCGGGGTCGCGAGACCATAGGGAATATTCTGTTTGCAGCGCAGTGATTTTATGCACCTTGGCCGCGCGCCGGATAGTTTCCGGAGCCGCTTCGCTCATGCCTATATAGCGCACTTTGCCTTCTTCTACCAGCTTAGCCATTTCGCCTATGGTATCTTCGATGGGCACATCCGGGTCAACGCGGTGCTGGTAGTACAAGTCGATATGGTCAACGCCCAGTCGTTTCAAACTGCCTTCAATGCATTTGCGTACATATTCCGGCCGTCCGTTTACCTTGCCTGTACGGTTGCCGTTTTCATCGACTTCATTACCGAACTTGGTAGCCAATACTACTCCGTCGCGGCGGCCCTTGATGGCCTTGCCGACAAGTTCTTCGTTGATCCACGGACCGTACATATCCGCGGTATCAAGCAGCGTCACGCCGTGATCCAGCGCATATTGGATTACTTTTATAGATTCATCGTCATTGTGCGTGCCGTAAAAAGCACTCATGCCCATACAGCCAAGTCCGATAGCGGAAACTTGCAAGTCGCCAAGTTTACGTGTTTGCATATACCCTCCTTCAGGAATTTAAGAGTTACACGACATACTATACAAAGTATACCAGGGTGCGGTCTGTAATATGTTTTACGGTGCCAGGCGGTTGATGTCGCGCGGGAACAGGATGGCTTCTTTGACATTGTTCAGGCCGATCGCTTTTTCCGTTAAGCGGTCAATACCGAAACCGAAACCGGCATGCGGCGGCAAGCCGTGCCTGAAGGCAGTAACATATGGCGCGAAGCCGGGGCTATCCGGATCAATGCCGGCGGCCTTCATTTGCGCTACCAAATTTTCGTGGCGGTGTTCGCGCTGCGGCACGGTTGAAATCTCAATGCCGCGGAATAGCAGGTCTGCAGAACGGGCTGAGCCGTCCTCGCCTTCCATGTGGTAGAACTTCATTTTGCTCTTCGGCAAGTTAGTAGCGAAGACTGCTTCGCTCCCGTCGTGTTTTTTGGCATATTCGCAGATCCAGCGCTCTTCTTCCGGCGTGAGATCTGTTTCCTGGCTTATGTCTTTACCTGTCTCTTTTTGGTACATTTCGTGGATCTGCTTCATAGAATAGCGCGGAAATTCCGGCTTTAACATGAGTTCCGGCGCACGTAATTTCTTGAGGTCCTCAGCGTGTTCTTTATAGAGCCGGGTCAGTACGTCGTAAACCAGTTCTTGGAGCAACTTAAGAATATCGTCGTGCTCGATAAAGCCCATCTCAACATCTAGCATAGTAACCTCGGAGACGTGCCGCGTGGTAGCGCTAAGTTCGGCGCGAAATGCCGGGCCGATTTCAAACACCCGCTCAAAGACGCCGACCATGATTTGCTTGTAGAGCTGCGGACTCTGGGCCAACGTGGCCTCTTTGCCGAAATAGTCGAGTTTGAAAACTTCGGCGCCGCCTTCGGCTGCTCCAGCGACGATTTTTGGCGTATTGATCTCTACGAAATCATGCCCATACAGAAATTCGCGGATATAGCGCAGCAGGTCGCTGCGAATTTTGAAGATTGTGGCTTCCTGCAAGTTGCGCAGGCCGAGCACGCGGTGGTCAAATAACGTGTCCAGATTTTCCGGTTTGTGGCTGAGCGGCTTGTCGATCTCGACCGGCGGTTCCTCAGTCACCGGTACCAATACTTCCAACTTGGCGTCGTGCAGTTCCGCGCCGCCAGGGGCCCGCGGTTCTTCTACGGCCGTACCCTCTACAGCCAGTACCGTGCCGATTTGCAGGCCGCGCAGCTTCTCGACTTCGTCTTTGTCGTCTATAACGACCTGCACGATACCGTGCCGGTCGCGCACATTAATAAATGTCAGGCCGCCAAGCAAGCGCTTCTTATGCAACCAGCCCTCAACGTGCACAGTTTTACCGATATGTTTTTTTACTTCATCGCTAAGAGTTCTCATGATAGAAATTCCATTTAGGTTTATCGAGGCTTCCTCGGGTCGATGGCACAGCCCATAGCGCCAGCTATCGGCTGCCGACCCGGCAATTCATATTCAATGGAACCTGGTAAACACTCATTACCGTTATTCTACCACCTTGCCATCTGTTTTAACAGGGGTGTCTTTAGATTCTTCTGGTTTTGCCTCGGGTTCTTCGGCGGCTCCCCCGTTCTCTTCATTGGGTTTCTCTGCCTGGTCTTCTTTCTTTTTGGTAGTTTTCGCCGGCTTTGCTTTTTCGGGTTTTGGATGACGGCGGGCAACTGCTGAAATATGGTGGTAACTTTCAAAGTCGTCGCCGGGGACATGGCCGAGTAGCTGCTTTATAATCCCCTCGATAGTGATGATGCCGACGTATTCCTCAAAACTATTCACAACAATAAACAGTGGCTGGTGCGTCGTGAAGAAAGCATGCAAAGCTTGATTCAGCGAGTCATCGGCATGCACGTAATATATGCCCTTATCCATGAAGTCGTGGACCTTGCCATTACTGTGTAAATCTAGGCTTTTGAAGGCTAAACTGCCGACAAACTCGTCCTTAGGACCGTCCCTCACTAGCACATAGCCCAGCCCGTTTTTGTGCAATTCATCTATCAAGACGGGGCCAACGGTATCTTTAGCCAGAATTGTTTTGATGGCTTTGCGCGGCACAAGTACATCACTCACTTTATATTCGCTAAAATTCAATGCCCGGCGGGCGGCTTCAAGTTCTTCTTCGCTGAGCCGCGAATCTGGTTGGCGTTGCTGTTGTTCGATAAGCTCTATTAGATCGCCGCGCTCAAAAAGACCGGTGTGTTCTTGGATGTGGGCGTGGTTGTGCACCACCATGGAGCTACGGCCCAAAAGCGGATGCAGGTAGTTAAGAAGGCCTGTGATAAAGGGCGTTACGATGACAGTAAGACGCGCACCTACAACCGTTACGCGACTCGCTGGCAACCAGGAAAAAGCCGCCCAGAGTAATGGCCCGACAATAAGCAAACTTGCCCATACGGGGAGCGCCCGGGCCAGCAAAATAATGGTGGCGGCCGTCATAAGACCGATATAGAGCCACAACAGAACACGCAAACTGCTGCCATAAGCAACCGCGGGATACAGCCGGCTCGCTAACGGATCATGGTGTTCAGCGCGGCGCTTCAATTCATGCGCTGGTATATAGTTGTATGTCTTTCGCACCACCACACCGCCAACTGCAAGCAACAAGAAAATGGCGGCCAGAATGTAATCGTTCATGTTTATTTAGCTTATACCGAGTTTGAATCCTTGAAAAGCGTGCAAATCCGGAATGTTTTTTCTCTGTACCACTTGTTAGCGCCATAATTTCAGCCAGCACTCAGGTATAAAACTGAAGCTATATTGTATACTTTAGAAAGTAATAGGAGTTTCGGTCCATGTCAAAAGGGTTTTTAGCTATTATTGCCGTAGTGATTATCGCCTTCGCCGGCTTTTTCATTTTAAACGGGCATAAGTCCGGTAGTGGAAATTCAGGGAGTAGCAGTTCGGCCAAAGCCACCAACCACGTGGAAGGCCAGGGCAAATCTGGTGTCAAATTGATAGAGTACGGTGACTATCAGTGTCCTTATTGCGAAGAGGCGTATCCTGTCGTTAAGCAAGCCGAGAGCCAGTTTGCCGACCAAATTTATTTCCAGTTCCGTAACTTTCCGCTCATAAATGTCCACCAGAACGCCTTCGCGGGCGCCCGCGCCGCTGAAGCCGCAGCGCTCCAGAACAAGTTCTGGCAAATGCATGACCTGCTGTATGAAAACCAGAACCAATGGTCGACCGCCAGCAATCCGAGCACCTATTTCAACCAATATGCTAAACAACTGGGGCTTAATGTAGCGCAGTTCCAAAAGGACTACGCTTCAAGCAAAGTTAACGATACTATCAACGCCGACATAGCAGCCGGTAATGCTCTCAAAGTCGATGCCACGCCTACTTTCTTCCTTGACGGCAAGCAAATCGAACTAACGCCTACTGACCCTTCCAGCGTCAATGCCTTCAAACAGCAAATCCAGGACGCCATAAATCAAAAGTCGTCCCAGACTAAGCAATAGCCAATAGCTTGTCATGACAGTGGGCTTTCTTTTTCTATAACTGGTTCCAATATGAGCTGCTAGGTGTACCCCGCAGGTTCGTGCAGCTTAGTATTGTAGGTATTCGAGCCATGCCGGGCGTTTGATTCGAACCGGCACATGGTACACCGAAGCCTTTGCTATTTTGATTTTTATGGACATCCCAAACCCTGCACTGCGGCCACTTTTCAGGCGCCGCCTTCGCATTTATTTTTATTTTGTTTTTGTCTCTCTTTAGGCCCTTAAAACGGCCAAAAAGTAGGCTTATATAGTAGCAATACGCTTATGGTTTGTCAACGTTTCGGCGCCACTGCAAGGGAGATATATAACCAATTCTTATTGCTATACCGTTCCACACTTTTGAGGATGCCTTGAACTGGCTGGTGTTTTTGCAAGGCAGAGCGAATACGCCCAGAAGATACTTGCGGCGCATAACTTTTAAGTACCGCGTACGACTTTGGCCGGTCTGCCCAGCTTGCGATCAAATATTCGATATTTTTCGGATTGTCTTCCTTGCGGCAGCCGATTATAAGCTCGCAAGCACTAAGTAACTGATTGGATCGCGGCCAGGAAGGCAAGTTTTTTATAGCGTCCGAGCCGAATAACAAGACCAGTTGCGAATTACGGAAACGCGTTTGCAGGCTTGGCAGCGTCCGCACAACACTGAAGCTTACGTCATCTAGCTCAAGTACCGAAAACTTTGGATGGGGCTGGATTGCCTGTTTAAGCATTGCTACCCTGTGGCCGAAATGTTCAACGCCTTTCTTATGGCGCGGACGGCGTTCTGGCAAAAAGTAGACCATATCCAGCCCAGATTCTTTGAGCGCTTGCAGCGCAAACGTTACATGGCCAGCGTGCACTGGATCAAACGTGCCAGCATAAATTCCAATCCGCGTTATTTTTTCAGACTTCAAGTGGTCCTCCTTCGCAACATTTCGTCGGCATATGACAGCTCGGGCAAATAAAATGCCCGTGCACCGGCTCTAGAGGGTAATATTGGCAATAATCGCAGAAAAGATACGGTGATTTTTCCGCTACCATTTCGGCGTACGGATCGTAGTCTTCGGCACTATCTTGGTTGTCACTCATGCTTATAATTATACGCTCCGGACTGAAGTCTAGCTGGGCTAAAAACCAGCTCAAAAGGTTCAATACGCTCAAGCAGCAATTTTTTCTTCACCCTCACGAACCCCCACCAAGTCCTCTTGTGCAGGTTGCTTTTCTTCCAAGGAAACTACCGGCACCAGATCAAAAATTCGTTTTGCCGGTTGCCTGTTGTCGATCTGGCTAGGATTCACTTCTTTGCCGGTGCACACCTCTATCTCGTACTTACAATGGGGACAGCGCAAGTGGCCCTCTATCTCTTTGGCCTGTTTTTCGTTTACCGCTTGGCCGCACTTGATGCAGTTGATTGTGCCGCTTTCGCTTGTCGTCTGCCGCTCGTAATTTTCCCCGTTGCCAGCGCTTCCGTAAACTCTTAAGGGGTCCGGAATCCCTCCAAGAGAGTCCGCCTCAAACCCTATTTGCCCTGCGCAACCCCCATATGAGCGGCCTTCTTCCACACCCGACTTAAAGTTTGCCGCCATACGCTCGTGCATCATCTCTGGCACGATGGCCGGCAACGTTTGAATATATGAAAACTGGGATAGGTTGTTTTCATGTCGGCCCGGCTCTTTGGCAGGATTGTATTTCTTGCCCATAATGAACTGGGGCAAACCCTTGCGCAACTCTTCTACTGCTACGTAACGAAGTATAGAATTCATGATCCGGCCGGATTCGTCATCGAACACTCGGTCGTTGGCAATATCCATGAGCTGGCGGCGAGCCCTCGGCTCCAGTTTATGCACTACCGGAGTTTGTAAAATTGTGGCGGCCAAACCCGACATACTTGAGTTATTCTTGCCTAAGCTAGCGGCGTGTGTCAGCGACGGGAAATATGCATCAAATATCTGGTGCAGCGTACCGGCGTGCTGATTTGTGTATTCGGTGACTGAGAGACGCGGCTCGGTGATACCAAGCCGGCGGTAGTACTCGGTACGCATATCACGAACAAGCTTGTCGGCCTCTTCGGCACTGCATTGAACCTCAATGCCATGCTTACCCCACTCATCGGCAGAAATTCCCTCTGGAACTTCAAAGTTGAGAAAGTCCCGTATCACTTCACGCCATAGGCTGGTGTCGCTCATATCGACAGAATACGATTGCGTGTCCATGATGTTTTCTTCATCATGGCTCCAGCGGAAGAAATACATCATCCCTTCTTCATAACCCAGCTCTTCAGCCGTCTTCGGTACTTCGCGTAGCGCTTCTTTAGGGTCCATGCTGGCAGCCAGCAGTGACCAGCCTACTGGCAACCTATCGGCGCGTTCGGCGTTAATACCATTGCCTTCATCGCGAACCACCTGAAAGTCCATGTCAGGGTCTTCTTTGGCCGCTGCCTTAGACGAGGCTATACCCCGCTCTACCATATCAACCATAGGCTCACCATTGGGAGCCCGCACTTTACCGTTAACCTTAACGTAGGCTTTTCTCGGGTCGACGTCTAACAAATCACGGAAATCCGGGTCAGTCGCCATCATTTCGCCGACAGCAAAAACGAAATCGTCATAAACAACTTCTTTTTGCTGCTGATACTCGATAGCCTCCACATCTGCACAGGCGAGCTCGCCCATGAGCTTTATCGGCCCGAGTGATTGGGCATATTTTTCCTCTAAAGGATCATTGGACTCGTAAAATGTTTGTCTCGCGGCTTCGGCTGCGGCGGCCATAAAAATACCCTCGTCCCATTGAGTTGAGCGAGGGCCAAAAACTATCAAAAAATAGTTTTTTTGCTCTTGCTCGAGAGACTTTAAGCTGTATCTGGCTTAGCTGCTCTTCCTCAAGGGAAAAGAGCAGGAGCGGTTCGCGGTTAACGCGAATGCGAATTTATTTCGCAAGCTCCGATGAGAAAAACCGTAGGTTTGTCTCATGCATTACAGTTGCGGCACAGCGTAGGAATTTCACCTACTTCCAGCATTGTTTGTTAATAGTATTCAGCTTAACACTAAGTCGTAGGCGCTAGATATAGTATTAATTACCGCAATCGGTACACTACGGAGTTTGGCGGTTTTTTAACGCTGTAAGTCGCGGCGTAAAGCTTTGAGCAGCACCCTCGAGCCCTAACACTTTAAGCGCTCCTACCAAAACATATAGATGATCCAGGCCAGTTTCCGCAAGGTCGCTTCCAGCCTGTTCGGCCTGCTGGAAGGCATGTTCAACTTTCTCGACAAGCCATTTTTCCTCGGCCGGTGCTACTTGGTTTGAAGTTACTTTCTCCTGTTCTCCGGCCATTACAACTTCCAGTGAACGCGCCGAATGGTCGCGTTTGCGCAGATGGCCTCGTTTTATAAGGCTATTAACGTGCAGGGAGACGGTGGCAACAGAGTTATAATTCAAACCGTTCATAATTTCCCGGTAGCTGGGGCTGTAGCCATGTTCCGCAATAAATTTCTCGATAAAAGTAAGTAGTTCGCGCTGCTTTTTAGTAGGCCTGACTTTGGATGTAGATGTTTGCTTTTCGTTCATATTCATTAGTATGCCATATTCATTTATTGGCGCCTAAGGTTTCTAATGCGGTCGCTGTTTATAGCCAGGCGAAGCCCTTCAAAGCAAGTGACCACCGCTCCGCCGGCCGCGGCATCCACTCCTGTTTCAGCACCAGTAAGCGCTTTTAGGGCCAAGCCGCCAAAGACGGTAACCACTCCAACGTTTGAGCCCGTTAAACTAGAACGGAAATTTGCATACGCCGGATTCTTCCAATCAGCGTCTTCGGGATGAACTTCGAATATATTGTTTACGAAACGGCCTATACGGTTCATATTAGTAGTTTCTTAATGGATTGGGGCGCTGCTACGCAGCCACGGATTTTGTCTGTGCCACTCTTCTTCTTGCTTTTTCATCTGGTATGCAAGCGGTACAAGCGCACCTACTCCTATCCAGAATGCTTTTTTACTGGCTCGTTCAGGTAAGAATAGACTGCCTATTATGTTTCCCGCAGCCGCAATAAAAAGCGAGGCCTCTATATTGCTCAGGCCTGGATCCTCTGGAGCTGGTTGAAACTGCTCGTTTATTTCTTTATTCATCGGTTTGTTCGTAGCGAATTAACTACTACTAGCCTGCGGGCGTATATATTGGGTGTTTAGGTGGGACTGGCGGTCCGGGCATTTCCGCGCAGCTTCCCGGAGGAAGTGCCGGCGGCCCTAGGATTCCATCTTCAATAGAGCCGAAGATTTCCGTATGGCCTACTGGGATATTATTATATGCCTTGCCGTTACTGTATTTCAGTGTAACTACTGGCTTGTCGTTTGAGTTAAGAGAGACTACACCGGAATCATTCGGTTCGGCGCCACAGTTGTAATAGCTATCGTGCATGCTCTCGACGGGAGTCGAATTTACTGGTAACTCAACAGCTTTTACGGATTTAAGCGTCTTCCCTGTCTGAACAAGCTTAAACTCCCTGGCCTGCCCATGGTCCATCGCGGTTACGGGCAGAGTGGTGATCCGTGCCTCATCTGATTTTGGAACCTCCCACACCATATCGTCCGCGGTATCAAAGCGGACCGGCAAATGCTGGCGGATGCGCTTCGCAATGCGTTCGGCAGGTGCTTGGTGATGAACGGCGGCTTCGGCATTCCCTCTGTAAGTTGCCCCGAAAAGAGCGATGGCGCCAGCTGCTACTCCGGCCGTAGCTAGACGCGTAAGTCTTTTGACGTTTCCCACCGCGGCTTCATTAGTCCGCCTCATAAAATCTCCTGAACTCTTATATTCGACACAAATATACTGTAAAAATTGCTAAATGTCAAGGTTTGCGTTTCTCAGGAAATACCCAGTACTTGTACCATAACCAGCTCCATACCGTGAAAAATCCGGCAGAAATAAAGAAGCCGATATACGGCGTAATGCCAATGGATTTAAGGCCCCAGATAATCAGGTAATCCAGCACGAAACCAATACTTTCGATGGTTATATAGCGCCCGGCATGCTGCATTTCGCTAAGGTGCACCCGATCGGAAAAAGCCCAGAAGCGCTGCACAAGGTAGTTCAGTGTCCAGCCAATCGCATCCGCTGCAATCTTGGAAGGCAGCCAATTCCATTTCAGGCCGGAATAACAGATGGCGAAAACGGCATATCCAACCCAGAAATAGACGCCCCCACCGGCCATATATTTTAAAAATCGCTTAACGCTTGTGCTGCTCATGTTCTTTTGGCGGCACCATCGCGACGCCGGCCAGCCCCCACCATATATACGCCAGCGTATCATCAGCCCAGGCGTGTGACAGCAAGTTAATAAAACTGATACCGATGAGACTGCCGTATAACATGACGGCCAAAGGGTCGCGCCGCCGAATCCAAAGCAGGTACCCCACGCCCGCATTAATTAACAGGAAGAGAATGAGGCCGACCCAGCCGGTTTCCTGCCCGATTTGAATATAATAATTTTCTGCTATGCGCGGCTGGTTTTTATTGTAAATACTAGCCGGACCGGCCGAGCCCGGACCACGGCCGAACGGCTGGTGAACTATGTCGTGCACGCCCTGTTTAAGCGCGCTGGCATGCTGTTCGTCAGAAGTCGACTTAACCGCGGAGTGCTCTTGTGTATGGAAGAAATAGTTTTGGAAACGGGCATTATGCCATTCCAAGCCGACTACTAGCGCTAAAACTACTATGAAGCTAGAGACTATGATGAGAGCGGGTTTGAGATGGCGCTTATCGAGCAGCTGGATACAAATAGCTATAACCGCCAGAATGGCGCCAATCCAGGCACTGCGCGAAAAACTGAAGAAAAGCGTAAGCCAGGAGGCTGCAAAAAGCGTAATGAAAGGCCAGCTGCGTTTGCCGGAGATTATCAAGCCTGTGAGCACGCTAATCGGAATCACCATGTAGGCGCCAAGCGGGTTAGAACCGCGCAAAGTAGATAATATGCGCCGGTAGTCAAGGTTATGGTTAATCGTTTCGTACGGCTGGATAGTGTGCGGGCCGTAGCCGAAATGATTGAGAAAGTTCGCTGGCAGGACAACTTCCAACAAACCAAAAACTACTACTATGGCTGCCGGAATAAGCACCAGCCATTGCCAACTATTACGGAGCCTCGATGTCCGGAGCGCTACCGCCCAAGTTACCAAGAAGAAAATCAAAAATCGCAAGTTAACAATAAGCCCGTAGCCGAGCGCCTTTGCCGTTAGGGTGTGCTGGTGAAACGCAACCAGCCCCCAGCCAACGTTCAGCACAATATAAAACAACACCAGCCATGCAAGCTTTCTCGTCAGCGTATGGAAGCGAACTTTACCATCGGTAATAACAAGGTAGAATGCTCCTGCGCCGCAAATAACGAGCAGAGCCTCTTTCCATAATCGGAGTGCGGTGTAATGGCCTATCAGACTGGAGCCCCATACAGTCAAAAAAGCGTGGAATGGCATCACGAAAATGATCAACATGCTCAAACTCGCCACTAACCACAAAATGCGGTACTTCCATGCGGATGCTCTCATAGATGTTACAATTTTACTATACCGCCTCAATATCCGTCGGCAGTATTGTTTTAAACAATGAAGAATAACGCCTCTTTGATATATAGTTTTTGCCTGGTAGTTGGCGATGCTATTGCCATAGCAGTGGCCTTTTCCGTTGCGTACATTTTGCGTGTTTCTTTGAATCATACGCCGCTTAGCGCGAATGTCCACGCACATACATACATCCTTACTCTTGTCGGCCTGCTGCCGTTCTGGATTCTTATCTTTGCTCTTTTAGGGCTTTATAATTCGCGGATTTACGAACAGCGCTTCCACGAATTCGGACGGCTGCTCGTCGGCAGTTTCATCGGCATATTATTCGTCATAAGCTATAGCTACTTGCTCAACATAACTATTTTCCCTGCCCGGCTCGTTACCGTGTACGGGTTTGCACTGGCCTTCGTTTTTGTATTCGTATTCCGCACTTTGGCGCGGGGGATCCGCCGGCAGCTTTTCAGTTATGGTCTTGGCATAAATAACGTCCTAATTGTCGGTGATACGAACGTCACTCGCGAACTTATCGAGGGCTTGTCCAATACGTCTGTTACCGGCTACAGGGTTCTCGGCGTTATCGGCGGTATTAAGCATCCTTTACATAATGCGGAGAGGTACGCTATCTACAAAAGCTTCGCAGACGCTGCGCGGGCACTCCGTAAAAGACAACTGCACACCATAGTGCAGACAGAACTATATGCATCTTCCGAGGATAATAACGAGATCCTAACGTACGCGCAGGAAAACCATGTGGCATACCGCTTCGTTCCGGGGAATAGCGAGCTTTTCGTCGGCAATATAGAAGTTGACTTATTCCAGGCTGTGCCAGTGATTGCCGTCCATCAGACAGCTCTGGTTGGCTGGGGGCGTATTGTGAAGCGCCTGTTCGACCTTGTTTTTGGCACGTTGGCATTCATAGTCGCCCTGCCACTCATGGCCATTATTTGCTTTATCATGCTGTTCGACCATGGCGACCCGATTTTCAGCCAAGTCCGGCTGTCGCGCTTTGGTACCAAAATCCGTATGTATAAATTCCGCACCCAAAAACATGCTTACAACCGCATGACACCTGAAGCCGGATTCGAAAAAATGGGGCGGCCCGAACTTGCGAAGCAATACCGTGAAAACGGCGACTTTTTGGAAAATGATCCGCGCATTTCGAAGCTCGGGCGATTTTTGCGTAAAACCAGCCTCGACGAATTGCCACAACTCTTGAATGTAGTTAAAGGTGATTTAAGCCTTGTCGGGCCGCGTCCGTTGGAGCCTTTTGAACTGGAACAATACGGCAAGAAAAACCTGCTACTCAGCGTTAAGTCCGGGCTTACAGGTCTGGCAGTCATTTCGGGGCGGCGTGGTATACCGTTTGAAGAACGGCGCAAGTTGGACCTATATTATGTCCAGAACTGGACTTTTTGGGGCGATATGGTCATTCTTATTAAAACTATTTGGATTATTCTGTTCCATAAAGGAGCTATGTAGTGGCACAAAGAATGAAGGTCGCCATCGTGTGCGATTGGCTGGTAGGAATCGGCGGCGCGGAACGTGTCGTATTAGAAATTCATCGCCTCTACCCCAATGCACCTATTTATACGTCGCAATACGACCCCTCCTCGGTTGAGGGTTTTGAAGAAGCAGACGTCCGCACGACTTCCCTTCAGAAACTTCCCAAAAGTCTCAAAAAATTCCTGCCCCTTCTCAGGGCGTGGACCTTCAGCCGTCTGGACTTGAGTGAATACGACCTGGTTATTTCGAGTAGCGGCGCCGAAGCAAAGGGCATCAAAACAGGCCCCCAAACCATACACATTGACTACTGCCATTCACCTACACACTACTATTGGTCACGCTACGATGAATATATGCAGAACCCCGGCTTTCCGCGTGGGCTAAACTGGCTTGCACGGTTCGGCCTAATGCTTTTCGTAAGTCCGCTTAGGCAATGGGACCGCCGAGCAGCATCGCGGCCGGATTATATGATCGCTAATTCCACGCACACGCAAACTATGATCAAACGTTACTATAAGCGCGACTCTGTTGTCATCCACCCGCCAGTGGAAACCGACCGCTTCCAGGTACTTGGCAAGCCGCCGCTACGACATGGCTTCGTGACAGCGGGGCGGCAAACTCCCTATAAGCGGATTGATCTGGCAGTAGAGGCTTGTAATGAACTTGGCGTGCCGCTTGTAGTCATTGGAAACGGTCCGGACCATAAAAAGTTGGAAAAAATGGCCAACCGTAACATTACGTTTCTTACACAGGTTAATGATAATGACATTGTTTCCCATTTTCAGACGGCACTCGGCTTTATATTTCCAACTAATGTTGAGGATTTCGGCGTGGTGGCGGTAGAGGCCATGGCGGCTGGCACACCGGTCATCGCCTATGGTAAGGGCGGGCCACTCGATTATGTTATTCCGGACAAAACTGGCTTGCTATACGAACGGCAAACACCGGCCACACTGCGCTCAGCCTTAGAAAAAGCAATGAATAAAAAATTCGATTATGAAGCAATCGCCAAGCACGCTGACCAGTTCTCGGTTGCCAACTTTTGGAAAAACCTGCGCAGCTACGTGGATAAAGTGGTGGGAGACAAGGAGTAAGCGATGTGCGGAATCGCCGGTTGCGTGGGGCATGAACATGCGCCCGCTTTTGTGCTGGAATCACTAGAAACCCTCCAAGAGAGAGGCTACGATTCAGCAGGCATTGCCCTAGAAACGGATGAGGGTTTGGAGATTGTTAAAGTCGTCGGCAAGCCATCCCTCCTGCGAGGGGCCATGGACTTAGACCACATGAATGAATCCAGCAACGGTACTGCCATTGGCCACACCCGATGGGCTACCCATGGCGCCGTTAATGAAGCTAATACTCATCCCCACACTAACGAAAGCGGCTCAATCGCAGTCGTATGCAATGGAATCATCGAAAACCATTCGCGCTTACGCCAAGAAATTATAGCCGAAATGGGTAATCCGGGATTGTTTACTTCTGATACCGATACCGAGGTTGTCCCCCACTGGTTCAACTATTATATGGAGGAGGGCCTTGAACCCGACGAGGCGTTCCGCAAAACGCTTCTAAAACTTGAAGGCGCTTTTGCCATTTTAGCCACCGTCCAAGACGCGCCTGGCACGCTCTATGTTGCGCGCCGCGGGAGCAATCCGATGGTTCTCGGCGCTACCAGCACCGGGCATCTTGCAGGCTCAAATCCCTCAGTTATTGTCGGCCATACAAAAAACGCTACTTTCATGGAAAATAACGAGATGGCCGTACTTTCTGAAGGAGCGGCGATTGACTTGCGGCGTTTCCGCAGCAACAAGCCTTCTGGCCGTGAGCCCGAGGACATTGGCGACATTTATAGAAAAGAGCCGCTTGGCGAATTCCCTCACTACATGCTTAAAGAAATCAGCGAGTCTGCCGACACGGTCCGGGCAGCCATCGCCGGACGGGTACGACCGGAAAAAGGCTTGGTTAAATTAGGTGGACTTGAGGATGTGAAGGGCCGCCTAAATGACACCGAACGGATAATTATAGTGGCTTGTGGCACTTCCTATTACGCCGGCCTGATAGGCGAGCGGCTAATCGAAGAAATTGCAGGCATCCCAGTAGAAGTTGACCGTGCATCAGAATTTATTTATAAAGACCAGCCCCTGGGTAACAACACGACATTCATTGCCATCTCACAATCCGGCGAAACGGCCGACACGATCAGCGCCCTTGAAGAGGCTGAAGAACATGGCTTATTAAAACTCGGCATAGTTAACGCGCCTGCATCTGAAATTTCCAGGATTACCGACGCGGGGGTCTACTGCCAGGCAGGACCCGAAGTTTCGGTGGCAAGTACTAAAGCTTTTACTTCTCAGGTAACGGTTTTGACCGAGATTGCGCTGGCTCTCGCCCAAAATAAAGGCGTGAAAAACCAAGCGTTATTAGAAGAGTTGGTTGGGTTGCCCGATAAAATCGAAGAGCTATTGGCTGACACCTCCGCGATTAGAGAAGCCGCTAAAAAATATGCTGACTCCAAAGGATTTATGTACATTGGCCGCGGCTATAATTATCCAAGCGCAATGGAAGGTGCATTGAAGCTTATGGAGATTACATATATCCAAGCAAATGGTTACGGTGCCGGCGAAATGAAGCATGGGCCCATATCGCTCATCGAAAAGTCTTTCCCGACCATGGCAATTGCTACGGACAGCCGGCTACTCGAAAAAACTATGTCAAATGTCCAGGAAATTTATAGCCGAGGCGGCCCCATCATTGCCTTGGCAAATCCGGGCAACACCGATATAGAAGCCCTCGCTCATGACATTATTTATGTCCCTAGGAGCATGGAGCAAACCCAACCCATTTTGAATGGCATTGCTCTCCAGTTGTTCGCGTACTATGTTGCTGTCGAGAAGGGCTTAAATGTCGACCAACCGCGTAACCTGGCCAAGTCCGTCACCGTAGAATAACTATTGAAGTAATTTACGCAGTTCGTCGCTTACCGCTCTAGCGTTGTGGCGAATCTGGGTCCGTTGGATCATAGTATCACAAGCGTCTTGCGGATAAATTTCATTCGCTACTAGTGGAGCGCCAATGGCACGGAAAGTTGCGGAGCGAAAACCCTCCTCTTCATTAATAACAGGATGCTCATCGGCTTTTGCGTAGCGCTCTAAGAGCTCAGGAGGCGGTAACGTATCGTTATATAATACGACGTCGATTTGGCCTGCCCCAACGTAGCGTTCCAATTCGCGGATATGGTCCGCAACATGCCAATTATCCGTATGGCCGGGTTTATTTATCAAGTTAGTGATGGCAATTTTTGTAGCCCGGCTTGCCTTGAAAGCGCCTGACATGCCGCGTACCGCTAAGGCCGGCAGTAAAGACCCGTACATATTCCCTGGGGCTATTACTACGAGATCGGCGCTTCTGATAGCAGCACCTGCCCGTGGATTAATTTCTGCGTCTGGATCGAGCTCTATGTGTGCGTCTCTATATGCTACCAATCTGTGCCCTATCTCATACTCTCCCTTAATAACTTCTCCGCCGTCACGCATAACAAGTTCGTGCTTCTCTAACGTTACTGGCACCACATCCCCGACGATGCCAAGCATTGAGCTCGCAACCTGCACCGCTTTCTCTATATCGCCGCCATGTTGCATTTCAAGCGCCGAGAGCACTATGTTTCCCACTGGATGCCCGGCCAAATCACCTTCGCCAAATCTATGGCCGAATAATCTACGCATCTCGGGCAATTCGCTGAGGGCTACCAAGCATTGGCGCAGGTCACCTGGCGGCGAAACGCCAAGCTGCTCGCGCAGCCTGCCAGTTGAACCGCCATCGTCTGACATATTGACGATGGCGGTGATATTTGGCGTCACATTTTTCAACTCTTGAAGCAGTGTGAAGCTGCCCGTGCCGCCGCCGATCAGTGCTATTTCAGGAGAGCTAGAAGACATCGCCTGCTATTGTAACAGCCGGATGAAACACAAACATGAGCGTTATAACGAACCTGGATTGAGTACTGTAAAATAGTGGTATGAATTCACTCGCAAACATTTTCAAAGCCTATGATATCCGGGGTAAAGTCGGATCAGAGTTAACTCCAGAAGTAGCGTTAAAAGTCGGTAGCGCCTTTGCCAAGTGGCTACCCGAACAAGGTCCAGTGGCAGTCGGGCGAGACATGCGCCCCGACTCGAAAGAATTAGCTGACGCGATGATCAAAGGCTTGCGCTCGCAAGGCCGTGACGTGTGGGACATCGGCGAAGTCACAAGCGATATGATCTATTTTGCAGCCGGGGACAATAAGCTGGCTGGGGGCGTTATGATAACCGCCAGCCACAATCCTGGCGAATACAACGGCATTAAATTCTGCCGCGATGAAGCCCAGGGTGTTGCCGAAAATACCGGCTTGCTCGAAGTCCGCGAACTTGCCGAAACCGATAACTTTTCTCCTGCTGAAAAACAGGGCGACATATTACAAAAAGACCTTGTAGAAGGGTGGGTTCAGCACGTTTTATCATTCATTGATGCCGACAAGTTAAAACCGCTGGGGCTTTCGGTGGATGCGGGCAACGGCATGGCCGGCAAAATTTTCCCCGAACTGGAACCGTACGTTCCTTTTGAGGTCGACGAACTATTTTTCGAGCTGGACGGCACATTTCCTAATCATATAGCCAACCCGCTCATCGTTGAAAACCTGAAGGATGTGCAGGCAGCAATTGCAAAGAACGGCAGCGATGCCGGCGTAGCATTTGATGGCGACGGCGACCGCGCCGTGCTGCTGGACGAAAACGGCGAGCCGCTTACCGGCACCGTTATGAGCGCGCTTCTAGCCGAATATTTCCTCAAGCTACATCCGGGCGCCACTATCTTGCTCAATGCCATTTGCGGCCAGGCAGCAGTCGACGCCATCGAAAAAAATGGCGGCAAAGTCATCCGGACGCGCGTTGGGCACTCATTCATCAAGAACGACATGCGCACCTACGATGCAGTATTCGCCGGCGAGCATAGCGGCCACTATTATTTCAAAGATAACTACAAAGCCGACAGCGGCCTTATAGCCGCCATTGTCGGGCTTTACATAGTAAGCAATAGCGGCAAAAAACTGTCTGAACTTGTCGCTCCTTACCGCAAAGCTTACGTACAGATACCTGAAACCAACTTTGAGGTGGAAGATAAGCCTGCAATGCTTAAAAAGCTGGCAGATGCCTTTCAGGACGCTGAAACCGACACGCTCGACGGCTTGACCGTGCATGTGCCTGGTGGCTGGTTCAATGTGCGGCCCAGCAATACAGAACCTCTTCTCAGGCTAAACGCTGAAGCTAAAACCAAAGAGGAACTGGACCAAATAGTTGCCAAAGTTAAAACGTTGTTGGAAGTTTAGTTCTTCCCCAGCCTGGCGATGAGTTGTTTGTAAGATTTGAGGTCGTTTACGGCAATCCATACACCTTCGCAAAGACCTGCAGACCACAGCTTTTTCTCTTTTGCTAGAAGTGGAAACAGCTCTTGTTCAAATTCGCTTTTCCGGTCGAGGCTGAACAATTCGGTAAAGCGCGGCAGTATTTTCGGTGAAAATACGGTAATGCCAATATGCGCGGGTACCGGGATAAGCGGGTACATTTGCGTATCCACCACTTCGTTATCGACTACCATCATACCAGTCGAAGAATACGGTTGCCCGGGGGCTAATACAGCCGTTGCTAGCTTGCCGCGTTTTTCGGCCTCGGCGTGCGCCTCGCCGATAAAGCGGACATACGAACCGGGAAAATCGAATATTACATCATCCGGATTGGCCACTATAAGATATTTATCAAGCGGGATCGACCCATTATCGATGGCGTTCCGGATAGCGCCGCCCTTGCCAGCGGAAGGTTCCGGGTCGTAACTGTAGGTAATGTTCACGCCGAGCTTCGAGCCGTCCCCTAAACGATCCTCGACGGTATGCGCGTTGTGATATACGAGCGCAACAAACTTTTTGATGCCGACTGCTTTGTATTCTCGGATAGCCATTTCTATCATGGTGTCGCCGTTGGGTAATTCGTGGGCGTTTTTTTGGACGGCTTCACCGTCTAAGACGGCGGCATAACGGCTGCTCTCTCCGCCGGCCATCAAAGCTACCACAGTGTTTTCGGCAAAATTCTGCCAGTCACTATCGCTTAATTTAGGCGGCTTATGAAAACTGGAAATTTTTTCTGCCAACTGGTCGAGTGCTGTCTGTAAATCCATATACCTACTTTTTAATTCGTTGAAATCACGTATCCTATTGTAAAATAAATGAAGCATATGAAGAAAATTCTTGTTACCGGCGGCGCAGGTTTCATCGGTTCCAACTTTGTACATTACATATATCGTGAACGCCCCGATTGGCAGATTGTCGTCTATGACAAACTGACGTACGCGGGCGATAAAGCCAATATTGCCGGCCTCGATGAAAGCCGGGTTATATTCATCCAAGCGGATATTTGCGATGAAGCAGCCATTGATAGCGCCGTTGCCGATTCCGACGCCGTTGTTCATTTTGCGGCAGAATCCCATAACGACAATTCCCTGCATTCGCCACGGCCATTTATTGATACGAACTTAGTAGGTACTTACCAGGTGCTTGAGGCAGTCCGCAAACACAACAAGCGCCTGCATCATATATCAACCGATGAGGTATATGGCGACCTGCCGCTTGATACACCCGAAAAATTCACACCTGATACACCATATAATCCTTCCAGCCCCTACTCCTCTACCAAGGCGGGATCCGACCTTTTGGTCCGGGCATGGGTGCGTAGTTTCGGGGTTGAGGCTACAATCAGCAACTGCTCGAACAATTACGGCCCGTACCAACATGTTGAGAAATTCATTCCCCGGCAAATTACCGAAATCCTCGAGGGCCGCAAACCCAAGCTTTACGGCAACGGCATGCAAGTCCGCGACTGGATTCACACCGAAGATCATTCTTCTGGCGTCTTAACGATTTTAGAAAAGGGCAAATCCGGAGAAACCTATCTTATTGGAGCGGACGGTGAAAAGAACAATAAAGAAGTTGTTGAACTTATTCTAGAACTTATGGGCAAAGACAAAAACGACTATGACCATGTCAATGACCGCCCTGGCCATGACCAGCGTTATGCCATTGATGCCAGCCGGCTGCGCGCAGAACTCGGCTGGGAGCCAAAATATACAGATTTCCGCGAAGGGCTGCAGGCAACCATAGATTGGTACCGTGAAAACGAAGCCTGGTGGAAACCGCAAAAGGAAGCCACCGAAGCTAAATATAAAGAAATAGGACGCTAAAAATGGCCGCAGATTTAGCCGTACGAGAGTCTCCCATTCCCGGCCTTTACGAAGTAGATTTAGTATTACACGGCGATAACAGAGGTTGGTTTAAAGAAAACTACCAGCGCGAAAAAATGGAGGCACTGGGGTTGCCGCATTTTGAAATTGTCCAAAACAACTTTTCTTTTAACGCGCAAAAAGGTGCTACAAGAGGATTACATGCGGAGCCGTGGGAAAAATTCATTTCACTAGCGAATGGCAAGGTTTTCTGTGCCTGGGTTGATCTGCGCAAAAGCGACAGCTTTGGCACTGTGCACACCATGGAGCTAACGCCGGAGAGGGCCGTCTTTGTCCCCCGCGGCGTGGCCAATGGATATCAGGCACTTGAGGATAATATTACTTATACGTACCTTGTAAATGCCCATTGGTCTGCTGACGCTAAGTATGCAGCCGTCCATTTGTTTGACCCAGCGCTTGAGATTAGCTGGCCTATCGGTGAAAATGAGGCGCTTATTTCCGAAAAGGATTCTAAAAATCCTCTGCTCAAAGACGTAACCCCAATGGAGTTTTAGTATATGGATGACTCTGAATTTTTCATTGTCGGAGCAAACGGGCAACTTGGTAAAGCCCTACACGCCAAGTACCCCAACGCCCGGACAGCTGATGTAAGTGAACTGGATATTACTGATGCCGACTCGGTTGCGAATTTTGATTGGAACAGTATCAAAGTAATCTTTAATGCCGCCGCATATACGAATGTGGATGGCGCAGAAAGCGAAGACGGTAAAAAAGCTGCTTGGGCGGTTAACGCGGATGGCGTTGCGAACCTTGCGAAAGCTGCCGCTGAGCACGACATAACGCTCGTACACATTTCAACCGAATACGTGTTTGACGGCACAAGGAGCCCGCATACCGAAGACGAGCCGGCATCGCCACTCTCTGAATATGGTAAAAGCAAAGCCGCCGGAGATGAACAAGCCGCCGGAGCCCCCAAGCACTATATCGTACGCGTCTCTTGGCTTATCGGCGATGGCAATAATTTTGTCCGAACCATGCTTGGACTCGGCAAAAAAAGCATAGAGCCGAAGGTCGTAGCCGACCAGACCGGCCGCCTAACTTTCACTACCGAACTCGTACGCGGCATTGACCACCTTCTCAACACAAACGCCCCTTACGGCCTATACAATCTAAGTAATGAGGGCGAACCAGTAAGCTGGGCAGAGGTCACTAGGACGATTTTTTCGGACGCCGGATTTAACTTACAAGTTTTCGACACGACGACAGAAGAATACTTTGCGGATAAACCGGATGCCGCCAAGCGCCCGCTTGAAAGCACTTTGGCACTCGACAAAATCGAGGCTACCGGCTTCACCCCGCACGATTGGCGGGAAGATTTGAAAGCGTACATCGCAAAGGAGCAGGCGTCATGAAAGGTATCATTTTAGCCGGCGGTTCCGGCACGCGGCTCTATCCAATTACTAAAGGTATCTCCAAACAGATCATGCCGATTTATGATAAGCCGATGATCTATTACCCGCTAACTACACTCATGCAAGCTGGTATTAAAGATATATTGATCATCACTACGCCAGAGGACCAGGATCAATTCAAACGCTTGCTGGGGAGTGGCAGCGATCTCGGCATACAGCTTTCCTATGCTGCACAGCCGAAACCGGAAGGCCTGGCTCAGGCATTCATTATCGGCGAAGAATTCATAGGTGATGACAAAGTCGCCCTAATACTCGGCGATAACATTTTCCATGGCGCGGATTTTGGCGCCAGCCTGAAAGACTGCGTAGATCCCGACGGTGGCATAGTTTTCGCTTATTCGGTTTCGGACCCTGAACGCTACGGGGTTGTAGAGTTCGACAATAATAACCAAGCGATTTCGATTGAAGAGAAGCCGGCCCAGCCTAAATCGAACTATGCTGTCGTTGGCCTGTATTTTTACGATAATGACGTCGTTGAAATTGCGAAAAACATATCGCCGAGCGACCGCGGCGAGTTAGAAATCACGACTGTTAACGAAGAGTACTTGAAACAAGGCAAACTCAAGGTTCAAACAATGGATCGCGGCTCCGCCTGGCTTGACACTGGCACTTTTAAGTCTATGAATGACGCCAGTGAATACATCCGCGTCATGGAAGAACGCACTGGTATCAAGATTGGCTGTATCGAAGAAGTCGCCTTTCGCCAAGGTTATATTGACGCTGATCAACTCAAAAAAATCGCCGAGCCACTCAAAAAATCGGGTTACGGTGAATACCTTTTAAACTTGCTCTAGCCCTACAAAATATCGCCGAGCGTCCGCTCGTCGAGCGCGGTTTTAGCAGCGTCTTTCTTTTTCGAAAAAATAACCAATTTAAAGATGATGAAATTCCACACCGCGATTAAAGCTGTAACCATAATTTTCGCATAAGCTATCTTGGTCCAGCCTTCCGAGACGATGAACTGGGTCAAGAGTGAAGTTGCTAGCAAATTAAACAGAGTTAGAACTGCATATAACACAATCTGCGTCTTCAGACTGAACCTATCGTGTGCATCATGCTGGAATACCCTTTTTCTGTTCATCGGGAAATTAAAGAAAAAGCCAGATAAAAATCCTATTCCACTCGCTAAATAAGCAGGAAGGTGAACAACATTATATAGCGTAGTCGTGATAGCGACATCGATCAGCAAAGTGATCACGCCTACAATGCCAAAAAAAAACAGTTCCCGTAAGATCTTTTTTTCTACATGTATCACCCATATATCATACCTTAGCTTGGGTTCAGAGAAGAGAAAATGTTATTATGAAATGACACTAAGCTTACTCAAACCGGATTTCCTTAAAAGGAGCATACATGTATCGTAATTTACGGGTCGCCGCTATACTACCGTGTTATAACGAAGAAAAGCTAATTGAAAAAACTATCACTACCCTCCCCGATTTCGTGGACCATATTATTGCCGTTGACGATAACAGCACTGACGATACTCTTAAAATCATCAAGGAATTAGCTAAAAAGAATAAGAAAGTTGTGCCGATACACCTAGACCCAAATGAGGGTATCGGAGGCGCTTATATCCATGGCTTTGAGTGGGCGCTTAATAATAAAGCCGACCTGGTCTTCACCATGGCGGGCGATGCGCAGTGCAACCAAGACTAT
>DASZVS010000011.1:0-34940 GCA_035546975.1 Saccharimonadales bacterium (SeqCode)
CCGAGGACGGCGGGGGGCAGTTTGTGCCCCTGGGCATCGTTAATTTTCAGGAAAGCTATATCTAATGTGTCACTATCGGATGTGCGGCCAACTACTGAAACATTTTTTAGTTCAGTACCGTCGCTGAGCGTTACGCTGACATTTGTCGTCCCTGCAGGTACCACGTGGCGGTTAGTGACAATCAGTCCATCCGAAGAAATGATAATTCCAGTACCGGCCGCCTGCTCTTCTTCTGGCTGGGAGAAGCCGTACAAACCAAAGCCGCTATTGGACGAAGAACCACTGCCGCCACTTGAGATGTCAACATTAACGCTGACGACACTCGGACCGACAGTTTTAGCGATTTGGCTGATAAGCTGGCTTTGGCTTGTGACAATCTTCTTTTCATTGCTAACGCTGCCGGTAACAATGCCGGTATTATGGTTTGCGATCCATGCCCCGGCGAAACCACTTAAACCAGCAATAAGGATAATTGCCACGATTATGCCGGCACCGGCTGAACGCATACGGTTGGTATGCCGGCGCAGATCGGGCATTGCGGGCATTTGGAAAGTTACCGTCCGGGGCGGGCGCCCGCCGCTTGAAACGCTATACTGTTCTCCGGTAGTATTGTCCTTCTTGTTATTCTGCGTTTCTTCTGCCATTACCGTTGCTTCCCTCCCCGATCACTCAATTGGTACGCATTCGCATTCGAAACCTGATAGGCCTGCTCATTTTTCATACAACCTTATCTCCCCAATCGGAAAATGCCAGGATCACTACCACTATGGCCACCATTACGAACACCAGTTGGCGCCGCACGCCTGTGCCAAGGCGGCCCTTGTGGTCAAGGTAATACATAAAGGCCAACCCGTACCCCAATGTACTGAGTAGCAGCGTGGCCTGAGAAATAACACCGTAAAAGATAAGCCAATGGCTGAGCAGCCACGCCAGCGCCGCTCCGAAGTAACCCCACATGTATGCCAACATTTTGGCGTATGGTTCATCAAAGGCATCAAGAAAATGCCGGGCAGCCATGGCACAAATAACACCTGTGAGAAGCGTGAGGCCATAAATCGGCCCGTCGGCCCATATCAAGTATAAGGCCATGAGGGCAGCTAGTTGGCCAATGAACGCCTGGGCAGTCACCATAGCCATATCGGATGCCGGTTTAATAACTAATAGCCAGACAGCATATAGGACCACCCAGATAAGCTGTATTGCCAGGCTGTTGGTATGCGTCATGAAAAGTACGGCCGAGAGCCCGACCATCAGATCTACTGCGTTAGCCCTCACATTAGCTGCCCAAAACCGGGGTCGTACTGCAAACATACGCCACTTACTTAACACGATAATGCTGAGCGCCAGCTGAACAAACCCCAGGCGCACCAAAATAAAGGCCGCTACCGGCAGCACGATCACCAGTAACAAATGAAAAAAGTGAGAAAACCCGCTGGCGGGTTTAATTCTGCGGAGGAATAGTCTCATCACTGCCTAATATAATAACAAAATCCGCGCCATTCGTCTGGATTGAGTTATCCGGCAGGGTCGTAGTTGCACTTACTCCGAGACGCTGCTCTAGATAGTGCTTCGTATATTTATCTTTACCGTGCGTCAGGTCGACAAGTGTTGTCTGGACGAAATTAGTATTCGGTGCATTACCGGTGCTGACAACGTTATAGCCGTAACCCTTCAGCTCATTTGCCTTGGTGCCTGCCAAACCGGTTGTAGGTGTACCATTTAAAATAGTAATTTTTGCGTTCTCTTTAATAAGGTACGGGTCTTTCAGTTGGCTCCTAACGAAGGCCTGGATATCTTGGTAATTGAATAGGCCGGCAGTTGGCAAAGCAATAGCCTGGCCTGCAAGATTACCGGTAGTAATGTAGTTGTTTGGCGCATCTGACAAGCCCAGTGAATTTGTTTTATTATCAGGGATTGCTTTTACGATGCTATACAGGCGGGTGGCATCCTTCAGCGACAGATCCGTTTGCACGTTATTGCTGAATGCTTTGAAAAGGCTCGTAAGTTTAAGCGGATTACTGAGAGTACCTAGTGTTTCCACCTTCGACTTTAAGGCGAGCAGAACAGCCCGTTGGCGTTGCGCGCGGGCAAAATCACTGGTTGTTTCGCGTGAACGGACATAATTCAGTGCTTGTTTGCCATTAAAGGTATCAGTGCCGGCCTTTGCTAGAACGGAATTGTTGCCATTTTCCCACGCCATCGTGGGGTCTACCAAATCGGATGGCACATTAACCGTAACTCCGCCGACCGTATCTACTGCCTGCTGGAAAGCCTGGAAGTTAACCAGCACATTATAGTGAATAGTCACGCCAAGTACGCTTTCCACGGTTTGGTCAGCCTCATCGAAGCCTGCCTGAATTGCATTCGGATTCGTGCTTCCAGGAGTAGTACTGCCCAAGTACTTGAATTCGCCGGTTTCGAAAGCGGCATTTATCTTCATAGCCCCCTGGTTTGGTACATCAACCCACAGGTCACGCGGGATACTGATAAGCGTAGAGGTGTGGTTGACCGGATCGATACTGTCGAGCATCATGGTGTCCGTCAGATCAGGCCCGTCATGGTTGCCGCCGCCGCGGCCCAGCAACAGGACATTGATACGCCCGTCACCTTCTCCCTTTAATAAGTTTGGGTTAACGTTGGTTTTTAGCGCAGCTGCACTGCCCTGGAATGTCTTATGCATATTAAAGAAGCCTTGCGAGAATAAGAATCCGCCGACTACGAGCACCAAAATGATTGCCACGGCGGCACCGCGGAATGCCCAGCGGCGAACAGCGGCCAATTTGCCATAGCGCAGCATTGAGTCTAGGTGGCGCAACGGGCTTTCATTACCCGGCAAATCCATATCAATCGGGGGCAAATGCTGCGGCGCAACAGTCGGTTGCGGACCGGACTGCGGTTTGCCCGGCAAAGCCTGGCGCATGGCCGGCATCGTAGCAGGCCTGGCCGGGCGAGGCACTGGCGCTGCTACCGGCAAGAAAGCGGGCCTAGATGCCTGCGTTGCCACTACTGCCTTGGCAAGCTCTTGGACGGAAAGCCTTGAAGCGGCTGGGCGAGTCGGTAAAGTTCCAGGTTGGCTCTGCGCCGTCTGCGCAAGCGGCCGGTCACTGGAACGCAAACGGCCCATATCGGAGCTGCTCAGCCTTACTTGCCGTCCCTGGGTCGCCGGCACAACCCGGGCAGCCGGACGGGCTTGCATATCATTACCTATTTGAGGACGCGCGGGCAAAGCCTTTGTCACAGGTTTTGGACTCCCAAAGGCAATTTTTGTTATTTGGCGCCTTGTTTGTATTTCACGCCGTCTGTTTTGTGACGGTTCCATCTCTGGTTACCCCGAATTATAAGCCATAGTGCTTATGTTGTAAACCCCCGCACAAATTTTCGTGCTATAGTGAATGCTTGTATGGACGAACAGACTACTAGCCCGTCACATAATGGCACCGGCCATCCTAACTGGTCTAACTGGCGCGACGGCCTCTCTACGGTCGGCATTATCATTGCCGCCATACTTATGGCGATTTTAATCGTTGCGTTCGTCTTCCGCTCTTATGCCGTCGACGGCCCGAGCATGCAAAATACACTGCACAACGGCGATAAGCTCATCATTTGGAAAGTACCCCGCACCTGGTCCGACATCACGCACCACCCCTATATACCCAAACGCGGTGATATCGTAGTCTTCAATGAAAGCGGCCTCAGCGAATTCGGCCAGCAAGATAAGAAGCAGCTTATTAAGCGTGTTATCGGCCTACCCGGCGACCATGTCGTCGTTAAAGACGGCCACTATACTGTCTATAATAAGGACCATCCGAACGGATTCGACCCCGATAAAACGCTGCCCTACGGCAAAAATATTCCTGAAACTACGGGCAATGTCGACGTCACTTTAGGTAAAGATCAGCTCTTCGTGTCTGGCGACAACCGGCCCGACTCGCTCGATTCGCGTTCCTTTGGCCCCATAAACGCCAACCAGATCGTGGGCAAACTCGTTATGCGTATTTTGCCCATCAACCAAGCCAAGACTTTCTAATATAGAAGCTCGACAACGCCGAATGGGGACCAGAATCTCTTATAATAATTATGCTATAGTTAAGGCATTATGGCTCAAACACCAAAACGAGGGCTTGGCAGAGGGTTCGATGCGCTGATCTCCAGCGATTTCGATAAAAGCATCCTGCTTACCTCGGAAGACCGGATAGAAAAATTGCCCGTCAAAGCATTGCAGCCGGGCGAACACCAGCCGCGCACTCACTTCGACGAAAGCGCACTCCAAGAGCTAGCCGCTTCAATAAAGCGTCACGGTATTGTGCAACCATTGGTGGTTACCCCTGAAAAGAACGGCAGCTATAGCCTAGTAGCCGGCGAACGCCGCTGGCGCGCTGCCCAACTAGCGGGCCTGGATAGCGTCCCCGCTATTGTCCGGCAGCGCAAAGACCTCGAACAATTAGAAATCGCCCTTATAGAAAACGTCCAGCGCGTAGACTTAAGCCCGCTGGAACAGGCTGTCAGCATTGAGCGGCTGCATGAGCAGTTCAACCTCGGTTACGATGAAATTGCCAAGCGGCTCGGCAAAGCCACCTCTACCGTAAGCAACACTGTCCGCTTGCTGCAGCTGCCGAAGCCTGCCCAAGAGGCGCTCGCTAAACAGCAAATTACCGAAGGCCACGCCCGTTCCCTTTTGGCGCTCAAAGGCGACCAAAAACGGCAGGAATATCTTTTGCAAACCATTATTTCCCAGGGGTGGAGCGTCCGCCAGGCAGAGCGTTTCGTCAGCTCGGTCAAAGCCGGTGTGCGCGAAACCAAAAAAGCCCAAGCCCGCGTGCAAACCGAAACCAAAGAAACCAAGCGCTTAAGTAAAAAACTTGGCGCGCCCGTAAATGTACGGCGGACCGCCAAAGGCGGCAAACTTGAGATCACTTTCGCTTCCGACGAGGAGCTCACCCGTATCATCAACCAGCTAAGCTAAAAAGATATCGAGTTGCGGATACCCCTCGTTGTTCCGCATAGCCGCCGGCAAGAAAGTTTTTTTGCCCTGCATACCTTCAAGCGCATCAAGCAACCCGTTAACGGCAAGCGCCGGGTACTCGGGGCCACTGGGAATATCACCCGTTAATTCAGGTAATTTACTGCAGCGGTCATGAATCATAAGCCTCTGCCCCCTCCGCCGCTCAATAGATATCTCGGCCGAAGGTATGCCAAACTCATTTTGCTCAGTTTGAGTAAGCCACGCATTGATTTTTAAGAGGTACGCCGCCGGCTGGAATGAGCGCGGAGTAATCGACTTTCCCCTCTCATCACGAATCTCAAACTCCGCAAACTCCATAGGCACCCGCCAGCCTTCGCCCATAAAAACCCAGCGCACCGCTCTATTTGAGTGGTCTTCCACAAACCTGCAAAAGCGCTGGGATGCTGCCGTTTCCAGTTCAGATTCTCCTGTTCCCATCTTAGAATGATAGAACGTATCCTATGCTACGGCAAACCATATTGCTGCGGCTGCTTCTACTGCAACCGCTCTTTAACTTCTTTCGCGAGCGCTTTATAAGACCGGGCGCCCTTGCTCCAGCGGTCATGTTCATAAATCGTCCGCCCGTAGCTTGGTGCTTCTGCCAAGCGCACATTCCGCGGAATAATTGTCTTGAAGAGTTTTTCTCCAAAGTAATTCTTCACTTCTGTTTGCACTTGCTCGCTTAAGCTATTGCGCTTATCAAACATTGTTAAGACAATACCGAGCAGCTCCAATTGCGGGTTTGTACTGCCGCGCACCGCCTGGATAGTGTTAAGCAGCTGGCTAAGGCCTTCGAGCGCATAATACTCAGCCTGTACCGGTATTAATACTTGGTTAGCCGCCGTTAAGGCATTTATTGTCAAAAGGCCGAGCGACGGCGGACAATCGATGACGATATAATCGTACGTTAACCCCTGTTGCAATGCTTGCTTCAAGGCAAACTCGCGGTGAGGCTGCCCTACCAGCTCTACCTCTGCGCCCGCTAAATGCGAATTTGCCGGCAATACAAATAATTGTGCGACGTTAGTTTTCTGAACCGTATCGACCAAGCGGACACCCCTACACAGAACGTCGTAGGTTGTGCGGCCAGCCGATTCTTTCGGCACGGCCAAGCCGGACGTGGCATTGCCTTGAGGGTCAAGATCAACAAGTAAGACCGAGGACCGGTTGCCGGCCAATTGTGCAGCGACATTGATCGCGGTCGTCGTTTTACCAACCCCGCCTTTCTGATTCACAACTGCTATGATTTTTTGTGTCACGGTAATCCTCTCTTCAGCCACAGTATACCACTACGTTTCTCCTCTGGTATATAGCCGGATAATGCTACTCTGTTACGGCTACTTCTCAGATAGTTCGTCTGTAGACTTCACAAGCAGCGGACGTTCCGCCAGCTCTTTGCCATTAATATAGAGCTTAAAGATATACTTGCCTGGCTCTTCGAACGGAAACTGACTTAGATCAACTGCAGAGCCAAGCGCGCCCTCCATTTCAACCGTAGCGTCTACAGAGGCTTCGAGCTTAGCAATTTCTTTGCCGTTCAGGTACGACACTATTTTGAGGTCCAACTTTTGGTTGATGATAGGCTTCTTGGTAGGTATCAGCCTGAACGCTGCCAGAAATGGCCGCTGGATTGTCGGAAATTTTTCGGCGTAGACTATATCAAACAAGTTATGCAGCGTCAGCTTGCCATTATCGCCATGCGACGTGGACTCTACAAATAAAAAATAATCTGCCTTCAACATGCCATTCATTATACGCCCCCGCGGCAAACCAATCACATGGAACGTTCTAAAGGCTACATAGAAAAACAGCCCGGATGGGCTGTTTTGGGAGTTTGGTATGCGTGAGGTGATTTTAGTGGGTTTCCCGAACTTACGAGCTGGTCGGCCCGGGAAACCCGTTTGGCTTTTTATTTGAGGTTTTTTCAACCAATTTTTGTTGGTTAGAGCCGGAGCCATTGGTTCCAACCCTGTATATCTAGTATCTACCCATCGCATGCCCGCTTCAAGGGTTTTTTGAACAAAATGGATATGCGATTGGAGGGTGGACGAAAGCTATTTTTGAGCTAATAATCCGATGTAAAAAACATTACAATACACACGCCAGACCTGGTAGGATATCTTACAATGCGGTATTTTTCAGCCTGTTATTGTACGAGATTGTTGTAAGAAAGATAACGGCGTATATTCCGGTTTGAACTTATCCACACGAGCAAGCGGCTATTCGCCGCGCCTTAAGCAATTTTGGTGACTTTGAGAACAGTCTGGTGCTGCCGGTGGCCCCGGACTTTGCGAACACGTTTTTTAGCCTTGTAGCGAATGGCGGTAACTTTGTCCGCCTGAATGTCCGCCTCTACGACTTCTGCGGTGACTTTGTTCTTATCGAGCGACGGTGTGCCGATCTCGGTTTTGTCGCCGTCAACAATCAAAAGCGGCACGAAATCTATGGTTTTTCCGGCGTCTTTGATACGCTCAACATTAATCGTCTCGCCTTCTTGGACGATATACTGTTTGCCGCCGGTCTGAATAACTGCTTTTTTCATAATGAGTCTCTTGATAGGAGATATAAAGTTACCGATAGAGCATACCAAAAAACTTCTCCTCTGTAAAGAGTTAGGGTATACGAATATAGGGGCTTGGCCGGCAGCCGACTTCGGTTGCTTGGGATAAACCAAGCACAAGCGGAACCATCGCCTCGAAGTTCGCTGCGGCACAATCCGGCTGGAAGCGCTTCATAATGTCTGGGAAAAGGCGCTGCATAACGGCTAGTTTACGTTCACCCCTACTCTCTGTAGCCACTTCTAAAGAGTCGCCTCCTAATAGCTGCCGCAGTTCGCCCTCTAAACTGTCTAGGGGCTCCTGCGGTCGGTCTTCAGCCATAAGGCCTACTGAATCTGCCGCAGCTATGATCCGGCCGTCAGAGGCCCGTTCATCGATATTCATCCGGTAATCAAATGCGCCACTGCCCAATAGCAGATCCCGCGGTCCAACGGTGAAAGTTTGCTGCACGTAAGTATTCGGCCAAGCAGGAGTCGCAGGTAGCGGTTCAGCCATCACGATGTCGATCGGCGCGCTTGCTACTGCACAATCGTCATCCAGGTCAAAAAGTTCGAATGGCGCGAAAGTGATAAGCACGCGGCCAGCCCGATGGCGTACCTTGTCGGCAGGCCGTATATCGTAAGTTTCTTCGCCAGAAAGAATACTGGTACCGAAGCGGTGTTCGCTGGCCGCGAAAAGTGCCGCGGCGTGGGTGTGCACGGCAATAGCCTGTGGCTCAATCCCGACTCCCTCCGTTGTTCCGTCTCTGGTTTCTGACATAAAACAACAGCATACATGAAAGGTTATGGGCAGTCCAATAAATAGACTGGCCTGCCTTAAAATATATGTTTTTTAAGCTTTGGAGAGCTTGATAGTAAGTTCGGCGCCATCGATTTTAACGGTGGTTTCGTAGCCATTTTCAACTGTTTCGCCGAAATTCGTGGCCAGCGTTTCTTGTTTGATGGTATCCGTGAGAGTATGGTCCTTTAAAACTGCCTGGAGCTCAGTATCATCGGATTCCAACTGCAGGCTGATGCGGTTGTCTACCTCGAGGCCGGCGTCTTTGCGGGCTTTTTGGACGTGGCGCACAATTTCGCGCATAAGCCCTTCCGCTTTAAGTTCAGGGGTGATTGTGGTATTAAGCGTCACCTGCTGAGGAGTTCCGTTTGTAGCAAAGCTTCCCCACATTACTTCTTTCACATTCAGCTCCTCCGCAATGATCGGGCTATAGATCTCCGGTAATTCCGGAATAAGGACACTTTTTAGAGGTTGGCGGACTTTGACTTTCATCGCTGCTCTTTGGGCTAAGCCTTCAACAATGAAACTGCGAGCCCGAGCCATCTCATCAAGTAGCTGCCGGTTAATTTCGCCGGCTTTGGGCCAATCGCTGAGATGAACGGATTTCGGTAGATCGGTACCCTCGACCAGCTGTTGCCAGAGGTGGTCAGGCAGGAACGGCGAGAATGGCGCAAGTAATTGGCAAAGGCGGAGCAGCGTGTAATGCAGTGTGGCGTAGGCCTGGTTCTTATCGGTGTCGTCTTCGCTCTTCCAGAAACGTCGGCGCGAGCGGCGCACATACCAGTTGGAAGCATCATCGAGGAGGTCTTGTATCGGGCGGGCGGCGCGGTCGAGGCGGTACTCATCCATGGCTTTGGTTACTTCGCCTATCGCTTCACTAAGCCGGGACAGCATCCACTGGTCGAGAATATTATCGCTGTGAGGCTCTTTGAGCGGTTCTGAGGGCTTGTAGCCATCAACATCGGCATAGAGCTTATAGAAGCTGAAGATGTTGTTCAGCGTCATAAAAATCTTACGCTGGACGTCGCGCAGGAAATCGGTGCTGAAACGGGTATCCTCACCGTTCACCAGCGGGCTGGAAGCCATGAAAAAGCGCATACTGTCGACGCCGTACTGGTCGAAAATGTCATCCATCGGCGCGTAGTTTTTCTTGCGCTTAGAGAGCTTCTCGCCGTCGGCAGCTACGATCCAGCCGCTGCAGATGACGTTCTGGAAAGCCGGCTTATCAAACAGTGCGCTGGCCAGGACATGCAAGGTGTAGAACCAACCACGGGTCTGGTCGATAGCCTCGGCGATGAAGTCCGCCGGGAAGCGCTGTTCCCACTGCTCTTTGTTTTCGAACGGATAATGGTCTTGGGCATACGGCATGGAGCCGCTTTCGAACCAGCAATCGAAGACTTCGGGGATACGGCGGGCAATTTTGCCAGACTCAGTCTTGATCTCAACATCATCGATGTACGGGCGGTGCAAATCGGCGATTTTATCGGGATTAACAGCTTTCCGGCGGAGTTCTTCGACGCTGCCTATGACGGTAACTTCGCCGTCGTCGGTCACCCACACCGGCAACGGTGCGCCCCAGAAGCGGTTACGGCTGATGGCCCAATCGCGCGCGCCGCTCAGCCAGTTGCCGAAGCGGCCTTCTTTAATGTGCTCGGGCACCCAATTAATCTTGTTATTATTTTTAACTAAATCGTCTTTGACATCGGTAACTTTTACTAGCCACGAATCGGTGGCGTAGTACAAAAGCGGTGTGTCGCAGCGCCAGCAGAACGGGTAAGTATGCTTGAACGTCTCGGCGGCATAAACGCGGTTACGGTGCGTGAGATACGCAATGATCGGATCATCGGCCGATTTGAAGAATTTGCCGGCAAGACTTTCCGGCAAACCCATGTCGGTTTTAATTTTGCCATTATCATCAACGCTCAGGATAACTGGCAAATCATTCTCGCGGCCTAAGCGTAGATCATCCTCACCGAAGGCCGGCGCCACGTGCAGTACGCCGGAACCGTCGTCGATGCTGACGAATTCGGCCGGCCAGACTTTGTAGAGATTATCGCGGTTATCGTACTGATCGAGGTTAGCGAGATCAAACAGCGGCTCATATGATTTGCCGACCAGGTCGCGGCCGTATAACTCCTTGGTAATGGTGTACGTATCAACATTGAGTGCTTCTAAGCGGTTGCGGGCCAGAATTACCGTTTCGCTTTGGCCCTCATCGTCACTCAGCTCAACGTAGACATACTCGGCGTCCGGTTTAACGGCGATAGCGGCGTTACCCGGCAAACTCCATGGTGTAGTCGTCCAGCCTAATAAGTACGCATCTTCATCCGTTAATTTGAATTTTACGAACAGGCTGGGATCTTCGACGTTATCTTGGTATCCCTGGTTTAGCTCGAAGTTGCTGAGCGGCGTGGCGCAGCGCGGGCAGTACGGCGCGCTACGGAAATCCTTGTAGACCAGGCCTTTGTCATAAATCGTCTGAAAGACGTTCCAAACGCTTTCGATGTAGCTTTCATCAAGCGTGGCGTAAGTGTGCTCATAATCGGCCCAGCGGCCCACCCGGCGGAACATGTTCTCCCAAATGTCTTTGTATTTGAAGACCGACTCGCGGCACTCGGCGTTGAATTTATCGATGCCGTAAGCAACTATATCCTGCTTACCGCGAAAGCCGTGTTCCTTCTCGATGGCGTATTCCACTGGCAAACCGTGTGTATCCCAACCTACCCGGCGCGGCACGTAGTAGCCCCGCATGGTCTTGTAGCGCGTGACAGTATCTTTGATGGTAGTTTGCAGCAAGTGGCCGTAGTGCGGTGTGCCATTGGCAAACGGCGGGCCGTCATAAAAACTGAAAACCTCAGCGCCTTCCCTGTTTTTAAGGCTACGTTCGAAAGTATGGTCAGTTTCCCACTGCTCCAGCAGCTGTTCTTCAATCTCGGCTAAAAAGTGTTTTTTAGGCTGGTTGGCCACGTGTCTTTACTCCTTAAAAAATAAAAAGCCCCTTCTCGTAGGAGCTCCTTCTTGGGAACGGTACCATCCTACTTTGGGACTTAATTACGGCTGTTACGGGCCTCCCCGGCCGATTCTACTGGGCGCTAACGCTGTTCTTTCGGCTCCTCGCGGTTGATAGCCGCTTAAAAACGGATTTACTCTTTCAATATATCATAGCGCTTCTATAGAGGCTAGGTATTGCATCAACGATATTTTATATTATGATAATTTAATGCAGTACTGGGAAGCTACAAGGAAAATCCGCAATGAGCTCGAGGAAGAAAATGGAAGAGTTGAGCTTGTCATGTCCATGAACCGCCTTTCCCGGTTCCAAGCAATGCGCTATCTGGTAGCGCTCGATGCCCCCTCATACGCCCAGGAATTTACATCTAAACGGCTGACCAAACCCGGACAGATCGCCCAAGCGCTTTCTGGTTGGCACTTAGAGCTTTCGGCCGACTGCAGCGAGGTCTACAGGGATTTAACCGACTCTGGTAGTATGCGTAGCCGCACATTAGCGAATGCGCACCCGGAATTACTTACCCTCCAGGCAATACGGCGGGGCGTACGGGACACCATGCGGCGCGGGTACCGTTTTGCACCTGTCGAGCTATCTGTCCCCTCTCTTCCTTGGCCTGTGTCAGCGGAAGCAATTCGGCAGTGGGCAGCACCTCAGACTGCCGCGTAAGATGCTACCTCGTCCATAAGCGGCAAGTCGTCGCCTTCCCAGCTCCGCTGGACATAACCGTCATTCTGTACCACGAGAATTGCTGGATATTGGACGATATCATATAGAGAAGCCATGGCACTGCCCTCCCGGCTATCTATATTGAGGACTTCTATCCGCTCTTCGCCGTGGCGGCTTCGAAAATCATGGATATATTCTTCAACGCGCCGCCCATGCTCTGAGTTGGGCCGGTACAGAAATATAATCTTCATACCATAAGCGTATAGGTCGGCAAGTATGCGGTCAAGCGAACGTAATTGTTTTCCCCAAGGAGCACTGCTATAGTTAATAATATGTTAATAACCGTGAAGAAGCACCGGAATTTACTCCTCCTCAGTCTTATGGGGTTGTGCTTCGACATGGTTGAAGCTTAAACCCGCCTCGTCCGGCGGCTAGCGCAACCCTTCATGTCAGGCTTCAACCAAAGCCTGATTTTTTAATTTGCAAGGAAAAATATGGAACCAAGAACAGTAAACAACCATTTTAATGTTGAATTAATGAAGCGCGGCAGCATTGGGCCCGTGCGCGGTTTCCGGCTGCCCGTGAACATAGCAAGTTTGGATGAAATCGAACGGGTTACCGAGTTGCAACCAATACCTTACGCCGGCGATGAACAGCCGATTATTTATGTCAGGAGAGTAATAAACAAATTTATGCTTGAAAAACCTGCTTAATTAGCATTGGGGTCATCTATCATATACCTGTGCGTCACCAAGGGAACCGTACCAAATACATTAGCGATAGCGCGCTCTACAATTTCTTTGCTATTGAAGGGCTGGCCGCCGATTGCAATTATTCGCCCGTTACCATCTTTGAGATGCCAATACCACTGCTCATCCCTTAAGCTTTGCCAGTATTCGAATTTCGGCGCAGGTCCCATAGAACATTCCTTACAGATTTATTTAATTGTCAGCGTCTGCCGCCCTGTTCGCGGCGTGCACTCTATATTTAAGAAAGCCGGAGCAAAACCCCGGCTTTCTTCCTTTGTGGCCTAACTACAGCCCGTAGTGGAGCCGCAACTAGTACAGACATAGCAGCTGCCTGAACGCTGTGTTTGGTTACCGCAATTGAAGCAGAGCGGCGCAGACGCGTCCTTGACCGTTGCCGAGGCATCGGCCGTAGCTACTGCCGGCGCTTCGCTTACCGGCGGTGAAATCGGCTCTTGGACCTTTTCGGCAACCGGTTCCGGCTTCTTCGGAACTTCTTGGACTGCCGGCGCTTCACTCAAAAGCGTCGTTTGCACATCAGGCATATCATCTATTGAGGCGAGGCCGAGTTCCAGGCGGTCATCAAAGCTTAGATAGTCCTGGGCCAGCCGGCGGAAGACATAGTCGACCAGACTGGAAGCCGTGCGGATTTCCGGGTCATCGGTAATGCCACTTGGCGCGAACGTCATGCTGGTGAATGACTTAACATAGTCTTTCAGCGGTACGCCGAACTGCAGGCCATGGCTCAAACTAATTGCAAAGGCATCAATGAAGCCTGCCAGAGTTGAACCCTGTTTGCCGAGACTCATGAAGATTTCGCCCGGTTGGCCGTCGTCGTACTCGCCCACGGTCATATAGGCATGGCTATCGGCAACACGGAAGGAATATGTCTTGCCGGTGCGTACTTTCGGTAGCTCGCGGCGGACAGCACCCTTGACGATGAACCTGTCATTGACAGCCTCAACCGCAGTAGCCGGCTCATCTTTTTTGTCGCCTTCTTTCTTGGCCATGGAGAGCGGCTGGGCAACTTTACAGTTGTCGCGGTAAATGGCGATGGCTTTCAGGCCCATCTTCCACGCGTCGATATGCAACTGCTCAACATCTTCCACGCTGACGTCTTCTGGCATATTCACGGTCTTGCTGATAGCGCCGGACAGGAATGGTTGGACGGCTGCCATCATTTTGACGTGGCCGAGGTAGTGAATGGAATTGTCGCCCATCGAGCAAGCAAACACTGGCTCGTGTTCTTTTTTGAGAGCCGGGGCACCGAGAATAGTCTTCTCTTTGTCGATGTAATCAACGATGGCATCGGTCTCTGCCTGGCTATAGCCGAGCGCCTTGAGCGCTCGCGGTACTGTTTGGTTAACGATATGCATCGTGCCACCGCCAACTAATTTTTTAACTTTAACGAGTCCCAAATCAGGCTCAATACCGGTGGTATCGCAGTCCATCATGAGGCCGATAGTGCCAGTCGGGGCCAGCACGCTGGCCTGGCTATTGCGCACGCCATAGAGCTCGCCGAGCTCAACAGCCTCGTCCCATGCTGCAGCCGCCGCGCTCAAAAGTTCTTCCGAAACCAAGCTGGCATCAATATTGGAAACTTCACTGCGGTGCATCTTCAGCACGTTCAGCATGCCTTCGCGGTCCTTGGCAAAACCGGCAAACGGACCGACGCGGCGGGCCATCTTAGCCGAAGTGGCGTAGCTGTGGCCGGTCAAAAGCGCCGTGATGGCAGCTGCCTGAGCGCGGCCTTCATCGCTGTCGTATGGCAAACCTTGGGCCATCAAAAGGGCGCCAAGGTTGGCATAGCCGATGCCTAATTCGCGGTAGGCCTTAGCGTTCTTTGTAATGCTTTCTGTGGGATATTCGCTGTAGCCAACCAGAATTTCCTGGGCCGTAAAAATCAGCTCAACCGTATGCCTAAACTCCTGAATGGCGAAGCTAAAGTCGTCTTCCAGGTATTTAAGGAGGTTAATGCTGGCCAGGTTACAAGCAGAGTTATCCAGGTGCATATATTCACTACATGGATTCGAGCCGTTAATGCGGCCGGCGTTCGGCGCCGTGTGCCACTTATTAATCGTGGTATCGAATTGCATGCCCGGATCGGCGCATTCCCACGCAGCTTCGGCAAACTGCCGGAACAGGTCGCGGGCCTTTACCTTTTTGACGCTCTTGCCGCTCGTCACGGCACGCAAGTCCCACATGTCGTCGTTTTCAACGGCCTTCATGAACGTATCGGTCACACGCACTGAGATATTCGCGTTCTGGTACTGGACGCTAAAGGCGTCCTTGCCGTCCAGGCTCATATCCCAGCCAAGGTTTTGTAGGTCGCGCGCTTTGCGCTCCTCGATAGCTTTGCTCCAAATGAATTCTTCAACGTCCGGATGGTCAACATTGAGAATAACCATCTTGGCTGCCCGGCGCGTTTTGCCGCCACTCTTAATAGCTCCAGCCGAAGCGTCTGCCCCGCGCATAAAGCTTAGGGGGCCGGAAGCCGTGCCGGCGCTCTTGCCAAGCGGCTCGACGCTGGAACGGATTGGGCTGATGTTGATCCCCGAACCGGAACCGCCCTTAAAAATCATTCCTTCTTCAACGTACCAATTCAAAATACTCGGCATAGTGTCCTCGATACCGAGAATAAAGCAGGCGCTGGCTTGCTGCGCCCGGCTTTTAGCTCCGATATTGAACCACACAGGGCTGTTAAAAGCTGCTCGCTGTGTTGCCAAAATATACTTCAACTCTTCGCGGAAATCTTCAGCCTCGGTGTTATTTTCGAAATAACCCTCTTGTAAGCCTTGCCGCGTAATCGTATCAACGACGCGGTCGATCAAATGCTTCAGCGAGCTTTCGCGTTCACGCGTGCCCGGCGTACCGGTGAAGTATTTTTGCGCCACAATATTAATGGCGTTCAATGACCATCCCTCAGGAAAATCGACATCTTTTTGCTCAAAGACTGCCTTATCGGTCATTGGATTTTTAATGATTGAATCGCGCTTAGACCACTTAAGCTGGTCATACGCCTTGCTTTTCTTGGGAGTAAAAAGCCGTGCCACCCCCAAGCTGGTTGCTTGTCCCATATTGGTACCCTCTTTCTTTTCCCCCGGCTTTCCAGGCCGGGAACACCTCTTAGTTTTTTAATTATTTTTAGTTTTTGTTTAGAGCCGGGATTTCTAATCTCTCAAACGAAACCCCTTAGAGCTCTCTACGACTTCGATCCCCTAGCAACCTACGATTCTTGGGGGATCGAAACCGGAGGGAACCGTCAAATCAATACTCTACGGACTGGTTTCTTAGCTGTATGCAGTTCGAGATGAAAGACGAAGCCCGCAAGTGAGCCGTACCAAAGCGTACGGCGAATGCGGCCTGGAGCCTTTCGCTCGAAATGTGCCAGCTATGAAGTCAGTCCTATTCTTTGACGTCTGCCAGATGCTTGCCTTGCCGCACCAGCGACAACTCCTTTTCGAAGCTGGCGATATCCTTGAAGCGGCGGTAAACGCTCGCAAAACGAACATAAGCCACTTCATTCAGCCGGGCCAATTTATCCATAACCAGCTCTCCAACTTTGGACGAACTGATCTCCGGATCGTCGCATGTATAGAGATCGTGCTCAACGCTGGTGACCAGATCTTCCAATTGCAAGCTGGTGACGGGGGTCTTCTCAGACGCCCGGTACAGCCCGGCCATTAACTTATCCCGATTGAACAGTTCGCGCGTGCCATCTTTCTTAACGATGACCAGCTGCGGCCGTTCAATGCGTTCATAGGTCGTGAAGCGTTGCCCGCAAGCGACACACATGCGGCGGCGGCGGATTGCCTGGCCCTCTGCAACATCGCGAGACTCAATAACTTTGATGTCATCGCTATGGCATTGGTTGCATTTCATGCTGCCTCCTAAGCCTCAATAAGCACTTTATCCAAGAGACTCCAAAACTACTTTTCGTGCACAAAAGTTATACAGAAATAAGTTGTAAATGTGAGCCTGGTAAGCACTTTTTCGGCTTTATCTTACGCTTAATGTGCTCACACTATATATTTGTTTGATTGTTTATTTTCTATATATAGTGCTGTGTGTTCTTAATATACCCCCAGCTATGGTGCTTTGCAAGCATTTAACGCTGTATTATTTAATACAAGGCTTGCTAGCCAGTAAAACTACTTCTTATCGTCTTCGTCGCTGCTGGATTTGGATGCTTTAGCCGGCTGGTCTTCGTCTTCTGAGCGGTCTTTCGGGCTTTCATTCGAATCGTTGGAACCGGCATTATCGTCTGCCTCTTCGTCTTTTTCGGCGGCTTTAAGAAGGCCGCTAGAGTCCTCGCCTTGACCGTCATCAGGAACACTTACCGATTCAATATCGTCATCTAAGTTCGTATGGGCCTTGCGGCGGCGCCCCAAACGGCGTAAGAAGGAAGGCTTCTCTAAGTCTTCTTCCATGCCATGCCCGACAATAGCCTGGCTCTCTGGCTCTTCCTCTGCTTCACTATGAGCCGCCTCGTCATCATGCATAGCCCATATATTAGGCATATCCGTATCGTCGTGTTTATGGAAGTCCTGTTCGGGTTCGGCGGCATCGTCATTAAGGCTCATATCGAGCTCGGCCAAAGCCTTCTCATCTTGCTTAGAGGTCCGGTCAGTATTGGTCAGCTTGGGTGTGGCTGACGGCGTGCGGGCGCGTTCCTTGGAGAAATATGAAGCATCGAAGCCGGTAGCGACTACCGTGATGATGACTTCCCCGTCCAATTCAGGGTTGATGGTAGCGCCAAAAATTATATTGGCATCGGGATCAGCAGCTGTAGTAATTGCTTCTGCGGCCGCATTAATCTCATGCATAGCCAGGTCATTGCCGCCGATAACGTTGAAGAGGATGCCGCGGGCGCCATCGATAGATACTTCCAAAAGCGGCGACTCTATCGCCTGCTGGGCAGCAGCAACTGCACGGTTCTCGCCATTTGCCCGGCCGATACCCATAAGGGCGGAGCCGGCCTTAACCATGACGGATTTGACGTCGGCGAAGTCGAGGTTAATAAGCCCGTGGACCGTGATAAGGTCTGATATACCCTGCACGCCTTGGCGCAATACGTCATCGGCAACTTTGAACGCCTCCATAAGCGGCGTGTCTCGGTCAATCGTTTGGAGTAAGCGGTCATTCGGGATAACAATGAGGGTATCGACCGCGTCGCGCAGCTTATCAATGGCAGCTTCGGCATTTTTGCGCCGCTTTTCGCCCTCGAAAGCAAATGGCTTAGTAGCAAAACCAACGACCAGTATGCCAAGATCGGTAGCTGTTTGTGCGACGATGTGGCCAGCGCCGCTGCCAGTACCGCCGCCGGCGCCAATAGTAACGAAGACCATGTCGGCGCCAGTCAATGCCTGGCGGATTTCCTCGCGGGATTCTTCGGCAGCTTTTTCGCCGACTGCCGGGTCGGCGCCAGCGCCGAGGCCGCGGGTAGCGTCTTTGCCGATATGGATTTTCTTGTGGGCTTTGGAGTGATGCAATGCCTGGGCGTCAGTATTAATGGCGATAAATTCTACGTTCTCAATGCCGGCTTCAACCATCCGGTTAATGGCTGCTCCTCCGGCGCCTCCGACACCGACAACTCTAATCTGTGCGAATGTTTCGATGGCTGGCTCCACGACTTCTGGCATATTACTCCCCTTACTCCCTCTACCTTTTATTGGTTGTAGTATACCCGAGACAAGGGGCAAGTTCAACAAATTTGAACAGGGTTTTTTGCCATGATTTTCACGGATTTCCAGGGAGCCAAATTATGTGCGCATTGCGTGTTCGCGGTCCGCTGCCGCAGCCTAGGCATGACCGTTTTTGTGTTCGGCGAACATCTAGCGTTTGAAGCGGCCGAGAAAGCCGTCAAGAATTGCGCGGGCATTCTTGCCGCCGGCACCACCGCGTTCGTGGCTAGGCGGAAGTGAGGGTAATAAAAGCATGTCCAGAAGCATAAGGCCGACAACCGTGATGTAATCCTGGCGCTCAACGGTATCGACGAGGCCGCCAATATTATGAAGTTTGCCAATGCGGGCGGGCAGCTGCAATTTATCGCGGGCAAATTCGTCCAGGCCGGGTAGCTTGGATACGCCGCCGGTCAACACGACGCCGCCTGGCAGTTTGCCCGCTCGCTTAATCTTCTGCAACTCTTTATTTACGTAATCAAATAGCTCGTCCACGCGCGCTTCGACAACCATCGTAATCTCTTCGAAGTCAAAACTATGCGTCTTGGTGCCGATCTTAATGGTAGCGGTCGTCTTTTTGACGCTATCGCGTAAGTTAGCGTGCTCCAGTTTTACCTTCTCGGCCACATCGATATCTGTCTTGAGGCCGATTGCCAGGTCGTTGGTGATGTGCTGGCCGCCGATCGGCAAAACCGCGACATGCTGTACTTCTCCGTCTTCAAATACAATCAAATTCGTCGTGCCGGCGCCGATATCCAAGAGTACTGTGCCGGCCTCGCGCTGTTGGCGCGTTAGCACTGCCTCCGCGGCAGCTAGGCCCGATACCGTATGGTGCGTCGGCGCAATTTCCGCCTTTTCCAATACCTGGTCCAAGTTGCGCAAATTAGGCGAAGCAGCCGTAACGATATGCGCGTCCACTTCGAGCCGGACGCCGTGCATACCAACTGGGTCTTTGATGTTTTTTTGCCCATCCAGGCTGTAATTCTTAGCAAAAAACTGAATGATTTCCCTGTTGGCCGGCAAGCTGACAATGGTAGCAGCCTCTTCTACGCGCAGACGGTCTTCAGGGGTAATTTCGCGATTTGCCGCACTAATGGCGATAACGCCTTCGGAATCGATGCCTGTGACATGCGAACCGTTAACATTTACCGTGGCATGCTTAATTTGCATGCCCGAGATACGCTCCGCTTCCGTAACGGCTTTCACAACGGCATCCGCCACATCATCTACGTGGACTATTGCGCCGCGGCGCATGCCCTGGTTTGGGGCTTCGCCGTGGCCGATGATCGACGGCATATTGCCGCCGTGCGGATCGAGCATACCTACCACGCAGCGGACGTGGTTAGTTCCTATATCAAGGCCGACAAAATGTTCTTGGTTTTGATTCTGCATCGTAAGAAGGTCTTTATACCTTACCGCCAGTATACCGCTATTGTTTGATTTACCGCAAGCGCTAGCAGATGGCGCTTAGACTTTAGTCAGGATTTCGGCGCCGTTTTCGGTAATGAGCACAGTGTGTTCAAAGTGAGCCGCCCATTTGCCGTCGAGCGTCTTCACCGTCCAGCCGTCATCGGCAATATACACCTGGTCCGTTCCGAGCGTAACCATCGGTTCGATCGCAATAGTCATGCCTTTTTCAAGCCATGGCCCGGTGTCCGGGCGGCCGTAGTTCGGGATATTAGGGTCTTCATGCACATGGTGTCCAACGCCGTGGCCTACCAAATCGCGGACAATGCCATACGGAAACTGTTTAAGATATGCTTCGATAGCCGAGCCGATATCACCGGTGCGGACGCCGTCATGAACGGCACTGATTCCGGCTTCGAGCGCTTTTTCGGTCCGCTTAAGCAAATCGGGGTGGCCTTTTTGCTTCGGCTTGCCGACTATCAAGCTAATGGCCGAATCCGTAATCATGCTGTTATACGTAACGCCAAAATCAAGGCCGACGATGTCGCCTTCTTGCACGATAGTTTCCGCGTTCGGGATACCATGCACCACCTCGTCATTCAACGAAATACATATCACATCCGGAAAGCCCTGGTAGCCCAGAAAGCTCGGCTCGCCGCCAAGCGCTTTTAACTCGGTCGCCGCCAAATCAGCCAGCTCTTGGGTTGAAAGACCCGGTTGGACCTTGGGCTTGAGAAAGGCCAAAACACTGGCCAGCATGCGGCCGCTTTCACGCATGTCTTTAATTTCACTGGCGGTTTTTACTTTGGTCTGCATACCGGTCCGCTTCTCTAGCCGTGGTTAATATACTTCAAGATATTGTCATGCACGGCCATCGGCTCTTGGTCTGCATTAATATCATATACGTCGATACCAGCCTGTTTGAAATAATCGATAATCGGCATGGTTACTTTTTCGTATTCATCAAAGCGTTTCTTGATGGCAGCCTCGGTATCATCTTGGCGGCCGCGTTTGAGCAGGCGCTCTTTGACTACTGCCGGCGAAGCTGTCAGATTAAAGATGGCTGTTAGGTTGAACCGCCCGTTGCGGACTTGATCAAGCAGCCAATCCGCCTGGACTCTCGTCCGGGGAAAACCGTCGAGCAAAAATTCTTTGTCGGTATCGATCATTTTGAGCGTCTTATCAACGAGTTCGATTACCTCTTCGTCGCTCAGCAGCTTGCCTTCGAGCATCTGCTGGCGCCGTTTGCCAGTCACCAATACCCGGAATAGTTCTCCCGTGGAAATCCACGCATAGCCGTGTTCATCGGCAAACAGCCGCCCTTGCATACTTTTGCCTGCACCGGCCACACCCATCAATATGATCATATGCCTAGTTTCTCCTTTACTATCCGGGCGACTACCGCACCATCCGCAGCGGCGCCCGCTTTTTGTTTTACCTGTCCTATTACTTGGCCCATAGCCTGCTGACCCGTGGCACCCGTTTGCGCAATAACATCGTCAACCATTGCGGCAATTTCTTCTTCGCTCAACTGTTCCGGTAAATATGCTTCGATAATTTTTTTCTCACTAAGTTCGGCATCAGCACGCCCCTGATCGCCGCCTTGTACATACAAATCGGCGCTTTCCTGGCGTTTTTTTGCCTCTTTACTCAAGGTAGCGAGCACTTCGTCGTCACTCAAGCCGCTTTCACGCTTGCCTTTGGCGACCTTTTCATTCAAAAGCACGCTCTTAAGACCGCGGAGCGTGGTAACTTTCTGGGAATCCCTAGCTAGCAGGGCTGCTTTGAGGTCCTGCTCGATTCTTTCTTCCAGCATCTATCTAGCGTTGTCCCAATTTGATTTTTTTCGCTTTGAGCGCTTTGCGTTCTTGCCTGACAATCGCCTTCTTACGGCGGTCTGCTTTGCTCTGCGGCTTCTGGAAAAATTGGTTCTGCTTAACTGTGGCCAAAGCGCCAGACTGCTGCACCTTGCGGTTAAAGCGGCGCAGTAAATTCTCTGTCGACTCCTTGGCGTCTTTGCGTGTAACTTGTATCATCGGCAATTATTGTAGCGAACAGGGGTATTTTTTGCAAGCAATTTAGCCAGTTACACGTTTTTGCTGGGCTGAGCGTTGTGATTTCAACACTATACTTTGTAGCTCGCGGAAGATTGGAAACTGCTTATTCGCGGAATACACTTTCGTGTTACCTTGGCGCTCGCTCGTCAAGAAACCAACCTTTTCCAAACGCTTCAGTTCGCGCTGAATATTGCCGGCATCTTCTTTGATAAGTTTAGCTAACCCCCGTACATGGGTCTTGAAATCAGGGTACTTAGCATAAATCACAATGATTTTGCGGCGCACCCGAGATGTAATAAATACGTCTAGCATATTCCCCTTATTGTTATCGAAACAACGTTGAGTTTTAGTATAATCCCGGATTTTTGCTTTGGCAAGTTTAATGTAAATTTTATAATTCTAGGCGCCCTTTTGCTATCTTCTAGGCGCCCGAGCCTATAAAATAAAACTATGTACTATTCCGTGTGGGTGCGAAGCAGCCGCTATCATGGCACTGAACCCCTGACATATACAAGCGATGAAGAACTTGCTACGGGCAGCCTGGTTCGCGTAGAGCTGCAAAAAGAAAAGGTGATCGGCTTTATCAGCGGCCCGACTACCAAGCCGCGTTTCCAAACCAAGCCCATCAGCCAAGTTCTAAATACACCGCCGCTACCCCTGCCCTTGCTCAAATTGGCAAATTGGCTGCAACGGTATTATCCTGCGCCTATCGGCATCATCAGCCAGCAATTGCTACCAGCGGGCCTGACCGACAAACAAATCAACGCCCCGATGGAGGCACTAAAGGTATCGCCGCCGGATCTGAAAAAACTACCGCCTCTTACGAAAGAACAAACGATAGCCATGGAGGCTATGGCCGAACGCGACACCTACGTATTACACGGCGTTACCGGCAGCGGCAAAACTAGAATCTACATTGAGATGGCCGCCCGCACCGTGGCGAGTGGCAAATCCGCCATCATCCTCACTCCAGAGATAAGCCTCACCACACAACTGGCGAATAATTTTCGTGCCGTTTTCGGCGGACGCGTCATCGTACTCCATTCCCAACAGACAACCGTGGAGCGCCAGCAGGCATGGCTCAGCGTTCTGCGGGCTACAGACCCGATAATTGTAATTGGTCCGCGCTCGGCCCTATTCGCTCCACTAGCCCGGCCCGGCCTTATCGTTCTGGATGAAGCCCACGAGGCAGCTTATAAGCAAGAACAAGCGCCGCAATACCAGGCGGGCCGCGTAGCTGCTTACTTGGCGCAGCTGAGCCGGGCAACATTGGTACTTGGCTCAGCTACACCTTCGCTAGCTGATTATTATCTCGCCAAACAAAAAAAGAAGCCTATCATTACGCTCTCGAGCCTTGCCCAGGCCGCGGACCATGCCACCGAAATCACTGTTATAGACCGCAAAGACCAAAGTCTCTTCAACCGCTCGCCATATCTCAGCCAACCGCTTGTAGATGCCATCCAAAAGGCTCTTTCGCGCCGCGAACAAAGCTTGCTCTATCTGAACCGGCGCGGCACCGCACGGCTTGTTATGTGCCAAAACTGCGGCTGGCAGGCAACCTGTCCGCACTGCGACCTACCTCTGACATACCACGGCGACCACCACGAACTGCGTTGCCATAGCTGTAGCTACCACGCGCCGGCGCCAAGCAGCTGCCCGGAATGCGGTCATCCCGACATTATCTTTAAGACGGCAGGTACGAAGGCGATTGCCGAAGAAGTCGAACGGCTTTTTCCGGGAGCACATGTTATGCGCTTCGATGCCGATAACGCGCGGGCAGAACGCTTTGAACAGTTATATGAAGAAGTCCGGAGCGGCAAGGCTGATATTCTCGTCGGCACCCAGCTGCTTGCCAAAGGGCTGGACCTACCCCGCTTAAGTACTCTCGGCGTCTTGCTAGCCGATACCAGCCTTTACTTGCCTGATTTCTCCGCCCAGGAGCGGACTTTCCAGCTTATTAGCCAGGTGCTAGGGCGGATTGGGCGCGGCCACGTGGCCGGCCAGGCTATTATCCAGACCTACCATCCGGACCACCCCGTGCTGCGGGCGGCCATCAAAGGAGATTACCAAAATTTTTACGAAACAGAGATGTCCGAGCGCAAGCAATTCCTCTTTCCGCCGTTTTGCTATCTCTTGAAATTGACAGCCCGGCGGGCAACTTCAAAATCCGCCGAAACGGCAGCAGCCAATTTGAAATCGGAAATTGAACAAGCCGGATATAAGGTTCGCATCGAAGGCCCTGCCCCGTCTTTCTATGAACGCCTCCAGGGAAAATACCAGTGGCAACTCGTCGTCAAGGCCGTCGACCGGACAGAACTACTCAAAATTATCGCGCACCTTCCCGCCAATTGGTCATATGATCTTGATCCGATGGATCTGCTGTAACACCTTAGAATTTCTGCTAAAATTGACAAAAGGTAAAGAATTATTGTATATTCTTAATTATGCGAAGCCCTGGGAGATACACTGGTAGATACAATTCGGCCATACTGACATCCCATCAGTCCGAGAGAAACCCCCAGGGAACTGGGCTACGGTGGCGTGCTCTCGCCGCAGTTGGCAGTTTGGCGGCTGTTGCAGCCATTGCTTTCGGAGTTGGCCGTGACATTCAAGAGTATCACGATACGGGCCACACCGCAGAGGTAAACTTTAACCCTCTTACATGGGTAGAAGTTCCAGTAGCAAAGTCAATCTTAAATATTGAGGGCGATGTAACCCATAATCCTCCTCTCATAGAAAGAGGCAGCCATGACAGATCATAACCAATTCCCCTCACCGGCCATGCCAACCCAAGGCCCCGAAAGCCAGGCGCCCATGTCTCTGCGAACAAAAATAGTCACGCGGGCAGCCATTATAGCTGTTGCGCTGGCTTTTGTCGGTGAAGCAACGCATCAGACAATCGATGCCCACGGCTGCGAAGTTAAACCGGACAACAATCTCATACACCTCGCGACCTCCCCCTTCGCGGACGCCGCGAGCCACATCCTCTACACCGATAAAGACGCCCGCCAGTGCCCCTGAGCAGCAGCTTAAAAATCCCTTCGGCTGCGGTGTTTTTATGATTTTTCAGTTATAATATTCCAAAACCATGACCAAAGACGACATTATCACCTTGCCAAACGAACATTTGAGGCAAAAATCACAACGAGTTGGGATAATCACCCCTGAAATCCAAAAAATTGTGGCCGATATGAAAGCCGCAACTCTGGACTGGGATGCCAGCCGGGAGCACGAAGTTGGCGTAGCTTTGGCGGCGGTGCAGGTCGACAAACTGTATCGCATCGTCATCGTACGCAATGACTACAATGATAAAAAAGACCGTGAATTCACCACATTTATTAACCCCGAAATCACTAAACTTGAGGGTGTGATCGAGGCCGACTTCGAAGGCTGCTTGAGCGTGCCTAATATCTATGGCAAAGTGCCGCGCTACAGTAAAGTCCGCGTCAAAGCGCTAGACCTGGACGGCAAGGTGTTCCGGGTAACCGCCGAAGGGTTTTTGGCGCGCATTTTCCAACACGAAATCGACCACACGAAAGGCACTGTATTCATCGACCATATCAAAGACGATCCCAAAGCTTTTTTCCGGCTCGGTGAGGATGGCAAGCTGACAGAGCTCGACTACGCAAAGGATATTAAAAATAATACAGACCTTTGGCCGGAAACTTGAGGAAAATGTAGCCATGGAAAATAACCGCCTGGTATTTTTCGGCAATGAAAGACTGGCAACGGGGGTTACCACGACAGTGCCCATACTTCAGGCCTTGGTAAGCGCTGGCTATCAGGTTGCTGCTGTAGTGGTTTCCCAATCAGATCCGGCCCAATCGCGCAAAGCCCGGGTTTTAGAGATTGCCACAATCGCCCAACAACTCGGAATCCCGGTGTTAGCCCCTACCAAATTGGAAGATATAAAAGATACGCTTGCAGGTTATGGCGCCCAGGCTGGCATTCTTGTAGCCTATGGCAAGCTGGTGCCCCAGGAAATCATCAATGTCTTCCCTGCAGGCATTATTAATATACACCCCTCTCTTCTGCCTAAACGGCGCGGATCAACGCCCATTGAGAACACTATTCTATACGGCGAAAAGGAAACCGGCGTGTCACTTATGCAGCTGGCGGCAAAAATGGACGCCGGACCTATATATGCCCAGGAAGTAGTACCGATCAAAGGCAGTGAAACCAAACAGGAGCTAACGGATTTACTCCTTCATACAGGCAAAGATCTTTTAATTAAATACTTGCCTGCTATTCTCCAAGGCGACCTCAAGCCAAACCCGCAAGATGATTTGGACGCAACTTATGATAAAGAAATTAAAAAAGATGTCGGCGAAATAGATACCGACAAGCCCGCCAAGCAGCTTGAACGCGAAGTCCGCGCTTATGCCGGCTGGCCGCGAAGCAGAATAACCCTTGGGACCACTCAGGCCATAGTAACGAAAGCCCATGTAGCCGATTTCCAAGGTACAGCCGGCACCCTTTGGCTCAACGACAAACAGCTGGGCGTTCATTGCGCCGGGGGAACGCTGATTATCGACAAACTTATCCCCGCAGGACGTAAAGAAATGTCCGGCTCGGACTTTCTGCTCGGTTACAACCCGATATAAATCTTATTTTGAAACTTGGCCTTGCTATTGCTGCTGGGGAGCAGCTGGACCAGCCGGCGGCTGCTGGGGTGGAAATGGCGGCTCAACTTGGGCAGATTGCTGTTGATGGTGGTGCGTTTGGTGTTGGGCGTGATGCGGATACTGCTGTTGATGGTGTGAATGATGAGGGGCTGAGGGAGCCGGTTGCTGCTGGGGAGCAGGCGCGTACGGCTGTTGGAGTGATGGGTCCGGAATAGCTACCGGTTGCTGCTGCGGAACCGGGGCCGGCTGTGTCTGCGGAACAGGAACGCCAGGCTGGGCAGCCGGAACGGCTTGGGGAGCCTGTGCGCCAGCTTGTTGGCTGGCTGCTAAAATTTGCGGTGCCGACTGGGCGACTTCCGCCTTAAGCTTATCGAATTCTTGCTGAACGATTTCTTTATAATTTGGAAAGTTAGTTTCGAGCCACTTGAACGCGCCAGCGTCATCTTTAGCCTCAAAATAGCGCTCAAACTCATCGAGTTGTTCATTCGTCATCTGGTCTGCCAGGCGGATACCGACCCGCATCTCGAGCGTTTCATAGATATGCTTTAAGAAGCTATTCTTTTCCGCTGCCGGCAAATTGCCGAGACCAACTTCAACCAGTAATGAATTATCTATCTTGAGCATATAAATTACCTACAGATATATTGTAACACCCGGTTGCGAGCGAACGCCACTATATTTAGAACGATTCTCTTAGCCACGAGGGAGTAGCTGTCGCCCATCCGCCGCGAAGCCCGGTAAGGTCCGGCTTGAGCCGGGGCAGAAAGCCTTTTTCGCGCTCATCCCGCAATATATCAACCATGCCCGCTACCATCATCGCTTCTATCTGCGTGAAACCTTCAGCGGGCACTAATACTTCCGGGTCATCGGGCAAACCACGCTCGGCCACGGCTACAAATTCGCGGTCTTGATACACGCCCTCAGATGCAGGTTCAGTAGTAATTAGTACTACCGAGGGCCTTTCAACGACGATGTCATCATCACGCTGTTCTTGCTGTACACCAATCACCAGGCGCCCTACGTTACCAGCGGGTATAAGTTCATCATAACCGTCCCGCACTAAGCTGACGCCCCATGCTTCAGCAAGCTGCAATCGCTGTTCAAGCACCATGGCTGCGGCTTTCTGGGCAATGCCGCTCGCCATTAAAGCATTCTCTTGATCATGCTGAACATCAAGCAAGTGAAATTGTTCGGCCTCGAGACTATTAAAGGCATGCGGGTAGTCTGTAGACATGCTTATATATTACCATATATAAGATAATAAGTCAATAATTACAGGGTACGCTGCACTGCTTGGCGGGTAAAGACTTCTATTCGGTCACCTTCTTGCAGCTCAAGGCGCTTCTCGGTCTTAAGGCTCATGCCGCACATTTCGCCTTCAACAATTTCCTTTGCATCAGCTGGACCGCGTTTAAGGCCGGTAACTTCGACTTCTGCCAATGTCTCATCACCGCGGGTAACTCGCGCCAAGGCTGGAACGGTAAGCTTACCCTTCGTAACCTCGCCGCCGCAAATTATTTCTGTACGAGTAGTCTTAAAAATACCTTTTACGATTAATCTGCCGAGTTCAGTCTCCACAATCTCAGGGCTCAATAAATTAGAAAGTTCACCTTTAACGTCATCTATGAGTTCATAAATAACTTTGTACAAGTGAACGCGAACTTTATCGCGGCTAGCTTTTTGCTTACTTGATGTAGGTAAGTCAACATTAAAGCCGTAAACTACGGAACCCGTGCTGTGAGCCAGATGCAAATCGTTTTCATTAATCGGACCGACGCCGGAGGCCACGATCCGAACCGAAACTTCTTCGGTGCCGAGAGCGTGCAAGCTATCGATAACAGACTTCAGGGAGCCTTGGACATCGGCCTTAATGATCACGTTAAACTCTTGGAGCTCATTGCTGCGGTTAATCATACGGATAAGCTCGCTGCCGCCGATATCAAGATGGCCGCCGGCCGCTTGCTGGTCCGATGCTGTCTGTGCGGCTTGCGTGCGGGCAGCCTTTTCATTAGCCACAGCTACAAATTCATCGCCAAACCGCGGCAATGTCTTAAATCCGGTAATAACAATCGGCGTCGATGGAGTAGCCGCCTTTATAGGTTCACCTCCTGTGGTCTCGAGATTGCGAACCTTCGCATAGCTGCTGCCGGCCACGATAAAGTCGCCGGGCTTCAAAGTTCCGGCTTCTACGAGGGCTTGGCCAACGGGGCCCCGTCCCTGCTCGACATGCGCTTCAATAATCAGGCCGCGGGCCGGTACATCCGTATCAGCCTTCAGCTCCTCCACGTCACTTACGAGCAAAATCATATCGAGCAGCGCCGGAATACCTTCTTTGGTCTTTGCGGAAACCGGCACGACCACTGTGTCGCCGCCCCACTCCTCTACCAAAAGATCCTGTTCAGACAATTGCTGCTTGATGCGGTTCAGATCGGCGCCTTCTTTGTCGATTTTATTAACGGCTACGATGATTTTCACTCCGGCTTTGCGCGCGAATCGGATAGCTTCTATGGTTTGCGGCTTAATGCCATCATCGGCGGCGATAACAATAACGACAATATCCGTAAGGTGCGCGCCGTGTTCGCGGATAGCAGCAAAGGCCTCGTGGCCTGGCGTATCGAGAAAAGTAATAACGCGCTTATTGTGGGTCACCTGATAAGCGGAGATATGTTGCGTAATACCACCCGCTTCCCCCTTGACGACATTTGCGCCCCGGATGGCATCGAGCAGACTGGTTTTGCCGTGGTCAACATGGCCCATAACCGCTACCACGGGAGGACGGCTTTGGGCCTTGTCGCTGGCAACGGGTTTGTCGCGCTGCGGCATGGTCACTTCTTTGGGAGCTTGCTTGACTAGCGCGACATCCAAACCGAGTTCTTCAACGATAATCTGGGCCGTATCGAAATCTATGCGCTCATTGACAGTCGCCATGACGCCGTTCTTCATCAGCTCGCCGATGAGCCGTGTCACGGGAATAGCCAGCCGCTCGGCCAGGGTGCCGACGGTGATCATATCTTCGATTTCGATAGTGGTTTGATTGGTTGCTTTTGCTTCTGCCATAACCGTCCGCACTCCTTTCTGGCCGTTATCGGCCGGCTTCCTACGTACTCATTGCTACTTCTTGCTCTTCGCTTCTTTTAAGCTCAATGCAATCTTGCGATTTTCGGTATCGATATCCAGTACCTTGAATTCTTTCTTCTCGTTCAACTGGAATAATTTCTCGGGATCCACTTCTTCGTCATTGCTCATCTCGGATACGTGCACAAGTGCTTCAACGCTCGGGCTAAGCTGTACGAAAGCGCCGAACGGCGTAATGCGCGTAACTTTACCTTCTACGATATCACCCTTCTTAAAGGCCTTGACCTGCTCCAGCCACGGGTCGTCAGTCATTTGCTTAAGGCTGAGGCTCAGGCGGTCCTTATCGATAGCGATGATCTTGGCCTTAACCGTTTCGCCAACCTTGACGTAGTTGCGTGGGTTGTCTACTCGCTCCCAGGAAATTTCAGAAATGTGGATGAGCCCTTCGATACCGTCGACATTGACGAAAGCGCCAAAGTCAATAACACCGGTCACCACGCCTTCTACGACGTCGCCTACTTTAAGTTCTTTGAACCGGGCTTGCATGTCGTCTTTTACGGCTTCTTTCTCGGAGAAAATCAACTTGTTATCTTTGCGGCTGATGTCCAGAATGCGGACACGAAGCGGCTTGTTGGTGAGAGCGTTCAGCTTTTGCAGGATTTCATCCTTGTCTGCACCGCTAACCCGTGGATAGTGTCCGGCTGCCAGCTGTGAAACCGGCAAAAATCCTCGGATACCTTCCAGCTCTACGAGTAAGCCACCCCTGTTGGCGTCGTATGGCACGATCTCGATGATTTCATTAGCATCGAATACGCGCTGCAGCTCGTCCCAACCGCGGTCTTTAACGGCCCGCTTCATGCTGAGCAAAGCGTAGCCCTCTTCGAGTTCCGGATCGATAACGCTAACCGTTACCGTCTGACCCGGTTCAAGCTTTTGTCCGTAGCCGATCTCGCGGCGAAGCACCACACCGGTACCTTGGGCCCCCAGGTCGATCCATACCTCGTTCTTCTTTACATTTGTTACCGCGCCTTCGACAACGTCGCCGGCGGTAAGTTCTTTGATGTCGCTGCCAGCAAGCAGCTCATCCATCGTGACTGTCTTTGACATGTTTTCCATGCCTCCTTAAAAATATATTTCTTCAGCCATACACCTCAACCAAGAGAACCATAGTGCGTATTTCCCCTGTTTGACCTTAGCACCAGTTAGTTTGCTGACTGTAAGATTACTCTAATTATATCTGATATAACAGCGTGAGTAAAGTGTCCTGCCTGGGCCGGCTTGTGCTACACTTTATAGCATGTATTTGGCGGTGGATGTCGGGGGAACAAAAACACTTGTCGCGCTTCTAGCAGACGACGGCCAAATAATAGAACAGCGGCGTTTTAAGTCGTCTCCCGACTACGCTGAATTTCTCCAAGATTTACGGCAAAATTTTGAACAGCTTGAACACCGGCCAGAGGGACCAATCGACGGGTGTGCCGGCATTCCAGGCTTTCTCGACAGAGACAGAGGTATCGTACATGTTCTGGGCAATTTACCCTGGCAGGACAAACCAATCCGGGACGACATCGCCAATATAACCGGCGGGCGGATGATTATAGATAATGACGCCAATCTCGGCGGCTTATCAGAAGCTATGCTGCACAAAGAGTGTGAAACAGTCCTCTATTTTACAGTCAGCACCGGCATAGGTACCGGTTTGATCCGCCAGCAACGGATCGATCCGGCTTTTATAAAAAGTGAGGGCGGCCATATGGTCCTGCCGCACGAAGGCAAACTGGAAGATTGGGAAAGCTTCGCTTCCGGCAAAGCCATCGCCCAACGCTATGGAAAGCCAGCGGCAGAAATTACCGAGCAGGACGATTGGCGAACTATCGCCCATGACCTCGCCCTCGGCTTTTTCAACCATATCGCTCTCGTACAGCCCGATTTGATAGTTATTGGCGGCAGCATTGGCACGCATTTTAACCATTACAAAGATTACCTACTGGAAGAGCTTCGAACTTTCGAGCGGCCGATCGTCCCGATTCCGGCGATAGTCGAGGCAGAGCGTCCGGAAGAAGCTGTCATTTTCGGCTGTTATGATCTGGCAAGACAGGTCTTTAGCAATGAATAAGCTCCTAAAAAACCTGCAGGCCGAATACTCACATCTGCAATTCGCGGGCGGGCGGCAATTTTCTTGGTCGCCGGAAACCGGGGAAATCATTTATAAAGAAGGCGCCCGCGGCGAGCGGGCCGAATGGTCACTGCTGCATGAAACCGGCCATGCCCTGCTTGGCCACATTAACTACACAGGTGATTTTGAGCTGCTTCGCCTGGAAGTCGACGCCTGGGAAAAAGCCCGCGAACTCGCCAAAAAGTTCGGCATTGTTATAGATGAAGATCATATCCAAGATTGCCTCGATACGTACCGGGATTGGCTTTATAAGCGCAGCATCTGTCCGAGCTGTAGCACTAAAGCCCTGCAAGAGGACGATTGTACCCGCTACCGCTGCTTTAACTGCCGGACAACTTGGGAAGTCTCAGCCAACCGCTTCGCCCGGGCATACCGCCGCCACGCAACACCTTCCCCGGCAACCTAGGCCTATCCGAGCAATATCTTTAGCTTTTATGGCGCAAATTCACGGGGCCGAACTTGGTAACTTCCGGCAACACCCCGGGCATACTTTCCAGGGCCCAATCGAGTTCGTGTAAAAGACGGGCAGTTTGTGCATCCCTTGAGGAAGCCAGCCACACTTTTACAGTATCCTCGTCGTCGGACCAGACTCGTTGCGGTTCTTGCTTGACCCGGTAAAAATTATAAAGCGCCTGCTTGGCGAAAAGCCGCTCCGCAACCAAATCGGGGCTGGAAGCAATAGTCAGTATATTGCTACTAGCATTATTACCCTGTGTCGGTTTAATCTCAGCCGGCAAAGTCGGCACTTCGGCTTCTTGCTGGGAGAACGGCGGAAGCACCTCTTCTACGTACTGCTTCAGTTCCTCAATATGCTCGCCAGTCACCGAAGATCCCCAGCCAACGTATTTTTGCAAGCGCATCAGCTCAGCATGACTGACCAGCACAGCACTCAGATGTCCCGATTTTTTAAAAAGCGTGCGCAGGCGTTTTCTTTCCCCCTCGGAGGTATAATCACTAACCATCAGCCCCTGCACCTCTGCCAGCTCTGCGGGGCCAATATTCATAACAGGCCTTTCGATATCAAGGCTGGGTACTCGTTCCACCGGTGGTTTCGCCATATACATAGTTAATAATTTACCTTGCTACGATTTTGTGCGCTGTTAGAAAAATCTCCACCCGGATAAGAGGTGGAGATTTTTTATACATACCAGCAACGCTTTCTTTAAGCTTACGCTACTTTCTTAGAACGGCGCGAGATGCGGCCGCCGACAGCGCCAGCCTTGCGGGCCAGGTCGCGATTAGCGTAAAAACCGCCGGTCTTTCCGAGCTTGCCGCCCTTGGCGCCAATCTTTGCGTAAAAATCGCCACCGTACTTCTTCTTGTTGGTTGCGGCAGCAGCTTTGCCGCCAGCTTTGGTACCTGCCATATCTTATATGACCTCCCGTTAGTTTAGTTATCTCGAGGGAAACAAAAAGGGTTCTCCGCTTGCGATCCGGAAAACCCTCTGGTCTCTTTCGAAATTAAACGTATAGTATCACGCTACTGGTTAGCTGTCAATCACTTATTTCGCTCATGCTTTTTGTAAATTGTTGTTGTAGCAGCTACGATTTTCATAAATTTGTTCAGCAATTTGTCGGCAAAATGGCAGCACCACACATAAGCGTTTTTCAGGTTTTAAGAAGTTATTTTGCCTCATTCTCACAACGAGCACAAATTTTTGCTGTTCTATACACAACTCTTTTTTCTTACCGCCCGTAAGCTATACTATATACATGAGCGAGAGACTTTATGAATACAAAGGAGTCCTTTGGGAATATATTAACCCTGCCGTTTGGGTAGTCCCGTTTTGCCCCGTTCATAGAATGGAGCTCATCTACGACAATGAATGGGGAAACGCCATCTATGGTACGTGTGAAGATTGCGACAAAGAATACGATTGGGATGCTCCGATATCCGCAATTACCGATTATTTGCGAAGAAAGCTCAAGTCCGAGGCTTATAAAGAGGCCGATATTATCAGTATTGACGGCATACAAACGCCCCAAGTAAAAACCAGAGTTAAAATTCCCGAAGAAAATAGTGATTACTGGGTGGAAGCCCGCGTTAATAACTCTAAAAAAGGGCGCCAACTGGTGCTATATGTGGGCGAAAAAGGCTCCAGCAAAAAGATGCAGCTTTTTGCAAACCTTGACGATGAAAAACTCAGCTTCGACCACAAAGACAGAAAGCCGGAAGAGATATTTGCCACTATAACGGCCACTTTCCCGTCCGGCAAAAAAATGACAATAAAGGCGCCAGAAACATAGAAAAAGGGCCTCGACAAAGGAGGCCTTAATTAAAATTTGGCATCGCATGAGCAAAATCAGATATTTCTGATTCGTGCTCGCTATTTTTATTATCTGATTGACGGGAAAATAGCACGGACTTAAAAAAACAAAAAGACCCCCGCGAAGGGAGTCTTTTTGAAAATTTGGCACCGTGCTATTTTCCCAGGGGTGGACCCCAAGTATTGTAACCGCTGCGGGGCTTAACTGCTGTGTTCGGCATGGGAACAGGTGTTGCCCCCGCGCTATGGGCACCAAAAAGGCTCCGCCTCATGAGACAAACCTCACGGTTTTTCTCATCGCAGCTTTCGGAATGAATCCGAATCCGCCTGTGGCGGACCGCTGCTGCTCTTTTCCCTTTCACGGGGAGCCAAAGCTTATTGGTGTCCATGAATTCGCACGGAATGAGATAAGTTATTAAAACAAACGGGGGCTACATGATAGCCACCAATAACCAGTCAATGCATTTCCATGAGTCATGCTGCCGAAACAGCGTGGCTCATGGTCGTAAAAAGTCAATGGGACTGTTAGTACGCTTCGGCTCCATACGTTACCGCACTTCCACCTTGCGCCTATCAAACTGATCGTCTTTCAGTGTCCTCATAGGGAAATCTAATCTTGAGGGAGGCTTCGCGCTTAATATGCTTTCAGCGCTTATCCTTTCCGCACTATAGCTACTGGACAATGCCCTTGGTAGAACAATCCATACACCAGCGGTGCGTCCAACCCGGTCCTCTCGTACTAGGGTTAGCTCCTCTCAAATTTCCTTGCGTCCACAGCGGATATAAACCGAACTGTCTCACGACGTTCTGAACCCAGCTCACGTACCTCTTTAACGGGCGAACAGCCCGACCCTTGGAAGGTGCTCCCCCTCCAGGATGAGATGAGCCGACATC
>DASZVS010000012.1:0-25454 GCA_035546975.1 Saccharimonadales bacterium (SeqCode)
CCACTAATGATAGCGCCCAAAAGCAAGCGTTGCAGACCCAGCTAAAAGGTGAGGGTGAATTCGCCATCACCTCCACCTTCAGCTCCGGTACCCCGAACGTTACCCAGAGCGCCCAGGTCGGCGATGTCGCCAATAACGTCACTGTTACCGAAGTTGTTACATACTCCATGTTCGGCGCCAAAGAAAAAGACCTCAATATCATCGTGGACGCCGCAGTCAAAAACCAGGTTGACACCTCTAAGCAGACTATTCTGAGCAGAGGTCTGGACACTGCCTCATTCAGCGTTAATAGCAGCACCGCCAATAGCGCCCAGCTGACTATGCAGACTGTTGCGGAAGTAGGCCCTGACCTGAACGTAGCTTCTATTAAGCAGCAGTCACTTGGCAAAAAACCGGCCGATGTTAAGAAGCAGCTGCAGAGCAATCCCGACGTTACTGATGTTAACGTAAAGCTCAGCCCATTCTGGGTCGGTTCGGTACCGAAGAAAGCCAGTAAAGTTACCGTAACAATCGCCAAGCCCACAACTACCGCGAGTAGCAATAATGCCAATAACCCCTGAGCCTGAAGCTGTAATAGCCCTCGATGTCGGGGATAAACGGGTAGGGGTAGCAACTGCTTCTATGGCGGCGCGCCTCCCCCGCCCGCTCGCTACATTGGATCGCGGCGACGGCTTTCTTGCGGAGCTGCAGCGATTACTTGAAGCCGAATCTGCCGGTGCCATTATCGTCGGCTTGCCGCGTGGCCTCGAAGGCCAGCCTACCGAGCAAACCGCCCGCACCGAAGCCTTCATAACGCAGCTTAAAGAGGCGGTCGACATGCCCATATATACCCAGGACGAAGCACTTACCTCGCAAAAAGCCGAAGCGGAACTGGATGCGCGCGGTACTCCGTACAACCGCGGCGACATCGATGCATTGGCGGCCACCTATATCCTCGAAGACTTCTTAGCAGGTTATAATAGGGAGAGTTCTTAAAAACCCTATGACATCAAGCTACCAGCATCACAAACGGCGACACAGGATGCCCCATCGGGTCTGGTTTATCCTGGGCGGGCTCGTAATCCTTTTTATCCTCGGTACACTGTTTGTTAATCATCTCTATCATAATGACCTGCAGCCGGTTAGTACCAGCCAGCAAACACAAATTTTTACGGTGAATAGCGGGGATTCGGTTAAAGATATCGCCAGTAATCTCGAAAAAGCCCATCTTATCCGTAGCGCCTGGGCGATGCAGCTCTATATTCACAGCAAAGAATCAACAAGTACGATGAAAGCCGGTACCTATGCGATTTCGCCGAGCCAAAGTGTTCAGTCTATCGTAAATGTTCTTACGGAAGGAGCGGTGAAGACAAATCTGGTAACAATTGTGCCTGGCATGCGCATTGACCAGGTCCGGTCCAGGCTTATCAATGACGGCTTCAGCCCTTCGGCCGTAGATGAAGCTTTGGATAATTCCGCCCAGTATAGCGACCTGCCGGTTATGGCATTTAAGCCCACTAGTGTTAATACGCTAGAAGGGCTCTTGTGGCCGGATTCTTTCCAAAAGGATGATACCACCGTGCCCTCAACTATTATCCGCGAATCGCTGCAAGAAATGGGCCAAAAGCTTACGCCATCTGTCCAGGCTGCTTTTGCCGGCGAAGGCTTAACGACGTATCAGGGCGTGACGCTGGCTTCCATGGTTGAACAAGAGGTGGGAAGCGGCAAACAATCAGACCAGACCCAGGTCGCCCAGGTGTTCTTAAGCCGCTTAAAGTCCAACTCGACGCTCGGATCTGACGTTACGGCCCGCTATGGGGCGATTATTGCCGGCAAGGCACCAAGCCTCTCCTATGATTCTCCGTATAACACCTTGATTCACCCCGGCCTGCCGCCTACGCCTATCAGTACTATTAGCAATAATTCACTATATGCGGCCACCCATCCGGCGGCCACCAACTGGTTGTACTTTGTAACCGGTGATAACGGCAACACATACTTCTCAACGAACCTGCAAGACCACCAGACCCAAACCCAGCAGTATTGCCACAAGCTTTGCGGCCAATAAGCCTTATTTACATTTTAATAACAGGGGTGGCATAAGCATAAAGGACTTGCATGGGGCGCTGTTTTTGCTATAATGGACGGGTAACTTTAACAGGGGAGTTCTATCTGTTATACCCCGGTAAGGTTACCCCTAGGATGCGGCAATTTTTTGAGGTCAGGCTTTTTCGGCTGCCTTTGGTCAATTAAACGTCTATCCAGGGTAAGGCGCCTTGTAAGCGCACGGAGCTTGTATTAGTACAAACCCCTATTCATCAATAGCATCTCGTTTAGCTGTACCGAAATCTGTTTCCGGTTCGGCTAAAACCCATCAGCTCAAATCACAGTTACGCCGCCCGGCACGGGCACGCGCCGGTTTCTGGCGCCGTCCAGCGGTTATCGCTATCAATGCCGCTATTCTCCTTGTGGTTGCTTCCGTCGTGGTTTACAGCCAGCATACTACAGCCTCGTCGGGTGATCCGGCACCGCTCAGCAGCGCCAGCGCTGCTTCCAGCGACACTGCCAACCCGCTTGACCAGCTGTCATCGGCAGATATAGCCCAAACAGTAGCTCAGGTAAATAACCTTCCCGAAACTACCGCTGTGGCCAACCAGGCGCAGTCGCAAGCCGCCGATATCGCTATGGCGTCGACAGATAACGATGTTATTTCCAAGCCGCAGGTAGTGGCTACTTCGCTGAAGTCAAAATCAGATATACAGACATACGTAACCCAGGCTGGCGATACTGTTTCCGCCTTGGCTGCCAAGTTTGGGGTTACCTCTGACAGCATTAGGTGGTCCAACAGCCTATCGGCATCTGACGCCTTAAATCCTGGCACGACGTTGGTAATCCCGCCGGTTAACGGCGTGGTTTATACCATTAAGCCGGGCGATACCGCTGCCAGTCTGGCGGTTCAGTTCGGTGCCAGCGAAGATCAAATAATCGCTTATAACGATGCCGAGATCGGTGGCCTTACTCCTGGCGAGCAGATTATCATACCGAATGCTGCGCACAATAACGCTGGCGCTACCGCAGCGTCTGTTGCTAGTTCATCTGGCGTTTCTAACGGCGCGGGCTTTTTGTGGGGCAGCGGCCCGATCTACGGCTATAACGGCTACGACTACGGCTACTGTACTTGGTATGTTGCCACGCAGCTTCCTGTACCTGCAAACTGGGGTAATGCCAGTACGTGGGCATATTACGCTGCTTTGAGCGGCTGGAACGTTAGCACTATGCCAAGCGTCGGTTCCATTGCCCAAACTGCTAATGCAGCAGGTGGAGAAGGCCACGTGGCCATAGTAACCGGCGTAAACCCCGATGGAACGATCAATATACGCGATATGAACGGTTTGGCTGGATGGGGCCGGGTTGGATATGGGACAGTGTCTGCTTCCCACTTCCAGCATTTCATTAGCAGGTAGGCTTTTGGTCTTGGTGTATTTTGGGCGTAAACCTGTGCTTCTCATTTCGGCGTACGTAAAAAGTACGCCTGCATTCCGATGCTCGGTTTCCATCCCAAACTTCACTCAAGCCTAAAAGCCTCTCACCTCTGGCTAAGTGTTGAAAAAAACGTTAATCTATATAGGTATATTATGAGTTTTGTTGATAAAGTTACGATTACGGTGCTGGCCGGCAAAGGCGGCGATGGCAAGCTTAGCTTTCGCCATGAAAAATATATCGCCAAAGGTGGCCCTGACGGGGGCGACGGCGGTAATGGCGGCGACGTTGTACTAGTGGCCAGCAGGAATAGGAACACGCTATCTGCTTTCCGGCATCAAAAAGAGCTGAAGGCTATGGACGGCCGCTCGGGAGAAAGCAGTCGTAAGCATGGGCGGAGTGCGCCGCCCATGCTTGTAGATGTGCCAGTAGGCACTATGGCAACCACTCTAGGCGGTACTGTCGTAGCCGATTTGACGGAAGATGGCCAAATGGCGGTAGTAGCGAAAGGGGGACGGGGTGGTTTCGGGAATGCGCACTTTGTGTCATCCCGCCGCCAAGCACCAAAGTTTGCCGAAAAAGGGGAGCCTGGCGAAGTTGTGGAGCTACAGCTTGAGCTTAAAATGATTGCCGATATTGGTCTGGTGGGATTGCCGAACGCCGGTAAATCTACATTACTTAGCAAGTTAAGTAATGCCCGGCCAGAGATCGCGGACTATCCTTTTACTACGCTTTCGCCTAATCTCGGCGTCGTGGACGTTGATAAAGATACGAGCGTCCTTATGGCAGATATTCCCGGATTGATTGAGGGTGCCGCGGCCGGCAAGGGGTTGGGCCATGATTTCTTAAGGCACATTGAACGTACTGCCGTTATACTGCACTTAATTGACGCCTACACCGAAGACGTTGCTGGCGTATACCAAACCGTGCGGGCGGAGCTGGAGGCATACCAGCCGGAGCTTATAAAACGGCCTGAAATCATTGCCCTCACTAAAGTCGAGGGACTTGATAATGAAATTATCGATGATCTTATGGCGCAGCTGCAACGGGTCACCGAAAAACAGACGCCTATCTATGCTATTTCTGCTCATTCTGGCGAAGGCTTGCCCGGGTTGCTGTTTGCGATTAAAAAAGCAGTCCATGCGGTCCGGAATGCCCCGAAAGAAGAGCACGAGGAAGATCTGGGTGTTCCGGTGCTTCGTTTGGCCGATACTGCGGATGAATGGCACGTTCAAAAACGCGGCGCGGCTTTTATTATTACGGGGCAAAAAATAGAGCAGTTTGCGCGCCGGACCGACTTTGAGAATGACCAGGGCGTGCAGCGTTTACGCGATATTATGCGTCGCCAAGGTATCCTCCATGAACTTACCCGCCAAGGCATTGAGCCCGGCCAAACTATCCAGGTCGGCGATAGCGAGGCGCGCAGCTTCAAGTATTAGAATTCTTCCAATGCATGATGGCTGCTACACTGGTAGCTGGTTATGAGTGCTAGTTTCTTCTTTTACGATCTTGAAACCTCGGGTTTTAGCCCGCGGTCCGCCCGCATCATGCAATTTGGCGGCCAGCGGACAGATATAAACCTAAAGCCTATAGACGAGTCGGTGAATATTCTTATCAAGTTAACGCCGGATACGTTGCCCTCGCCAGACGCCATTATGATAACCGGTATTACGCCGCAGCAAACGCTGGCCGATGGCGTGACGGAAGCCGAATTTCTGAAATTTTTCTATAAAGAAATCGTCCGTCCCGAAACCATCTTTGTGGGCTTTAACAGTATCCGGTTTGATGATGAGTTTATGCGGTTCTTGCTGTACCGGAATTTTTACGACCCGTATGAGTGGCAGTGGAAGGATAAGTGCTCCCGCTGGGATCTGTTGGATGCGGTTCGCATGACACGGGCTCTCAGGCCAGACGGTATTACCTGGCCGTTTGCACCGGATGGCAAACCGGCTAACCGCCTGGAATTTCTCACCTCTGTGAACAAGTTGTCCCACAGCGATGCCCACGATGCTTTGAGTGATGTTCTAGCTACCATCGAGGTTGCCAAGCTGGTTCAGAAAAAACAACCTGATCTTTTCAAGTGGTTGCTCGATATCCGCAGCAAAAAGAAAGTTGCTGAATTGGTAGAAAGCGGCGACCCATTTGTTTATACAACGGGCAAATACTCCAGTGAATTCCTGCACACCTCGGCGGCTGTATTGCTCGCTAAGCGGCCGAAAGACGAAGCATTGGTGTATGATCTTCGTTTTGATCCGGAGCCATTTGCCAAAATGAATGTAGACGAGCTGGAGGCAGCCTGGCAATACACCAAAGATCCGGATGCTGTGCGTTTGCCTATTAAGACCTTGAAGTATAACCGTTGCCCCGCGGTAGCGCCGCTTGGGGTTATGAAAGATAAACCGTCCCAGGAGCGAATCAAGCTTGATATGGCCACCGTGGAGAAGCATGCAGCCGCATTCAAAAAATATCGCAGCGAATTGGCAGAGAAAATGCTGGAAGTCGTAGCGCGCCGGGATACGGCGCGTGAACAAACTCAAATAACATTGGAAGATAACCAGCTAACTGCCGACGAGCGTTTGTATGACGGTTTTGTAAGCGATGTTGATAAATCGGCAATGCGCGTTGTCCAGGCTGCCAATCCAGATGAGCTTTCCAGCTTTGCGGATAGTTTCAAAGATGGCCGCTTGCGGAGTTTGCTTCCGCTCTATAAGGCGCGGAATTTCCCCGGGTCCTTGACCCCGGAAGAGCGCGAGGCATGGGACGCTTTTTGTCATAAAAGATTACTGGCGGGCGGAGAAAATAGCTCATTGGCACGTTTCTTTAAGCGTCTTGAAGAACTATCAAATGGCAAAATAACAGGGGAGCAGCAATACTTATTGGAAGAATTAAAATTGTACGGGGAGTCTATAGTCCCCGCAGATGCAAACGGCTAGCATGCAGTGGTTTGCGCTGGCCGGGCTCTTCGATATCGTCGAATTGGTGCCACCAATTGCCGATGTGCTGGGTTACATACGGTTTGGTTTTGCGAAATGTAAGCAAGAACGCAATCATGATAATAAGCCATGCCCAGAAACCGATTTGTATGTTTGTCCCGGGGATGAGCCCAAGGACCAAAAATGTGTACATAACCACCTCCTTGTTACATTGCTCCGGCCTATTTTGGACTGAAGTAGAAAATTGCTTTGCTTGAATTATACATCTAATTGTATTTCTGTCAAGTATATTTTATTTACGCTTATGCTTGCAAAATGTAATAATTGGGCAAACAATACAGGATGTATTTGTACGTACTTGTGTATTCAAGAAAAACAGGAGAGAAGTCGGTGCGGGCATGGCAAAAGGACGGATAAGTTGTAGAGCGCGTGATAGGTTGCGGCAACGGGATGCGCAGCCGCGAAGCTTCGTGCCGACCATCGGCGTTGAACAGCTGGTGCTTTTTACTGATAGCCAAGCCAGGGATTATCGCAGCAGCGTGCACGACCATTTGGGTAAAAATTTAGGGTCAGGCTTCCGGCGTCATTATAAAGTTCTTAAATCGGAACAAATGAGATTACCCGTTATCCGCCCGGAGGTATTAGCCGACCAAGTTCGCAATTCGCACAACAAATTGCGCGTGGAGCAGGCCCGGCAAATTGCATACTTGTTGAAAAGTAGGTTGGAAGAAATGCTTGAGGAGGCCGGGGAAGTGCCCCTGCACATCGGGCAAGTTTCACCGTACAAAGAGGGCCATCCGCATAAACCATACCGCCAAGTGCCGATGATCGGCGCATATCCGCTTGGTTGGCGGGGCGCAAAATCGAGGATTGCAACTAACGATGCGAAAGGCCGCCCCTCCGCATCGGCAATCGTACAACGAGTGGGCACCCTGTGCGCAGAAGTAATCGCCGGGGAACACGAAGACATAGACCCTCGCCCTCTTATTGCAGATCCACGTATACCAATCATCGAGGTAAAACATTCCAAGGAAGTGCCAAGAGATGAATTGGCGGTCATTAACGACGCGGTTGCCACTGCCGTTCCTGAGGGAGCGCGGCTAAGCCATCCAATACTGACGCTTAAAACGGGGGCCGGCCGAAACGACGTTGAAATCATTACGCTCAATGGCTTTGGTGCCGGCCTGCCGTTCGAACAGGCTGCATAAGCATGTTATCGGGCCGCTGGCACTGTTCGAAGACTGGATTTTCTCTTGATTTATCTGTATAATTGAACGTCACACTTGCCGGGTAACAAGGGAGAAATATGGCCGACGAAATTGTAGTCAAGGGAGCACGCGAGCATAATTTACAAAACATAGACGTGAATATTCCGCGTAACAAGCTCGTAGTAATTACGGGTCTTAGTGGTTCTGGCAAATCGAGCCTAGCTTTCGACACGATTTATGCCGAGGGACAGCGCCGTTACGTGGAGTCGCTGAGTTCGTACGCCCGGCAGTTTCTCGGCTTGATGGAAAAACCCGATGTTGACCAGATTGACGGGTTGAGCCCGGCTATCTCAATCGATCAGAAATCAACTTCGCGCAATCCGCGTTCCACGGTAGCAACCGTGACGGAAATTTATGATTATTTGCGTTTGTTGTTTGCCCGTATCGGCGTTCCGCATTGCCCGATCGACGGCAAACCAGTGGTACGCCGAACCTCAACCGGAATCGTCGACCAAATAGTAGCTACAACGGCCGGCAAACGCGTAATGGTATTAGCCCCGGTAGTCATAGACAAAAAGGGTGCTTTTGAGCATATACCGGAGCAATATCAGCGCGCCGGTTTCGCCCGGGTCCGCGTGGACGGCGTAGTTTATGCGCTCGATGAATTTCCGCAGCTCGAGAAAGCCTACCGGCACCGGATAGAGGTCGTCGTCGATCGTCTGGTTAATAACGAAGATAGCCGCAGCCGCCTCGTACAGTCTGTGGAGCAGGCTCTCGACGTAGCCGAAGGCAGGGTTGTGGTTCTCGATGCCGACAGCGACGAAACATGGACGTACAGCCTTATGTATGCTTGCCCGCAACACCCGGAAATTACCATTCCGGAACTTGAGCCGCGAACATTCAGCTTCAATAGCCCACACGGCGCCTGCCCGGTTTGTACGGGCCTGGGTTCGCGGCTAGAAGTTGACCCTGAATTGGTCATCCCAAATGGTAAGTTGACTATCGCCGAAGGCGCTATCCGGCCGTATAACCGCATCAATGTCGATAATTGGTATATGAAAAAGCTGCAAGCCGTGGCTGACCGCTATGGTTTTTCACTGCATGTACCTACGAGCGAACTGACGAAGGAACAGCTCGATATGATCATGTATGGCACAGGCAAAGAGACCTTCAAAGTTTCCTTGGGTATGGGCCGTTCGTTCCAAACGACGTATGAAGGCGTCGTACCGAACTTGGAACGCCGGCACAAAGAAACTGACAGCGATTTCATTCGCCGCGACATCGAACGCTTCATGCAGGAAAAACCCTGTCATGCCTGCAAAGGCCTGCGGTTGAAGCCGGAAGTACTGGCGATCACTGTCCAGAGCGAGTCCATCATGGATATTTGCACGCTTTCAATTGATGACGCCCTAACGTGGTTTAATGGGCTCAAGCTTGATGCCAAAGAAACAAAGATCGCCGAAATGATCCTTAAGGAAATCGGCGCGCGCCTGCAGTTCTTGCAAGATGTCGGCTTGAATTACCTGAACCTGTTGCGCAGCGCCAATACACTGAGCGGTGGCGAAGCCCAGCGTATCCGTCTGGCCACCCAAATCGGTTCGGGCTTAACCGGCGTACTGTATGTGCTCGACGAGCCGAGTATCGGTCTGCACCAACGGGATAACGACCGCCTGATCCGCACCTTGAAGCATCTACGCGACCTCGGCAATACTGTTGTGGTTGTAGAGCATGACGAAGAAACTATCCGCACGGCGGACTACGTACTAGATATTGGGCCGGGCGCCGGCATTCATGGCGGCAAAGTCGTAGCTGCCGGCTCGCCGACTGCTATCGAAAAAGTGAAGGATAGCATGACGGCGCAGTATCTGGGCGGCACCAAGCAAATTGTGACTCCGAAAAAACGCCGGCAAGGCAATGGCAAGTCGCTTGTCATAAAGGGCGCGCGTGAGAACAATTTGCAAAATGTAACCGCCGAAATTCCGTTGGGAGAGCTTGTTGTAGTAAGCGGCGTTAGCGGTTCCGGTAAATCCAGCTTAATAAACGATATTCTGGCCAAAGAATTACTGGCCCGCTTGCACCGTGCCAGCACTGTTCCCGGCAAACATGACGATATCGAAGGTATTAAGCAGCTGGACAAGGCCATCATCATAGACCAATCCCCAATCGGCCGGACGCCGCGCAGCAACCCGGCTACATACACCGGGCTTTTTACGCCGATCCGCGAACTGTTCGCGGGAATGCCGGAGGCCAAGCTTCGCGGCTATGGGCCTGGACGTTTCAGTTTTAATGTGAAAGGCGGACGCTGCGAAAACTGCGCCGGCGACGGTATTATCAAGATCGAAATGCACTTTTTGCCTGACGTATACGTACCCTGCGAGGTTTGCCATGGCAAACGCTACAACCGCGAAGCCCTGGAAATCCATTACAAGGGCAAAACCATCAGCGACGTGCTCGAAATGACATGCGAACAAGCACTGGAATTCTTTGGTAACCAACCGGCCATTGCCCGTAAGCTCCAAACGTTGGTTGATGTTGGCCTTGGTTATATCAAGCTCGGCCAATCAGCTACGACCTTGAGCGGCGGCGAAGCCCAGCGCATTAAGCTGAGCGCCGAACTTAGCCGCCGCCCGACTGGCCGAACCCTCTACATTCTGGATGAGCCGACTACTGGCTTGCACATGGCGGATGTCGACAAGCTTTTGAATGTCCTGCACGCCCTAGTTGATGCCGGCAACAGCATGGTTGTTATCGAGCATAACCTGGATGTGATTAAAAATGCTGACTGGATTATCGATATGGGGCCGGAAGGCGGTGATGCCGGGGGCCAGATAATTGCCGAGGGTACTCCCGAGCATGTTGCCAAAGTAGCGAAGAGTTATACTGGCCAATTCTTGTCTAAGATGTTATAATATATAACATGACAAAAGAATTATGGGAGCCATCCGATCTCGATAAGTTCCAGGCGCATGAAGCATATTTTAGATATGCTGTTGGCGTTATTATGCTGAATGACCCGGGAAGTATGAGCGACTTGCACCAGAAAAACCTTGCGGACGCCGAACAGCAACAGGCTGTGCTGGTTCATGCAAAAACGTTGATATGGGCCGGTCTGAGCGATGTAATCCGCTATGCAAATCCGCCCGAGCTTCGGAGTCCGTTCACTAATACGGAAAATAATTTTGCCGAGGCTTTCCCGCACATGCGTGACACCGTGCGGGAAGTCGCCGAGGAGGAAAGCGACCGTCTGAGCGAGCTTAATAACACCTTACCAATTTTGCGGCCGTTGCCGCTCGCGCATGAGACGGTCTACAAATCAATTGCCCATGGCCGCAAAGAAAAAGTGTATGTTTTCCATGCGATGGATGTATTTCCTGTTAGCAGCAGCTTTAACGGTGACATAGAGAACCAGACTTTTAAGGGTGTACCACGGATTACGATGGCTCACCGCGACAGTGCGAGGCCGCCTCTGCGCCTTGCCGAAGAGACCTAGCTTTTTTTCTGACGCTTTCTTTCGATGATTGACTTTATGATGTGGTAAATTGTTGGTCCAAGCGTGATGATGACGACCGCCACGACCGCCAGTACAATGTAGTGGTCGACGTTCGGTATCTTAGTGCCGAACCAGTATCCGATAAGTGTCACGATAGCGGCCCAAGCGACATCGCCGATGGCATCAAAAAATACATATTTCGGATAATCCATGCGCGCAACACCGGCGACGGGCGGCACAAATGTGCGCACAACTGGCACAAAATGGGCGATGAGCATAGTGCGGCTACCAAAACGTTCGTAGAAATCCTCCGCCCGTTGGATATATTCCTGCCGGAAAATCAGCCCGTCGGGTTTGCGGAATAACCGGCGCCCATACCGTTTGCCGATGTGATACCCAACATTATCGCCAGCTATAGCCGCTGCCGCTACTACTAAGATAACGGTCGCCAAGGAGAGTTTGCCCTGGGCCGCGAACACGCCGGCAGTCAGGAGCAGCGTATCGCCGGGAAAGAAAAAGCCGACGAACATGCCCGATTCGGCAAAGATAATTGCCGCGATTAGTACGAGCCCGCCGGCTTGGATCAAATGTGAAACATCGAACATCTTCCTAAAGCTTAGCGGTTTAGGAGGAAGCCGTCCAGTTAGATCTGATATAATAGGTTAAAGAATTAAGGAGATATTTTCGTTCCATGCCTCAAGATTCAATTAACCTGACCCTAGAACCACGCGAAGTAACCGGTAAGGCGGTTAAACATTTACGCCGCGAAGGCAAGATTCCTGCCGTCATTCATGACCATGGAAAACCCTCGGTTGTAGTAGAGGCTGATGCGCTCCAGCTTCTCCGGGTTTGGCGCCAGGCAGGCAAGCATCATCCAGTGCAGCTAAAAGCTGGCGACCAAACATACACGGCGCTTATCAAGACTGCTGAATTTGACCCTAAAAAGAATGTATTGACCCACGTAGTTTTCAACGCCGTAGACCGTAACCAAAAAGTTGAAGCAGAAATCCCGGTTCGGCCGCGGTATGAAGAGGGTAATGAATCAAGCCCTGCCGAGCGCAACAGTTTCATCGTCCTAACACAGCTGGAAACCGTACAGGTCAAAGCTGTTCCCGATAAACTTCCTGACTTTTTGGAATATGATGCAGAAAAACTCGTTGAAGTCGGAGACCATGTAACCGTGGCCGATCTGGTAATTCCAGATGGAGTCGAAGTAGAAACCGAACCGGAACACGCTGTTGCTACCGTTTATGAACCGAGCGCTATCGCTGCCGCTAATGAGGCTGCGGCTGGCGACGCCGAGGCCGAAGACGCCGAAAACGTTGAGTCTGAAGAAAGCGGCGAAGCCGAAGGTGAAGAGGCGGGCGGGGAAGATGAACTTCGCCCCGGCGGCAAAAAGGAATTTGAAGACAAAGAGCAAGGCCACGGCCATAATCCTGAAAACGACAAAGACGCTGAAAAAAGCGCCAGCTAATCTTCCATAAAACCGCCGCTCTGGTGGCTCCAGAGCTGGGCATATGTCCCCTTTTGTTGGAGCAATTCTTTATGGCTGCCCTGTTCGACGATCGCGCCATCCTCGAGTACGATTATCCTGTCCATTTTCTGAATGGTGCTGAGTCGGTGGGCAATAATTATAGCCGTGCGGCCTTCCATAAGTTTCCAAAGAGCATCTTGAATTAATACTTCGCTCTCAGAATCGAGAGCTGAAGTTGCTTCATCGAGCAATAAAATCGGTGCGTTTTTAAGCATTGCGCGGGCAATGGCTACGCGTTGGCGCTGCCCGCCGCTGAGTTTAACGCCGCGTTCTCCGACAAGCGTGTCATAGCCGTCCGGCAAGCCCTGAATGAAATCGTGGGCGTGCGCCATCTTTGCCACGCCCTCTACAGCTTCCCTGGTTTCATCCAGGTCGCCGTAGCGAATATTTTCCAGCAGTGTACGGTGGAAAAGCAAGGGCTCCTGCGGAACATAAGAAATATGTTTCCGCAAATCATCTTGTCGGAGGTGCGCGATATTTTGACCGTCGACTAAAATTTCACCACTGTCTATATCCATGAAGCGAAGCAGTAGTTTAGTGACCGTTGTTTTGCCGCCGCCGCTCGGTCCGACAAGCCCGACTTTTTCCCCGGCTTTAATACTGAGGTTCAGTTTTTTGAAAAGCTTATCGTTATCATTATCGTGTTGGAATTCTACGTCCTTAAGATCAATGCGACCGCGCGTAATTTTTACCTTTTCTGGCTTTTCGGGGTCCAAAACCTTCGGCGTCTGGCCTAAGATTTCAACCATATCTTTAGCATCGCCGAAGGAGCGGTTATAGTTCCGCAGGCTGCTATTGCTGAATTGGAATAGCTGCTCGACCATACTTCCGCCATAGCTCAGGATTAAGAAAACGGTTCCGATATTGACATGGTAGAGCAGAACGCTGGCAACGGCGATGGCCAGCGACAAGGCGGAAATACCACGCGTTAAGATGCCCAGAGAATTTAACTGCATTTTGTGGACTTTTGCGAAGCCCATTAATTGATTGCGTGTATTTTCGGTTGCTTCATGAAACCGCTTCTCTTCGTAATTTTGCCGCGCAAAACTTTTGACAGCCAGGGCATTTATGATCGCATCCGAAAGATAACCTGTTTGCCGGCTTTCTGCATTGGCGTATTTAGCGCTGGCACGCTGGACCGGCTTGGAGATTTTGAAAGCCAGGATCAAATAAGTAATGCAAAATATGAGGAAAACCGCTACGAAGAGCGGCGACCGAGGCAATAAGATAAGCGTCGTAAAAATGATGCCAGCTATCATCGGATACACCTGGAAAATCGTGGTGTCCGCAGTCCGAACGTACCCGGTCATGAGTTTGTTGGTTTGTGATACCAATGATCCTGAAAAATGGTTTGCGTGGAAATCGGAGCTTTCTGATAGCAAATGATCGAAAACTTCCTCAGCCATATCTTGGCTGATACGGGATTCGAGCTGCCACACAAACCGGTCGACGGCCCGCCACGTGAGCATGCCAAAGAAAACCAGAAGGGCGTAAATTATCAGCTGCGGACCAAAACTCTCCCATATTTTACCTGAGGTATAGTCATGGGCTGCCAAACGGCTCAAAACCTCGGCGGCTATAAGCTGGGGCAGGTAACTGTTTATGAGAACTGTGATAGGTATGCCAACAAGCATACCGGCCAGTGCTCTTGGGTACTTTCGGGCGCGTTGCCAGTAGTACGATGCCACATGCATCGAAGCATTGTCTTTTGTCATTGTACCGGCCTCCTTTTGAAGCCTTTAGATTTACTAGTATTGTTTAAGAAAGTTTTTGTCAGGTTCGAGGTTAGCATGCTGCGAAGGCAGCATTACCGGGTTGCATTTTGGTCTTGTACATTTTGGCCGCCTCCGTATTACATCACCCGTAATTCAGGTGAAATTGCTAAAATAACAGTAAACATCGTATAATAGATTGTTTGCGATTGCAAACAGTTTAGTCATACTAATGACATAAGCAGTATGGAAAGCTCACCCCTAACGGTTGAAAATAATTCCGAGGACGACTCGTCGAGGAAGAAGAAAAGCAGGCGGGCCGAAAGGCTTGGGGCCATTGTTGTAGAACCAAAGTCTGAAGACCGGGGAGACAGAACGCCACCGGAAGCCGAAGGTGGCCGCGAAAGTTTTTGGCACAAACTCACTCGTCATGAAGAATCTGAAAAAACGGCAGATGGCGATGGCAGCATTAATATTAATGAGAATGTATTGCATGAGTCGGCTGAAACGGACGACACCTCGGACCCGGAAGATTTTACTGAAGCCGACAGGCAGTACGCCGAAACCGAGCTTGCCCGCGGCCATTTGCAGGCGTTAGACGAAGAATTTTCTACGGTGCCCAATGATCCTGAAGCGGCGCATTCCGTGGAAGCGGAACTTATGGCGCTCGAAGCTTTTTATGACAGGATAGCTACAGAACATGCGCCGCTCGAAGAAGCATATGCCGAAACGCTACAGGACATGGGCGTTCCCCCTGACTCTCCGGAAACTGAAGCGCCGGAAGAAACAGCTGCCTCGAGCGAGCGTCCGGCGGAAGGCCATTCTTGGGATCCTTTCGGCCACGAACGTGCTACTTCTACAAATCAGCAATCAACGGCAGAAGCTGCAGAGGGCAGTCCGCCGGAGGAAGATCTGGGCACTTCCGGAACCAATGGATCGGGGAACGGCCCGCCGCATAATCCGCCTCAGGGCTACGGCTATGGCGGGGGTAATACGCCACGCCCGCCCGCAGTCTTCATGGCAACTAACCAGGAAACCCGGCCAACACCGCCATCTCGATCCACTACAGAGTCCCTGGAGCCCCGCTATACCCGCTCAAATGTGATTGGTGCCGCGCTTGTAGGTGGCATAGTCGGATATTTGGTTGGCCGCCGCCGGGGCCGTATTAAAACCGAGAAAAAGTTGCTTCCGGTGCAAAAGAAGCTCGAAGAAGAAGTTTCGGCGCTAGAAAGCGATATGTTCAAAAAGGAAACTACTTTGCGAAAAGTAGCGCGCGAGCAGCAATACCAGCAAAAAAATATAGATAAACTGAAATGGCGCGCCTCAAGGCAGGAACGGCAATTAGCAGCTGCCGCTGGAGTATCAGCCGAGCAGCCGGCTATCATGACAAAACATGCGCTGGAAAGGGCTCGTGTGCCGGCACTTGAAGCTAACCAGCTACATGGCAAGAAATTGCCACCGGAACGAATTGGCAAGGTGCTGATGTCTGCGGAGCGCCCAGCTCAAGCATCCGTCAAAAAAGCCGAGCAAAAAGACCGCCCGGCCGCCAGGCATTCCGAAACCATGGGCCGTCGCGAACTTATGGAAGTCAGTGAGAAGATCACGGTAAATAATACAAATCTCCGCCGTATTTATGAAAGCCATTTGGTAGGCGAACAGGGGCTCAGGCGGCTAGTCGAAGCACATATGCGCGGTGGCGATATAAGAGGGGTATTGCAGCAGGAAATGCTGGAACACGAGATTGATTTCGAGCGTGACCCCGTTATGCGCGACCATCGCCCGCAACAAGACGTTGCAACCCGCGGTGCAGGCGCGGTGCTCGACAGTCTTTTGGGCCAAACGGGGCTTGCCGAATCCAGCGGGCACGAGGAGTATGAGGTGCTGAAGGCCAGGGTCGACCACCAGGCAGCTGAAACCCAAAAGTCGGCACGCCGCCGCCGAGGCATGGATGCCGCGTTCGCCGGAACCATACTCATTTTGATTGCTGTAATCATTCTTCTCCTTGTCTCACGTTAGGTTTATACTGGGACCCACATGCAAAAGATAATTCTCTATTACAAATTTGCGCCAGTAAAGGACCCGGAAGCGGTACGGCTTTGGCAGCGCACATTGTGTGAAAAGCTTGGCCTTAAGGGCAGGGTGCTTATTTCCGAGCACGGCATTAACGGAACATTAGGCGGCGACATCAGGGATCTAAAAGCTTATGCTAAGGCCACTAAATCATTCGCGCCATTTAAAGGCATGGTTTTTAAATGGAGCGATGGGCAAGCTAACGATTTTCCTAAGCTGGTAGTAAAAGTGCGGCCGGAAATCGTGACTTTCGGCGCTTCTGATGAAATTGCAGTAAATGAAAAAGGCGTCATAGGCGGCGGGAAACACTTGAAGCCGAGGCAAGTTCACCAGTTGGTCGAGGAGCGCGGCGATGACGTGATTTTCTTTGACGGACGCAATAAGCACGAGGCCGCCGTAGGCAGATTTAGGGATGCTGTTGTGCCGGACGTGGAACACACCCGCGATTTTATCGATGAACTGGCGGATCCGAAGTACAACGATATCAAAGATAAGCCCATCGTCACATATTGTACCGGCGGCATTCGCTGCGAGGTGCTTAGCATGCTCATGAAAAAACGCGGCTTTAAAGAGGTCTATCAAATCGACGGCGGCATCGTGAAATACGGGGAAGAATACGGTGACGGCGGCCTATGGGAAGGCTCATTGTATGTATTCGACGACCGCCTGACTACCAAGTTCTCGGACCACGCGGCAGATATCGGTAGCTGCGTTCACTGTAACTCCAAGACTAGTGGCTTCATGAACTGCGCTAATAAGCAGTGCAATCGACACGTAATGGCTTGCGATGATTGCCAGGTTAAACAATATTGTCCGGATTGCTTACGTAAAGTCAATCCAGAAGTTGCCAAAATTTCCTGAAAATTATATAATAATTATATATGCCCCTTCGTACGAAAAGTGGAGATATGTTAGCGGCCCCTCTTCCTAGGGGTTTTGTATATTTTAGTCAAACCGATCCGAGCTGGGAAGGAACGCCATATACTACTACGGGCGCCAGTGACCAAACTATCGGTAAAAGCGGTTGCGTGCCAACATTACAAGCTATGGTAGCAGCCAATTTATGTGACTTGGCGGTAACGCCACCAGATTTAGCCAAGTGGAATATTGATAATGGTATGCGAACTGAGACAAAAGGTACTAGACGTGCTAGTTGGAACCTTTTAGTAAATCAGCTAGGGTTGAACATTAAGACAGTAGAAAAAAATGAAGAATCTTTAGAAGTAGCATTACAAATAGGCGGCCTAGTCGTAGCTTCATTAAAGGGCGCAGATAGTAGTCAACTTAGTACGCCTTCTGGACATGTGATCGGCTTAAGAGCTGTTAATAACTCTGGCGTGTTGATTGTAGATTCTAACAGCCAAGCTAATTCCGAAAGACCCTGGTCCTATGAAGAGATTTCTCCCTTTGTTAACTCAGGCCTACGGCACATATATCACGCTGAAGCTGACCTGGTGACTTCCAGAAGCGGCTTGCGCATGGCAACTTTAACTGAGCGACAAGTGGCCGAACAGCTTGCCTATGATCAGGACCGAAGCTGTTAAGATAATTTATAATAAAAAGTATGGTTGATCATACGATTGAACGCAAACTGGCCGAACTGCCGAAAGAACCCGGGGTTTACTTCCACAAGGATAAGACTGGTGAGATTATTTACGTTGGCAAAGCGGCGAGTTTGCGTAACCGGGTCAGGCAATATTTTCAAAAATCACGGAGCCGTGATCCGAAGACCGAAGCACTTGTGGCGGAAATTGCCGATATCGATTGGATGGTAGTAGATAGCGAGATTGAAGCATTGTTTTTGGAGGCTGAAATGATCCGCCGGTACATGCCGCGTTACAACATACTATTGCGGGATGATAAAGCGATGAGTTATATACGGATTGATTACGACAGCGATTATCCTACTGTGAGTACCACACGGCGTCCGTTGGACGATGGCGCCCGCTATTTTGGACCGTACTTCAGCCTTGCCAGTGTCCGGGAGGCGCTCAAGCTTTTGAGAAAAATTTTTCCATATGCCACCAGAAAAATCGGCGGCCAAAAACGTGCTACGCTGCATTACCATTTGGGTCTGGACCCGGGGCTTGAGGAGGGCAAAACAAGCCTGGAAGCTTACCGCGCAAATTTGCGCAAACTTATGGCGGTTATCCAAGGCAGACGCAAAACCATAGAAAAGGAGTTGGAGCGGGACATGAAGCAGGCGGCAAAAAATAAAGACTTCGAGTATGCCGCGCAGCTTAGAAACCAGCTCATGTGGCTCCAAGGGCTCAAAAAGCAAGTGGTTTTCAGCGACAAGGAATTTATGGACATCAGTAAAGACCATGCCCTCAATGAATTAGTTAACTTGTTAAGTATTGACAAATTTCCCTTCCGAATCGAGGGGTATGACATTTCGCACCAGCAAGGCAGCGACGTAGTAGCTAGCATGGTAGTTTTCACGAACGGCGTGAGTAACAAGGCCGAATACCGGAAATTCAAAACTAAGATCAACCACAATAACGACTTTTATAATATGAACGAAACTATTCGCCGGCGTCTGAGTGATAAGAACCGTAAGGCTTGGGGTACCCCGGACATGGTGTTGATAGATGGCGGGAAAGGGCAGCTTGATGCCGCGATCCAAGCCCGCGACGAGCAGGGTTGTTCACGTATACCGTTTATCGGCCTGGCAAAACGCGAAGAGCAGATCGTTATACAAAAAGAGAAGTCAGGCGTTACGCTTGATGAAAAGCTCTTGCACGAGCTTGGCGGATACATGACAGAAAGTGAAGATTTCATATTAGTAAATATTCCTCACAATACGAATCTTATAAAATTGCTGCAGCGTATCCGGGACGAATCGCACCGGTTTGCAGTCAGTTATCACTCGACGCTTAAGGTAAAGCGGCAGACTTCCAGCCTGCTTGATGATATTCCCGGTGTCGGTCCGGCTACCCGCAAGAAGTTACTGCGAACTTTTGGTTCAATGCGCGGTGTAGCCAATGCTTCGGAGGGCGAATTAGCCGAAGTTGTTGGCTTGCAAAAGGCCAAGCTTATCAAAAAGCATATAGAACCGGTTAGCCAGCAAAAGATGCCATCTATTTAGAATGGTCTGCTAGCAGCTCGCTGACGAGGTAGTGTGCTATCCAGTCGGCGTATGCGCGAGGATCCGGCTGGGCTTCATCTAGCTCTGCCAACCGTTTCGTTCCGATAAACATGTGGCTGGTCGCTTGCGCCGGGTCCGGAGCTATTTTTACCTCCGGCTTGGTACCGGCTGCCGCCGGGTGCAGATCACGTGCCAGTTCCGCTTGGAAGTGGTACGTTCGCGATAATAGAAGCGATACGCGGCCCGAAGAAAGCATGGGGTTTGTGCCGGTACGCCGGATGTCACTGGGTATGCTGACGGCAAAATGCTCTGTTCCCTGGATGGTATCGGGAAAACGAAGAGGCAGGGGCCTAGTACGGGTTCTATCCAACCCCGGCGGATCAATATCCGTTAATTCTTCGTCGGTTTTGCCGAAGTAGCGCGAAAATAGCAGAGCGTGGATGTTGTAGCCCCGTGCTGGCAATGCAATAACCTCGTGCCGCGGATGCCGGCCGGTCTGGTGGCCGTTGGCTTCCCATATACCGCTGACGGTGTCGAAGAGATCAGTCACCGGCTGTACGGGCGAATCCCCGTCCGGAAGTTCGAGCCATGCTTTTGGAAGACGAAGCCCTTTTCTTCCTATAAAAAAAGACGCGTCACCGGGACGCGCCTGTTGTAATGAATCTAAGCCAGGTTGAGTTTCGCTCATTGTACCTACCAAATTACCATGAGCATTGTCTCCCATTCCGGGCACAAAAACAAGTCATTTTTTGCTATACTGGATGTCTACTGATGGAGCCATACTTTAGCAGCGATTTTTTTGCCGGTAACCGACAGCGCCTCCGTGAACTTTTCACCGGTACGGCGCCGATTATCATAACGGCGAATGGCTTGGCGCAGCGGGGAGCCGACAGCGCCTTTACTTTTTCCCAAGATGCTAACTTTTGGTATTTGACGGGTATTAATGTTCCGGATGTCGTGCTGGTAATGGACCGCGACAAGGAATATTTGATCGTACCGGAGCGCGATGCGAACCGCGAGGCATTTGACGGGACGGTAAATGCTGCCTTTTTAAGCCACCGCTCCGGGATCGAAACAATATATGGCGGCAAGGAAGGCTGGAATCAGCTCGGCAGCCGGCTTAAAAAAGTGAAGCACGCGGCCACAATTGCCGCGCCGCCGGCGTACATAGACCACTTCGGCTTGTATACAAATCCGGCCCGCACAGCCCTAATAGCGCAAATTAAATCGTATAAACCTGAAATAAAAATGCTCGATTTGGCGCCGCACTTGGTGCGTATGCGGACTATCAAGCAGCCGGCAGAACTGGCCGCTATCCAGTCGGCTATAGATATAACCGGTGCAAGTCTCCGCGATGCTTTCAAGACGAGCAAACGTAAGAAGTATGCAACCGAGTATGAACTTGAAGCCGAAATTAGCTACGGCTTTCGCCGGCGCGGAGCCGACGGGCACGCCTTTGAGCCTATTGTGGCAGGTGGGCGGCGGGCCTGCACGCTGCACAACGTTGCAAATAACGGCAGGCTTTCCGCCGACGAACTGGTGGTGGTTGATGTGGGGGCGGAAGTTGAGCACTATGCCGCTGACATTACCCGTACGATCAGCCTGGCGGATCCCTCCCGCCGGCAACGGGCAGTGTACGCAGCAGTACTTGATACGCAGCAATATGCACTTGAACTATTGAAACCGGGCGTTTTGCTTAAGGAATACCAGCAGCAAACAGAACATTTTCTCGGGGAGAAATTGCGCGAACTAGGCCTGATTAAAACGGTGGATTATGACAATATCAGGCAGTATTGCCCACACGCCATATCGCATTTCCTTGGTTTGAACGTGCATGATGTTGGTGACTATGAGCGTCCGCTAGAGCCCGGCATGGTTCTTACCGTTGAGCCGGGCATATACATCATGGATGAAGCCATAGGGGTCCGGATAGAGGACGACATAGTAATTACCGGTAAGGGTAACAAAATTTTAAGCTGGAAAATTCCTTCAGAGCTCAGCTAGTATTAGGCTTGGCTCCTTTACTTAAGCTGAAGTCCCTGCTTACAATAGTGCTTATGGAAGTTCGTACAAATCCGCCGCTCCGGTTTATAATCCGGTGGCTTGTCTGCAGCCTTGGCTTGTGGATTGCTGCGGGCCTACTGAGCAAAAGCATCAGCTACAATAGCGATGCCGCCGTCATTATCATTGCCGGATTACTTTTAGCCGTTATAAATGTGGTCCTAAAGCCAATCCTTATCATTTTTTCCTTGCCGGCGATACTTTTTACGCTTGGCCTTTTTATGGTAATCATAAATGGTTTTACGGTTTTTATCGTCAGTAAACTTTATACGCCGCTTCATATAACGAATTTTTGGGCGGCCGTGTTTGCCGGCATGGTAATCGGTCTCGTCAACTATTTAGTCAGTACCATTCTCAAGGAAGTTTAAGGCTTGTTTGCATAGAATGCATGCAAATGCTTTGACAGGAGGTAGCCTTATGCGGGACAATAGGGAGCATGAACGTTTATAACTATCTGACTATCATTTCGATGATCCTGATGACTATCCTGATCCTTATCCAAACGCGCGGAGCCAGCCTAGGTGCCGGTCTCGGCGGCGCTGGCGAAGTTAACACTACCCGCCGGGGCACCGATAAAACGATCTTTCAGTTAACTATTATTTGCGCGCTCGTATTCAGCCTGTCGCTGATAATGAACGCGCTCAGCAAATAAGATTTATCCCTAGCGTTTTTAGCAGGGTTTATAAAGTATGCCGCGACGTATCCCCCAAAAACCCAGTCTGCCTACCCGCAAAAAAACGGAAGCGGCACATAGTCCTGGAGCGACCGAGACGAAGTTTGACAAATATTTCGTTTCGCGGCTTGAGCGGCTTGAGCCGGTCAAGCGGTTCGTTATCGGCTGGCTGCTCCTATTAGTGGTACTGATTGGCGGGCTCTTTGCGCAAAATGTGTTACTGAGTAACTACTACCAGCCTCTACGTCCCGTTCCCGGCGGAATCTATAACGAAGGAGTAGAGGGTACATTCACGAATGCTAACCCGATCTTTGCCACGAGTGATGTTGACCGTTCGGTTTCGCGTCTGATTTTTGCGGGTCTTTTTACATATGACCAGCACAATCATCTCACCGGCGAGCTGGCAAAAGATTACAGCGTTGACGCAGCTGGTACTACATATACGGTGCATCTCAAACCCCATCTTACATGGCAAGATGGAGCGCCCCTTACTAGCAATGACGTAGTTTTTACGTACCAGACAATTCAAAATCCTGATACGCAATCGCCGCTGGAAAGCAGCTGGCAAAACATTGACGTTTCCGCGCCGAATGCCCAAACGGTAGTCTTTAAATTACCAGGCCCGCTGGCTTCATTTCCTTATAACTTAACCACGGGTATCGTGCCTAAACACTTGCTGGGAGGAATTACTCCCGTCCGATTACGTTCGGCCGATTTCAATACCGTGCATCCAATTGGCGCGGGTCCCTTTGCCTGGCAGGCGATTCAAGTTACCGGCAACGACCCATCGACCGCGCAGGAGCAAATCGCCATGGTGCCATTTGCGGGTTATGTCAGGGGCAAGCCTAAGCTGCAAGAATTTATTTTGCATGCCGACGCCTCTTCGGATCACCTTGTGCAACTTTTCAAAGGTGGCAAACTAACGGGGTTGGAGGGTTTATCGGCGGTACCGCCAGAAGTCGAGAGCATGTCTTCGCTCGAGATTCACAATCCGCTCCTAACAGCTGAGACCATGGTTTTCTTCAAGATGTCTTCCGGTGTGCTTTCTAACCAGCCAGTTCGGAACGCACTCGTGGAGGGGACGGATGTGCCAAAAATCATCAAAAGCCTCGGTTATCCGACCCGTACTGTCCGCGAACCGTTATTGCCGGGCCAAATAGGCTATGATCCGTCTCTAGTACAACCGCCGTTCAACCAGAAAGCGGCTGAGCAAATTCTCGACAATGATGGCTGGGTTCCTGGCAAGAACGGGATCCGCTATAAGAACGGCCAGGCACTGGAATTTACGCTGACCGCTGCCAATACGGCGGAATACCGTTCTGTGACCAAACAGTTGCAGAGCCAGTGGCGGCAGCTCGGCGTGGATGCCCATATTCAGCTGCAGGATAGCTCGGACTTCCATAACACGCTCGCGTATCACAACTATGATGCGGTTCTCTACGGCATTTCCATAGGCGTTGATCCTGACGTGTTTGTGTACTGGGACAGTTCGCAGGCAGATGTGCGGTCTTCCAATCGCCTGAACTTTTCAGAATATAAAAATTCGGTTGCGGATGCTTCTATAGAGGCTGGGCGCACCCGGATGGCGGCAAGTTTGCGGGCTATCAAGTATAAGCCTTTTTTGGAGGCGTGGCAGAAGGACTATCCTGCACTTGGGCTATATCAGCCGCGCATGCTATACCTAACGAATGGCAGGGTTGCCAATTTTGGCGACGGCCCTTTTAATTCGGCGGCTGATCGCTTTGATAACGTCCAGAACTGGGAAATCCGACAGGCCAGGACTAATAGCTAGAGCTTGAATTTACAGGGGAAAACAGATACCATATGATGGTCTTGATTCTAAGCGGATGTGGCGGAATTGGTAGACGCGCTAGCTTCAGGAGCTAGTGAACTTCGGTTCGTGGAGGTTCAAGTCCTCTCATCCGCACCAAACTTTCGACGTTATAACCAGCGGCCTCAAAAATGGGGTCGCTGGTTCTTGCTTCCATGCCGTCCGAATTCGGCTTGCTAGCGCGGATTGTTTCCTCGGTCTGGAGGTTCCACGATTCAGACCAGCGGCCGACAAAGCCCCCGTCTTCCTCATTGATCGACGGTTGACCGAGCAGCAGGCCGAACGGATCAGCGAAGCGGAAGCCGACAACCTTCTCGTCTACGACCTCGATCCGCTCAAAAAACGCCTGGTTGAGTAGGCGGCGCTCGTTCGGCTCGGCCTGGATGTAGGCACTCTGAACATCGTCAAGGAGCCCGAGCGCGACGTTGAGCGCGTCTAGGACGCGCTGGTGCGAGACGTCCAGCGTGGCGATGGTTTGCTCGGCTCCCTGGCGCTCGCGTCGGATGCGCGCCTGCTCCTCGGCAAAGAGATCGTCGCTGACCTGATCGGCGTAATGGGCCTTCAGCAGCTTCCGTTCCTCGCCGCTCAAGCGCGCAAGCTCGCCTTCCGCATCGGTGAGCTTGCTTCCGGCAATCTCGGCCAGCTTCCCGATGTAGCGCTCGACACTGCCGCGAATCCCAGCAATGCGATCTCCCGAGAGCTGGACGATGGAATAGTGATCCTCGATCGCGGCTTCGACAGCCTCAGCCCGGTTATATCCCTGCGGGCAGGTTCGATCGGTGCAAAGCATGTACTCGTATTCGCCGCCGTTGCCTTTCGTGCGGGTGTAGGTCAGACGACCGCCGCACTCGCCGCAGAAGACCGTCCCGCGCAGATAGTGGAAGTGCCGCCAAGCCTTCTCGCCGCTCTTGCGCTTTGAATCAAGCAGCTCTTGCACGTCCTCAAACGTGCCGGGGTCGATCATCGGCAGGTGTCGGCCCTTGTAGACCTTGCCCGCGTATCGGACTTCCCCGATGTAGTAGGGGTTGCGTAGAAGCTGCTGAAGGCGATTGACGCCGAGGGCCTGTTCGGGTGCTTTCTTGGTTGCCCGCGAGCGAAGTCCCTTTTCCTCCATCAGCGCGGCCAGCTCCATCAGCGAGTATTCGCCGCTCGCGTAGAGAACAAACGCCTCCTTAATGAGCGGGGCGCGTTCGGGGTCGAGTGCCACCGTACGAACCTCGCGCCCTTCGATCAGCTCCCGACAATTGACGTAGCCGATCGGGGCGCGGCCGGGGGTGCCGCCGACTTCGACCTTCTGCGTCAGTCCTCGCGTAACTTCAATGGCGAGTTGCCGCCGCTCATGGGCCGCGATCGAGCCCATGATGCCGAAGACCAGCAGACCAGTCGGATCGCCGC
>DASZVS010000013.1:0-96536 GCA_035546975.1 Saccharimonadales bacterium (SeqCode)
CGTAAATGACATTTGGATCAATACCAGCACGTATCAACTCGATCGGTGGTATATAAAAAATAGCAACGGTGTGAGCGATCTGACGATTTCATACGGCCCGGTCACCATTACCGCCCCCTCGCCGGTAGTTCAGGCGCAGGCGCCAGCCGCCTCTACCAATCTCAATTCCCAGACAGAATCCCAGCTGCAAGCTGAACACGGCGAATAAGGAACAGGGCGCGCCAAGTCTAGTAGCTTAGGCGTCTTTGCGGCGCTCTTCGGCCACGGCGTAGCGCAAGCCGATAAGTAGCAGCAAGTTTACGATGAAGCCCGGCATGGCATGGAATTGCACGCGCGCAAATGTGAAAAATTCAGTCAATAACAGATTAATTAGAACTGCTAAGCGGAATAACTCGAGTGCCTGGAGCCGACGCGAGCGGAACAGCTGCACGCTGCCGGACACCGCAAAAACGGAAGCGATGGCCGTGCTGGCCAGCTGGCATATGAGCAATACGTGGTCGTAAGAATCACCTGCCGCAAAAATCGAGTGCAAATCATGAAAAGTACGGAAGAAGGCCCCGACGGTAAAGGCCAGGAAAACGGCCGCCTGGGCTATAAAGAATACGCCGACGAGCGTGCGGGAATTCGGCCGGCGCCAGAAACGCGCGTATGCGCGGTCCGCTTTTTTGAGCCAGCGCTGCAAGCGGTTCGGCTCGGGTGTCGGCACCGCCTCGAGCCGGGCCAGAAGCTGCTGCAACTCTTCCGTGATGGGGCTGGACTGATCGGCGGCGTGCAGGAGTTCTGCGAGGCGCCGCTTTTCTACCCTATCCATATCTTGCAGTACCGCTTCTTGCAGCTCTGACAAGGCGTTCAGCTGGTATTCGCGCGAGGTCAGCCGGCCATAACGGCTAATGGCATTGAAAGCCAGGTACATAATGATAAAAATAGCGTAAATCAAGCCGATAGTCGGGCGGAAAAAATAATTATTATCGCGGGTGATGAATTTGCCGAGCTCGTCGATAAATAAACCGAAACCGATACCGCCGATAAAAGCGCTGAGCCGCATTACGCGGGTTCCCAAGAAACTAAAGAGTAACACCAGAGCAACCAGCATCAGCCCGCCGCCGTAGAGCATGTGGGCGATGTGGAAGCGGCTGCCGCCGACTGAAGGATAGTTTGTGAGGTATAAAAAGAACCGGTTGATTAGGAGCGCGCTAACCGCCGTTACCAAAAAGATTTCGAGGTAATCGCGGGCATTAATGTTCCGGTACAGCAAACGGCGCATGATGGTTTACAGTATAGCCGATAATTCCGCTATGCCGGCGTTTAAGCAGCTTGTGCTTCTTGGAGATCCACCTGCTCGCGGGTAACCACCATCGTGTCCGGATTGCCGGAGAATACCAGGCGCATAAAGGTGGCTATGCTGCGCAGAGCGCGCCGCTCGGTACTGAGGCGGCCCGACGGGTTATCAGTGTGCGCATCGAGCCTGCCCTCGCCAATAATAAATTCAAGGCCGCGCTTATCCGAGCGTTTTTCCACCGGGATATGCCGGGTGACTTCACGGCCCAGGCGGATGATGTCCTCTACGCCGCGGCGGGCAGTTGCTTCGTCCTTAAAATTAGCCTGGATTGTAACCAGCGCCTCATGCCGCATTAAGAGCGCCATTACATCTTGGAAAAGCGCGTGGTGGCGTAAATCATCCAGGTCATCGTGGCCGTGCAATGCAGCGCGGTTCATACGCATATTAGGACTGAGGAGCGGTACTGCGCCTCTTATATATGTGCTTGCCAATCTTCCAAGCTGCCTTCTGCTGTGATTGTAAATATCCGGCATCAACGGCTTGGCTTCTTTTATGGTTAGGGGGTTCACCTTGCCCGGTTCGTACGTGTCTTCGCCGCGCCGTTCCTTGCGGCTCTGCATATCTTCGGTAAACATCTTGACCTCGCCATACGTGGCATCTGTAGAGATGCCCGGGACTCCATTGAGGTAAGCGTCTTTGATGGTATCAGCCGGAGCAGCAGTGCCCACGCCCAAGCCAAAACGGCCACCGGATTCATTCGCGCTAATATGCGCCGGATCGGCACCAAAATAATTCGCTACGGCTCTTGCCACCGCTTCCATGGGTTCAAGCGGCCGGTAACTGTACGGATCCGTGTGGTTGCCGCCAGTTAAACGGCCCGTTTCCATGTAATACCGCTTTATGAGTTCCGGTAAATCATCGCTCCAGCCATTGCCAGGATATCCAACGTAATAAAAGGGCGTATTCGGGTTCGCGCTGCCAGTGCCGGCCAGCTCGATCATATTGCCGATATTCTGGGTAGCGCTAGAAAACCGCGTAGATGGAAACAGGACGGCTTTTTTGCCTTCTTTAATACGTCCGAGGTTAACGCCAGTAACCTCTACCTGCAGACCGGTTTCATCGTCAACGGCTATGCCGTATTCATCATTAATTTCTTCGAAGCATTCGAGATACAGTTTGCGGTCCGGTTGCGGTTTTGGCATGCCACGCAAAACCGAGTGCTCTACCGGCACTTCTTCGAGCGGAATATCCGCTTGCTCAGGGAACGGAAAACGTACCGTCGTGAGCCCGTCATGGGAAATTGGAATCTCCATAATCCTATCCTATATTTTTATTATACCATAAGATGTGAAAAATTTCACTACAATGGCTTTCGTGCGTTCTGCATTTCATCAATGCGCGCTTTGGTATCTGCTGCTATGCGCGGTGATTCGGGATAAAAGTTCATGCCGTGGCTGTCATCGGGATACAGCCCTACGAGCAGCCGGCCGGGATATCTTTGCTGCAGCATGCCAAGCGGCGTTTGCAGCTTCCGCCACCGGCACATGGCGCTGAGGCCGCCGAATACCAGCGAGGCCATGGCCGTAGGCTGCTCATCCATGAAGCGTTCAAAAGCGTACAAACCTTGGCCCGATGCCATCGGCATATTGTGGAAAATATAGGTAAGAAAACGCGGGTCGCGCTGGAACATCCTGTAAATCCTATAGTTAGGATCTACACCGCCAGCTTGCTGCAAATCCCATTTAAATGCATCGAACGCCTTGTAGCCCGCTTCATTCCAATTATTTTCTCCGTAGAGCTTGGAAGTCTTCAATGTTTCCCGGACAAAATAATTAAAAGCCACGACTGGGCTGGGTCGTTTTTCCAGGCCAAGCATTTCGTAGCCGATAACGCCCACGGGCTCTACTCCAAGCTCGGCAGCCTTCCGGGCAACGTCCGCTACAGCTATCGCTCCAGTTGATGCGCCGGTGGTTGCTGCCGCAGCGTTTGGCAGCCTGTTCCGGAGAGCTTCGGCCTGGGCCTCTCCCACCTGTGAAAAGCCGCCGGTTGCTGCTATTTCTTTGCGCTGCGGGCGTGTCATATTGTCAGAATAGCCGTGCGACGGCAAATCGAGCATAACGAATTCTTTATCGGGGTTCGCGGCAGCGTTTTGATAGGCTATAAATTGCTGCTCAGGGTTATTTGACGCCTCGGCAAAAGCGTTAAGCTTCAAAACCACCGCCTTGCCTGCGCCGCGGTTCAGATGCAAGCCGGAAAAGCCTTGGCCGCTATCGGCTTCGAACCTGAGTACTTCACCAGCTTCCCGGATAGCTATTTGATGCCGCTCCTCGTCTTCAAAACGAAACGGAACGACTATTTCTCTGGGGTGTTCTTCGTACGTAAGCATAGGCTATTTCCCGCCCCTATTATAATTATTTGTATACTATACATATTATTCTGTGATTAGTCAAACTGATGGGACTGTTCTACACTATATATATGGACGTGAGACCACTTGCAGAGCGAATGCGGCCGGAAAAACTGGACGATATTGTCGGCCAGGAACATTTGGTTGCCGAAGGAAAAATCATCCGGGAGATGATTGAGCATAAACAGCCGACGTCGCTGATATTATGGGGGCCGCCTGGTAGCGGCAAAACTACGCTGGCGCGGATTATTGCCCGTGAAACAGGGGCTGAGTTCGTGGAGCTTTCGGCAGTAACAGCCGGCAAGGCAGATGTCGTGAAAGTTATCGACCGGGCGCAGCAAAACCAGCGCCTCGGTATGCAAACGATTTTGTTCGTCGATGAAATCCACCGCTTTAATAAAGCCCAGCAAGACGCTTTCCTGCCCCACGTTGAGGACGGCACGATTATTCTGATTGGAGCGACCACTGAAAACCCGAGTTTTGAAGTTATAAATCCGCTGCTGAGCCGGTCACGGGTGCTGGTGCTTGAACCGCTTACAAAAGATGAGATCGTAAAAATTATCAAGCAGGCGGCTAAAGCTGAGAGGTTAAGCGCTAAGAAACTGCCAGCAAAAAGTATCGATCTGATAGCCGAACTATCAGGCGGTGATGCGCGGGTGGCGCTCGGTAACCTCGAGCTTGCCGGGCAACTGGCCGAGCAGAAAACCATCACCTCGGAAATTGTTGAGACTGCCGCCCAAACCAAAGTACCGGGCTACGATAAAAAGGGCGAGAACCACTACAACGTCATTAGCGCTTTCATAAAATCAATGCGCGGCAGCGATGCCACGGCGGCGCTGTATTACATGGCGCGCATGCTGCAAGCCGGAGAAGACCCGAAATTCATTGCCCGCCGGATGGTTATCTTTGCCAGTGAAGATATCGGCATGGCAGCGCCGGCGGCGCTGAACTTGGCCGTATCGACATTCTTGGCGGTTGAGCGCATCGGCTTGCCAGAAGCGCAATATAACCTGTTCCACTGCGCCACGGTACTCGCCAAAGCCCCGAAATCACGCGATGTTGCCGATGCCATGGGCGCCGCTACGGCCGCCGCCCGAGACTATCCCGACTTGCCGGTGCCGCTTCATTTGCGTAACGCGCCGACTAAGCTCATGAAAAATCTCGGCTACGGCAAAGGCACCAAATGGGAAGCCGGATTTAAGCATCCCAAAGGTTTTTTGCCAGACGAGCTAAAAGGCACCGATTTTTTTAAGTAAGATAATCTTTCAAAACCGCGGCGTGGTTAATTTTAGGGTCGCGGGCCGCGTAGAGCAGCGTTACCGTATCGTTTTTCTTGATAATATCGCGCAGCCCTGGGACTGCTGGGTTCTGCTCCAATTCGTCCTTGTATTTCGCACTGAATTCGGCAAACCGCTCGGGCTTATGCCCAAACCAAGTTCTTAAGTTCGGAGATGGAGCCACCTCTTTCAGCCAAAGGTCTAGCGCCGCTTTCTCTTTGCTAACACCACGCGGCCATAGCCGGTCCACCAGCACACGGAAGCCATCGCTCTTTGCCGAGTCTTCGTATATCCGTTTTATGATTACGCTCATAACTAATATTGTAAGCTAAACTAATTCCCGTATAAACCGTAAGCGTTGTATACTACCTGCATGAATAGCGGCGACGTAGCAATCGACTGCCAAGGCCTCACTAAACGCTATCGGGGAACTCACATTGACGCGCTCTCCGACTTGACTATCCAAGTGAGAGCCGGCGAAATTTACGGCTTTCTTGGGCCGAACGGCGCCGGCAAAAGTACAACTATCCATACGCTGCTCAACTTTATTCAACCGACGCGCGGAAGGGCAACCATTCTCGGTAAAGACATAGTCAAAAATAGCGTAGAGATCAAACGATCCGTCGGCTACCTCTCAGGCGACTTGGCTATGTATCTCAAGATGACCGGCTCGCAATTCCTGGAATATATGGGCGACTTGCAGCCTGCTGTCAGCAAAACGTATCGTGCAGAACTTATCAAGCGCTTCCAAGCTGATATGCACAAACCGCTCGGTAATTTGTCGCGCGGCAACCGACAAAAGATCGGTATAGTACAAGCGTTCATGCACCAACCGGACGTACTCATTCTGGATGAGCCCACCACAGGCCTTGACCCGCTCATGCAAGAAGAATTTTATGAGCTGCTTCATGAAAGCAAACAGCGCGGTGCAGCTATATTCTCGAGCAGCCATATTCTCGGCGAAGTACAAAAAATGTGCGACCGCGTCGGTATTATCCGCGAGGGTAAGCTGGTGACTGAACGCAGCATTGCAGACCTGGCGCGCGAGGCGGCGCAGACTTTCGACATTGTTTTTAAAAATGACCCACCGGTTAGCAAACTTAAAAGAATTAAAGGGGTGGAGCATATCACGGTACATGGTAACACCGTTACTTTACACTTTCACGGCGAGCTAAAGCCGCTCTTTGCTGAACTGGCCGCACACGACATATTAAAAGTGGACACCCAGAACTTGGATTTGGAAGAGATTTTTCTACGCTTTTACAAAAAGGAGTCTGCATGAGAGCCATTGTCCGCTGGACGTTGTGGCAGCGCCGCTGGAGCATGCTGTGGTGGAGTATTGGAATTATCGCATTGGTTGCCCTCACTTTGGCATTCTATCCGACGATCCACAACCAAGCCGAGCAACTCAATAAAAGCTTCGGCAATTTGTCGAACAGCGCTCTGGCACTATTCGGCGGGACTGATTTTTTCTCGCCTGTAGGCTATTTAAATAGCCAGCTGGTCTATTTAATGCTGCCACTTTTGCTGGCAATACTTGGCATCGGGCTAGGCAGCAGCCTGCTCGGCCGCGAGGAATCCGAAGGCACGATTGAGTTGCTGTTAGCTCGACCCATTTCCCGCACCAAGTTATTAGTTATGAAAGCCTTCGCCGGCTGCCTGGTGATTTTGATTGTTACGGTCATAGGCTCCGCAGCGACCATACTTATGGCACAAGCCGTACACCTTGGCATACCGCTCGGCAATATTGCCGAAGCCTGTTTCGCCTGCTTCATGCTAGTGCTAACCTTCAGCAGCCTGGCCTTCTTGCTGGCGGCAACCGGCGAAGGCCGCGCAGCGGCACTCGGCGTTACAGTGGTATATGCCATGGGTGGCTATATTATTGGTTCCCTGGCTACTACCGTGCATTGGCTTAAAACTCCTAGTATGATTTTTCCGTACCATTACTATCGGTCCGCTGATATTCTGCGCGGTACGTTTGACTGGTCGTCGATCATATTTTTCGCAGCCTTTACGTTCGTTTGCATTGTATTGGCATGGTTCAGCTTCCGACGCCGCGACATTGCCTAAGCTTTTCGTTTATTGGCAACCGCTTCCCAGGGTAATCCCTCTCTGCCAAAGTGGCCATACGCCGCCGTTTGCAGGTAAATCGGTTGCCGAAGTTTCAATGTCTCAATGATTTCCTTTACGGAGGGCACGAGTAATTTGCGGGCGTACCGTTCGATTGCTTCTTGCGTCTTGTTGTTTGTGCCGAAGGTTTCTATAGTGAAATTCACCGGCTCCTTAGCGCCGATATAGTACGCCAAGGCTACTTCTGCCTTATCAGCTAGTCCTTTGGCGACAATATTCTTAGCGATATAGCGGGCGGCGTAAGCGCCGCTGCGGTCGACCTTGCTGGGATCTTTACCGCTAAAGGCACCGCCGCCAACCCGCGCGTAGCCGCCGTAACTATCAACAACTATCTTACGACCGGTTAGGCCCGCATCAGATGACGGCCCAGGCATATGCCATACACCTGTACCATTCACGATAATGTCGCGCGCCGCCACGGTGTAATCGTATTGTTTGAGAACCGGTGTAATAACGCAATCATATATATCTTGCCGGACCCGCTCGAGCGATATTTTTTCATGGTGCGGCACGGCAATGGTCACATGCTCTACAGCGACGGGTTTGCCGTCTTCGTAACGCACAACGACCTGGGCTTTGCCGTCCGGGCGAAGGTGTGGCAAGTCGCCGCTCTCTCTTGCTTCGTCAATCGCGCGCGTCAGGCCATGGGCGAGCGTAATCGGCGTCGGCAAGAGTTCGGGCGTCTCGTTGCAAGCATAGCCAAACATCAAACCCTGGTCGCCAGCTCCGAAATCTTCTACGCCCACGGCTATCTCGCTGGATTGCTTATGCAAATAGTTCGATATCGGCGATTTATAGCTAAAGCCCCACTCCGGCTCCACATAGCCGAGCATGCGCACTATATCGCGCACGATTTCTTCGACGTCAAGTTTCGCGGAAGTATTTATTTCACCCGCCAAGACGATCCTGTCGTGGCCCACCATGGTTTCTATGGCGGTCTTACCGTTCGGATCTTCCCTAAGTACCGCATCCAAAATAGCGTCGCTAATCTGATCGGCTACTTTGTCCGGGTGGCCGGCGCAAACCGACTCAGAAGCAAACCGCGTTACCTTTTTTGGCATAAAAATATCCTTTCTGCCGTTGTAGCGAGAAAGGATAATCGAAATCAAGTATCTTTCCCTCCACATGGGCGGGCTAGATGGAGCACCAACACCGCGTGAAGCGGCAGGTTGCTGGCGGGTCGTAGAGCTAGATCTCTCGCCGCACTCTTTATATCTCAATTGTTAATACGCTAAGTATACCATGTGCTTTTGATAATTGCTAAATAGTAACTAATATGGTAAAGTAGCCAGATGTCTGTAGCTTCGGTTGAGGCGGTGCGCGAAGAAACTACCTCGCCGCCACTATTATTTTTCAAAGTCGGTGTCCTTGGCGCATTGCCCTTGCGCGCTATGGGCGCATTGGCCGACACCTACGATGCAACCTATTTCTCTAGCGACGAAACGCGCTTGGAATTGATAGAAAAACGAGAAAACAGGGGCGTGCCGACCGAACGGGCGCAACAAGTCGACACCAGCCAAGTCCGGGATATTGTAGTAGCCCGTAGCATTGCAGCTCTCGAAAATGACGAAGATGTTATGCTCGATACATTTTTCAATACGGCAAATTCGCGCAGAGTACCCTTGCGTATCGCACAACAAACCGGTGCGAAAACTGTGGCGTTGTGGCTTGCGACACCTACCCCGATAGCTGTACGACGCACCACTGAATGGGCACAACACGATGCTTTTACCATCCCCATGTCCCGATGGGATACCCCGCCCGCCAGAATTGCTGAACGGATGTCAGAGCATGTTGAAATGCCGTCAAAAAAAGAAGGCATTGACTATATCTTCACACTGCACGGCATCCGCAATGACACCGATATGGTGTTGGAAGAGTTCGAAACGCGCCTCACGCAGACCGGCCTTATAGACCGCTACGAAGAGGCCGAGTAACAGCCGCCGCGGCCGGATGGCACGCGGACTAGACGGACACTGTTCAAATCCCCTAACTTTCGGTATAATCACCCCTTGTAGATCAACTGCTAATGGGGATTAGCCAAGCGGTAAGGCAACGGGTTCTGGTCCCGTGATCGGGGGTTCGAATCCCTCATCCCCAGCCATGGAAAGGTCCCGTCGCCAGACGGGATTTTTTCGTGGCTCAGAAAGAGATGAGAACGGGAAGTCTAGTGGATACCCCTACACTGGAATACTCTAGCGGCCGGGTTACCTGTAAATTTCGCTGACCGTTGCTTCGGCAAGTACATGCATCGAATCGACTACGACATCAGCTTGAGAGTCGGCGAGCATAATATGAAAGTCGGTACAACCCAAAACTACTGACCCGACGTCCTGCACGTAGCGATCCACCAGGCTGTTAAGCCAGGCGCTGTCCTCGTCGCCTTTGCTAGCGGCGCTGGCCCCTTCGGCGCTAACGAGACGGGCTACAATGCCATCCAGCCGCTCTTGTGCGGAATCATCAGGCAAAACACATTCGATATCGCTCTTTGCTAAGCTGTTTTGATACATGCCGCTGCCGATGGTCTGACCAGTTGCCAAGACAGCCGTCCGGCCGACGCCTTGTCCCCGGAGATGCTTCGAGGTCTCATCAATGATGTGTAAGAATGGAATATCTACTTCTGTACTGAACTCATCATAGAGCTCATGCACGGTGTTGCACGGTATGACTACGAAATCAGAACCAGCAGCTTCGAGTTTTTTGGCTCCGCGGATCAGTAACGGCAGATATTTCTCAAGCCCGCGCTGGTGATTGAGCAAATCTTGTTCGACCTGATAGTTAAGCGGCACGTTCCATATCAATAGTTCAGGGCGATCAGTTTGCCCTTGCTGCTCGGAAAGGGCGTTGATGTCCTTATAAAAATCTGCCGTCGTGCCCGGCCCCATCCCGCCGAGGATCCCTGCCGCCTTCATAGGCACCAATTATATACTATACTTTCCTTAAGTCTATACTATTTGTTGGGAGGGCCTCCCGTAAGATTTGACTTTCAGGGGCTGCGACCTACAATTAGAACATACTTTAATGAGGTGCGGGAGCTATGCCACTACCAAGCGGCGAAGTTAATCTACCGGCTACGGGACAGTTGACGCCTACGCCCACCTATGGGCTGGAACTTGAGAAAGTGTTTACCCGCAAGGATGGACCCGCCCATCTGGTCGACGATAGCTACTTTACGAGGCTCCGGCAGCGTTATCTTGATCGCCATTGGGAGGCCGAAGTCAGTGACGCTGATGAACGGCTCGTTGGCGTCGTGACACCTCACGGCGTAGAGTCGCTCGACAACTCGTTCGGGCTTGGGGAAAGCGCTACCGGGCCAATCAGACACGAAAGCGGCGGCCTAAACGAGCTCGACCGCATCGTGGCCCAACAGGTCCAAGATGTCGTGGAAGTTCTTGACGAATCAGGGGCTACGATTCTCAATATGTCCAACCACCCTCTGACCAATATTGACGATGAAACCTACGAGAGGCACGTTGTTCCTAAACCGGTCTATGAATACATGCGCACCGTTCGCGGCTGGGATCATAAAAGTGGCATCAACGCCAAGGCACAGAATAGCCCTTCCGTCGGTGTACCGGCTGAACAGGCCGTGGAGGCCTTAAATATCACATTGGGTCTGGGCGCTGCGCTGGTCGCCCTATACGCCAACAGCCCATTCGAGGAGGGCAATCTGGCCGGTGCTAAAGAAAGCCGCTTGCACATCTGGGATAAGGTCTTCAAAAACCCGACATTCAGTGGCGACCACCGGCTACACCAAATGCCTGGCCGGCCGTTTGAAAATATGCGGGATTATTTCCAGTGGATGTTCGGCCCTGACACCGCTATGTATTTCATAGTGGTTGACGACGACGGCCACCCGCCTAAGAGCGAAAAAAGCGGACACGCCCATTTCATCCAGGTCGATGAACACCCGACGGTATTGGAATTTCTCCAGAAACCAAACTGGCAGGCCACCGCCTTCGAAGATAATCGGCGCCTGACCGTAACCTCGCATATGAGCCACTTCGCCATGCACCAATTCACGCAGTTCGCCGGCGCCCGCATACGTTACGGGTTACGCGATGGAGATTTTCCGACCACCGAGTTTAACGAGGCTATGTCCGGGACGGGCAATGAGGTTGATAACCTTTTCGCAGAGAAGGGCGCTTATTTCTATATCGAAGGGCGCGAGCCCGGCGCCAATTTCCCCGACCAAGAATTGTTCGAGACGGCCGGAGAAACCGTCGCCCGCTCAGTTATTATGTCCGCTGCGGCACTTCATGCCGGTTTGATTCGCAACGGTGAAGCTGCGAAACGGCTTATAGACAGCTATGGCTGGCCCACGCTGCAAGGCCTGCGGGAAAGCGCCATAAAGGCAGGCTTGGAGGGCATGTATAATGATGTAAGCATGCCGCGGCTCTGCTCCGACGTCTTATCGGTAGCAGCCGATGGGCTCGACAGCGACGAGCAGTGGATGCTCGCCTATCCGGAATATGTTATACGCACCGGGCAGACAGGCGCCGATCGCGCCTTGGCGCGTTACGAGCAGCTGTCGGGCTCGACCTACAGCAGGATAGCCCAGATTGTCCGGGAAAAAGGCATCGTTCTAAATTAATATATATTACGTTTAAGTTGGTCTGACCTCATGAAAATCACTAGCATGGATATCTACGAAGTGGCGTTGCCAATGGTGCGCACCTTTAAGACCGGCTTTGGCGACATCAAAGACAAGCGCGAAATTATCGTTAAATTAACGACTAGCGACGGCCTAACTGGCTTTGGTGAATCACCCACCCTTGAAGCTCCTCTGTACAATCATGAGACGACCCGTTCCTGTCTCCAGGCGCTGGAACATTTCATTGCTCCCCGAATCATCGGTAAGAACTTCGAAACCGCCGAGGATTTCCGAAGCGCCTATGCTGATATTGTCGGCAGCCCTGCCGCCAAGAACGGCGCGGAGTGCGCCTTCTGGCATCTTGTTGCCCAACGTGATAACGTCTCTCTGAAATCATTGTTTGGCGGTACGAAATCCGAAATTCCTGTAGGTGAAGGCGTCGGTATACGACCCATCGTCAATGAAGTCTTGGCGGACGTGGAAAATTGCCTGAGCAAGGGTTTTGCTCGCATAAAGCTCAAGATCCAACCCGAATGGGACCTTACGCCGCTCAGCGCCATTCGTAAGCGCTGGCCGGACATCGAACTGATGGCCGACGGGAATTCGGCCTACCGATTTGACCAGCACAAGGACTTACTCGTCTCATTCGAACAGTTCAATCTAAGCATGCTAGAGCAGCCGCTGCCCGCCGGTGACTTCGTGGACCATGCCGCCCTGCAAGCCCTAACCACGACCCCGATCTGCCTTGATGAAAGTATCGAATCGTTAAATGACGCCCGCACCGCCATCCGCCTGAAAGCGTGCAAGGTTATCAATGTCAAACCGGGACGAGTCGGCGGCATAGTGGAGTCGATCGCCATCCATGACGAGGCCGCCCGACATGGCATCGGCGCCTGGGTAGGCGGCATGCTGGAGACAGGGATTGGGCGAGCCTTCAATCTGGCACTAGCTTCTAAAGATAACTTCACTTATCCGGCCGACATGTCACCTTATGAGCTGTATTACACCGATGACATAACTGAACCAGGATTGCTTGTGAAACCGAATGGCTGTATCGACGTACCCGACACCCCAGGCCTTGGTTTTACGGTCCGCGAAGACAAGCTCAAGAAATACACTCAGGCGGCAATTACTGTTTCTTAGCGCCGATGTGTGCAACAGCCCTCAAGTAGTTGACGAGAATCGGTACGGCGAAGTTAAGTGATTGGCGGCTAACCCATTCGTCGTCACCATGGCGGCCGCCGCCGGCTGGAGCCGTAACAACGCAGGGGATATTTCTTTGTTTGAAATGAGCGGCCTCGCTGGCGCCGTATGATAACATCGGCGCACTCAGCTGGCCGGTAACTTCTTGTGTAACTTCTGCGAATGTCTGTAGGTAATGATTCGAAAGGTCATGTTCCAGCGGCGGCAGCAGTGCGCTAACCGCCTGCTCAGCATTGTAACGATCACATATGCTGCCAATTTTCTGCTGTAGCCGGCGCAAGCTGGCTTCGTTCACCACCCTCACGTCGAGCACCGCCGAAGCTTTATCCGGTATCTGATTGACCGCCTGCCCAGCGGCAAGCATGGAAATATTCAGCGTGTCGGTATGGGGTTTATGCTCGGCGAAGAGCGCCTTGATTTCATCCAGTAGGGACAACAGCTTGAAGGAAGCACTGTCTCCAGCCCATGGCTGCGATCCGTGCGCGCCTCTACCGTGGACTGTCAACTTAACGGTCCACGCCCCTTTGGCAGCAGACTCAAGCTGCCAGGCATCACCGCCATCCAGCAAGACAACGCTTTTGGGGCTATATCCCTGCTCCAGCAGGTACACTACATTATGATTACTAGCCTCTTCGTCGGTAGTGACAGCTATACCGAAGTCATAGGATTGGAGATCCGCGGTCAGCTTTTTTACAACTTCCATGTACGCCGCAATAGCGAATTTCATATCTAATACTCCGCGACCATACAGCTTATGTTCGTCACTACGTAGCTTAAATAGCGCGTTATCCGAAGCTGGAACGACATCGCCGTGAGCCACTAATAATACTTCGGGCGAGTTAGTGTGCCGAGTAGTGGCAACTAAAATATCCCGCTCGCCATCTCGAAGTATTTTTATGTGCATATTCGCCTTGGCTAGTTCCCGGCGTACATATTCAATAAGCTGGCGATTCGCCTCTACGTTACTAGTAACCGTTGGTATAGCCACTAGCTCCCCTAATATTTCTTCTAAAGCAGTACGTTCCATATCTTCAGTATGATAGCCTATACTTCGATCTCCCGCCATATAGACCCCTTAAGATTTGACTTTATGCGTATGCTTGCTATAGTTTTATGCATGACAACGCAGCCACAAAGTAATTGGTTTTATTACGACAGCTTCTATTTTGCCGAAGAGGCAGGATTGGTAGTGCGTTAAATAATTTAGCAAAGCAACCACGATCGCCTCTCGAGCACCGAGAGGCGATTTTATTTTAAAAAAGTTTAAGGAGAGAAGTCATGGAACAAGTAGATCCACATAAGCAAGCGACATGGGAGCAAGCTACGGAAATAGTCGGTAGCTTGGAAGGTTCAAGCTATGCTGAAAATTTCCAACCCACCTACTTGGACCAGGACTACTTGCGTGAAGCGGTTCACGAAGTCCTGACCACTGAAACGGTAACGCAACCTGAATACGTCGATAATCTAAGTGCCAGCCTGGCAGCTATTGCCAGCGGCGAGGATAGGCGGCCGGTAATCATAACTGGTAATTGCTCTGAGCGTGTTTTGCTCGACCAGAATTTGCACGCTCCGGCCCTCAATAGCCTGAGAGGCCTACAGATCGTGGGTGATACGGCTCTAAGCCATGCCCTCCACATTCGCCGCGAGCGCGGACAGAACACCAAGCCGCGCAGCGAAGAGACCGAAATCATACATCCTGTTGCCGAGGGAGCTTCTGAGCCAGCTGAAAGTCCTACCCAAATAGTCATGTCGTACATGGGAGACTCCATTAATGATCCTGACCCCAACCGCCGCGAACCGGATCCCGGAAGACTCGTTGCAGCAGCCGTCCAGGCGCGTGACATAGAAGAAGAATTACTTGTAACGATCGGCCGGCATGTCCCAGCTGCGCACGAAGCACTCAATCTGTATTACGAAAGGGGCTTCTTGCGGGTTGACCCTCGCACAGGCGAGCGTTACCTTCTCAGCGCCGATCTACCATGGATCGGTTTGCGCACCAACCAGCCGGACAGCGATCATGTCGATCTGCTTTCGCAAGTACAGAATCCAGTTGGCATCAAACTAGGAGCCGAGACCACCGATGAACATTTGAAGCGCTTAGTAGAACGCCTCAATCCTTCACGGAAAATAGGCAAACTTGTCCTGATGCCCCGTTTCGGCCTGGACTTCCAGGACCGGTTGCCCGACTTCATGGAAACGGTCCGGGAACACGCTTCCGGCTCCCTACTACTCTATGATATTCACGGTAGTACCAAGGCCAAGAAAATAACCGAAGCGGGCGTCGAGAAGAAAGTCAAACTCCGTTATGTCGGCGATATTATCGAGGAGATCAAAGTACTCTCCGCTGCCGCGCAGGCCGGCGGCCTGGCGCTTCACGGCGTGCACCTCGAAACGACAACCGATGATAGCCGGCTAGAGTGTATAGACGCTCCAGGTGACCTGCCGCTACATGAAGGGGGTATCGATCCCCAGCTCAACCCCCGCCAGACTAAGGCGGTTCTCAACAGTGTCGCTCCCTACTTGTCTTAGAGGCCACTTCTTTTTACTGCTGCTGTTTCAAGATCCGGTGATTTTCGGCCCGGGGCTTGCCGACACGCACTACTGCGCCCTCCGTCGATTCACCGACTTCCCAATCGAGAGAAACTTTTTCGCCATCCACTCGTACGGCGCCTGCTTCTAAAAGGTGGCGGGCAGCTGACCGCGAAACCGCCAGCTCTGACTCTACCAAGATATCGATAATGCTTTTGCCCGGCGTCACGCCATGTTCGGCGATAGTATCCAGATCGCTAACTTCTCCGGCAGCGATAGCATCATAGCGGGACTCGGCAGCCAGAGCGGCGACCTCGCCGTGCAGATCAGTGACAATAGTCCGCGCCAGCAGGCGCTTACCATCTTGCCCGCTCAGTGTGCCGTCACGCAGATTTTGTTCGATAGTCCGTATGTCATCCATCGGCATCGTGCTACACAATTCAAGTGCATGCGGCGTGATCTCGTCACCCCACAACATGACCTTTTGGTACATCGCCGCCGGTTCATCATTCAGAGTTATCATATTGCCTTCTGATTTTCCAATTTTCTTGCCAGATGGATCAACGAGTAGCTCGCCGGCAATCACGTATTTTTGCTTGTTGAGCATGCGGCGGACCAACCGCGTGCCGACCAGCATGTTAAAGATCTGATCGGAACCTCCCACCTCTATATCAACCCCCATAGCCACACTGTCGTAGCCTTGCATCAGAGGGTACATCATCTCGTGCATATGCAGCGGTTTGCCGCTTTCTATACGTTTACTGAACATCGATCGCTCCAGCATCTGCTGGACGGTAACCTCGCTGGCTAAGCCGAGCACATCGGCGAACGAAAGCGGACCCAACCATTCGCTGTTGTAAACGAGCTTGATAGGGTTTTCTTCCCTGTCAAAATCCAGAATCTTACCGGCTTGCGCCCGGTAGCCTTCAGCATTTTCGAGCACTTCTTCCCTCGTCATCTGCTGCCGGGCGGCGCTTTTGTCGCTTGGATCGCCGATGGTAGCCGTGAAATCTCCCAGCAATAGAATAACTTCATGCCCCAGATCCTGCAGCCGGCGCAATTTCAACAACTGGCTTTCGTGACCGACATGCATATCCGGCGCAGTCGGGTCGATCCCCATATAGGCCCGTAATGGCCGTCCGCCCTGAAGCGCTGTAACTAATTCATCCCGTGAAGGATATATCTCCGCCACGGCGCGGGTTGTCAATTCGTCGATAGCTTCGCTGTCTACAAGGCTGCGCGGCGTTTCCATGTCTCCGGCCATAAACACCTTTCCTCTCTTAGTTGATTATATTTATATACTATTTTAATAGCGTAGTAAACACTCAATCTACCGCGAAAGGTGTGGGCTCACGCTTAAACAAACCGAGAACTCGTAGTTTTGCTACCTGATCTTCTACGCCCTGCAGGAGCCGCGGCATATCTTGCTTACGTGGATTGTAAATGAAATCCATATAGAAGATATACTCGAACGGATGCTCGGGCATAGGGCGTGACTGGATACTCGTCAAGCTGCAATTCGCCTGATAAAAGTAATCAAGCGTTTTGACGAGGCTACCCGGCACGTGGTCCAAATGAACAATCAAGGCGCATTTGTCGGCCTCCGCCGTGTCTGGGTTCTCGGTATTCGAAACTATCAGGAATCTCGTAAAATTCTGATCATTGTCCTCGATGTTGCTTTGCAACACCTCCAAGTCATAGATTTCCGCCACATAATTATCGGCTATGGCGGCGATAGTCGGGTCGTCCTGCTCGCTCACGAACCGGGCGGCTGAAGCCGTGTCGGCAAACGACCGTTTCTCAATATGCGGATGTGCATCGAAAAAAACTGAACACTGATCCAAGGCTTTCGGATGTGAATAGGCTGCAGTTAGCTCGTCGAGCGCTACGCCGCCGGCGAACTTACTGACTAGCAGCGATTGTTCGACGCGACGCGAAACTTCGCCCGTGACGAACAGCTGTGAGGCATCAAGCAGATCATAATTCTCATATATGGAACCGGCAAGCGTATTTTCTATCGGAATGACGCCGTACTGGCACTCGCCGCTCTTAACCATGGAGAAAACATCTTTGAAAGTAGCGCCCCCCTTGTAGGCCGATGTCTCCCCAAAATACTTCATAGCGGCCCCGTATGTGAACGACCCCGGAATCCCAAAATAAGCTGTAGTCGCCAATTGCTCTGACATAGTCTTGGAAAATTATGAGTATAATTGTATTGTAACTGGTTTATAATGAATCGGCAATTATGAAATATCCTGCATTTTATACAAAACTCGACAGTTTGCCGGCGACGGAAACCGTGGCCGTGGATGGACAATTGCCGCCTGAAAAGCAGAAAAAACAGGCCCGTACCGCCATTTCCTTGAAATATGCCAACGAGTCCCTCGGCTTCCTGCATGCCTGCCTCATACGATTGGACGGCAAGCATTTCGCCCTTAGCGGACCGTCTGGCGCCGGCAAGACAACGTTGGCCGAATTTCTGGCCCGGCAAACGGGCGCTGAAATAATAGCCAATGATTGGATTGCCGTCGAAACAAAAGCTGGCAGCCTATATGCCAGCGACTTAAACCAAGCGGCAGGCTTCAAGCATGAGACCGCCTGCAAACTTGACGGCCTTATCATTCTGGCTGACCACGACGAACTGGCGCGAGACGCTTTCGTGCCGTCGGTAAATGATTTGGAAGAGTTTCTCGTTCCGTGTTTCGACGCCATGCCCGTAGATTCGGCAAAACGATTATGTGCCTTCTGGGAAAAGCAATCGGCAGCCGTGCCGCTCCTTGCAATCGTACCGACTCGGGATCAACCGCTGGATCGCGTAAAGAAAACCGTGCTGCTATTACTGGAGCGGTATCGGCCGGCTGGCAGTTCAGTCGAAGTCGGGGTGATCGGCACCGGCGCAGTCGGCAGCGTACTGGCATCGGAACTGGGAAAACTACCGTATGTAGACAAAGTGCATTTATACAATCGCACGAAAAAAGCAGCCATAGGTTTAGCACTTGACCTCAACCATGCCCAGTATCGTGGCCGCGATGACATCTTCGTTGCCCATGATTCCGCTGCAGACGTTTTTCAAAACGCCGATGACATTTTTTTGGTGCTGCGCCAGCAGCCAAGAAAACAGGCAATCACAGATATGCCCGATAGATGGCGCAGACTCATCCCGCACGCCAGGACAATCACGAAGTATGCCCGGCTAGCGAGCAAGCAACGTTTCAAGGGCACAATTTTCGTTATCACCAATCCGGTGGATATCCTCACCTACGGCTGTTTCGCTGCCACGCAGCATGAACCTTTCAGCTTGCGCAGCTTCCAAGTCTATGGCATTGGCATGGAATCCGACTTTTCACGCGCGCTATTCTACGCCCGGCGTAAAGATCCCCGTGCCAGCCTCCAGAATTTCAAGATATTCGGCAATCATGCAGATCAGGTGGTATGTAAAACTAACCTATCTAAAGCCGAGAACGCTGAGATCAACAAACAAGTTAGGAACGCTTCGTTGGAAATCCGTAAATATGCCGCGCGCACTATCTATGGCCCGGCCAATGCGGCCTTGCGGACTTATGAAGCGTTCATACAGAACACGGACTGCGGGATCACCGTCATACAAGAACAGTCACATATCGGGCGGCACGTTTACTTCAGGCAGGGCTTACCGCAACTGGCAAGCCGCAACACGGAGCCCGAATATGCCGAGATACTTAGCGAAAACAGGCGCCGAATAAAGAAATACGGCAGCTATTTCGGTTTATAGCCCAGCGTCCGGATAAAACTGGATGGCCCTGCTTCTTGCGGCGGCGATCCGGCCTGAACAGGAAGCGTTATGGTGACTTCGGCGCCTCCGGTCTGACGGTTTTGGGCCGTGATGGTGCCGCCAAGATGACGCATGATCAATCGGTCCAGATACAGATCCAACCCCATGCCGTCGTGATTAAAGTTCAATGCGTCGTCAGCCCGCTTAAAGGCCTCGAACAGTTCAGCCGGATTAATAGCAAAGCCCGGCCCAGTATCACGGACTGCTATGGTGACAGTGCCTGTGTTTTGGGCGGCAGCAATTTCGATTTTGCCGTCAGAGTTGCTAAAGCCGACAGCATTGTTAAGCACTGAGGCAATAACCCGCCCAAACAACTTGCCGTCCTGCTGCAACTGCACGGGTGCGTCATTACGTATCATGGTGAGCCGTTTGGCGGTAATTTGCTCCGATAGGGGGGCCAGCGCCTGATTAATTGAGTCGGTGAGCGAAAAAGAGAACGTCTGAAGCTGCGTGGAATCTATCGTGGAAAGCAGCTGCAACTTATCAAGCAAGGTCTGTAAGCGTTCGGTACCATTTACGAGCATCTGGGTCACTTTTTCATTAGCTGGTAGCATTTGCTGCAACTTTTCAAGATGGTAGAGATCAGTGGCTAGAGCATCGTATGTTGCGCTAGCGAATTCATTTTTTGCCCGGTCGAGTCGAGCACGTTCTTGCAGAAGCTCAGCCAGCAGTTCACGCCGCCGGCGGCGTATAGCCAGCGTGCGGGCTGCAACGTACAGCAGGACGACCGCCGCTAAGCCAACGATCAGCTCTTCTGCCAGTACCACCACCCGGACGGACTGCTCACCGATTGCAGTCGCTGCCAGATTAATGAGAATAGTAAGGACAATCGACAGGATGATCGGCATCCAGAAAATCGGCGAAGCATATATCTTAAAGGTACTTCCGTGCATATCAGGAGATTCGATTGCCTGGATATCACGGTTCTGCTCGGTAGCCTTCAGTATCTGTTCGACCTTGGTCTGTAGACTCTTAGCGATATCACTAAGTGACTGGACGGTTGGTGCGTATGCGAGAGGCAGTGTACTGGCGAGCAATTCACCGCTCGAGCTAATGATCGTGATCGGCGTACGCAAGTAGTGAGCACAAAGCGCCAGGAAGTTATCTTTGTCCTCGGCCGTTCGCCTTTCTTTATCTAGCACCGCTAAAAGCCAGCGGGCTTGCTTGAATTCTTTATAGGCTTGCCACAGCAGCAATACAGCAATACCAACAAGTACCATGAACAAAAGGTTTGAGAAGACAACCGGCGTTGCCGGGGCACTGAGAAGCCGCTTAATCGAGTGGCTAAACGCAGCCCAGCCACCAGCCGAAGAGCCAGCGGGCGGAACGGCACCGTTGCTCAAACCATTGCCTGTACCATTTTTCTTGTTTGGCGGTGACGGTTTAACGCCAATCGGGGTCGTTGAGTTGTTGGGAGTACCGGGGTTGGCGTTGCCGGTTGGCTGCTGCGGCGTGCCGGGAGAGCCGCTAGAAGCCGGCTCGGCTATAAAGGGCGCGGAAATATCTTCAGCCAAAACCGTGCCCGATGCATCGGCGAGACGAACCAGGGCATAGTATGTGTTGCCAGCTGTTAGAGCTGGAAGTAGCTCCGCTTCATAATGGCCGGTCGCCGTCTTCTTAGCATTCGCCAGCGAGGCTGTGGCATTATTGACTTCATGCAACGAGCTGTCCAGCAGCTCAACGTTGCCTACTGCCGGGTCAGCGGCAACGCCCTCTTGCAGCGTCTGCACATTCAGTTTAAGCAAACTACCAGACCGGAAACTGGCAGGGGCACTGATCTGGGCTTGCCATGGCGACACCGGTACCGTTGAACGGTCGGTCTCAGTTTCTCCATTATCTGCCGTAGCCGTGGTATTTAAGCTATACGGGTTATCACCCGGGTGCGGTGTAACGTCTGCCGGTTGGTAAGACACCTCTGTGGTGTTAGTGAATGATTTTTGCGCCAGCGGATTATTGAGCCCGTCCCGCCAAACAAGTTGCCAGTTAACTGGCTGCTGGTTGCCGCCCTGCTCGTTGATAGCCTTCAGATCAAAGCTGGCTCGGCCGGAGATGTCGCCTTGATCATCGTAGGCAAAAAGCAAGGAATTCGTTACCAGCAAACCGCTGGCATCACGCGATTGGATAGTCTTGGTAGTATTGATACCGAAGCTCTGCACCGCAACAGCTAGCGTGGCATTAGCGATGGAGGGGTTGTCTACCCCGCCAATCCAGTCAGCCGCAGTGATTTGCGTACTACCGGGCTGGCTATCCCGGTAGTACAGATTAAGATAATTGAGCCCCTCCGGCACCGTAAAATCGGCGACTGATTGCCAGGGACCTGTCGGCGAAAGCGCGAACTCACCGCCGCTTGACTCAGAAGTAAGGTGGACCGGGAATCCACCACTGCCCGCGTTCGAAGGGGAGCCGCTGCTATCTTCCAGCTGCAGGGTTATAATATCCGAAGCCTGATTTTTAACAGGGGTAATCGGTGGCGGTGGAGCAGTAAAAGCAAGTTTCGCTATAGGGCCGGCGGTATTGCCGAGCACCGTGATATCCGTTTGTTGTCCGGTAATATGATTAGTAGTATCCGTCGCCGTTACTGTTTTTTCACCCGGTGACTTAAAGGCAACTTTGTTTGTGAACGTGTGGATACCCTTGTCCGTCGCCGGCTGGAATGTGTAGCTCGGAGGCAACACAGCGTTACCGTCGGAGGCGTCGAACGTCACCGTGCCGCTATACCACTCAACTACAAAGTTATCGGCGTCCACAGCCGCGACGACTACCGAACTTGGATTGCCCTGGGTTTGAGGATCAGAAATGTTAGTTACCAAAAAGTGATCAAGCACTTGCCGCTCTATCGTTTCCTGCTGCGACGTCTTAATGACATTACTGTTTGGATCGGTCGATAAGCTGTTGCTGACAGTAAGCGTAGGCGTACCGTCATCTTTGTCACGGTAATAGAAAGAAACTGTGGACTGGCCAGCCAGCATTTGTATCGTGCTAATTCCCCATGAGCTGCCGGTGCCAGCCGCGAATTCCCCGTTCGCGCCGGTACTGCGCAGGAACAGTGTCGTGTCTGCGGTTGGTGCGGTTGGCTTGCCGTACCGGTTCAGCGCTTGCACGGTCATCACGCTCGAAGGATGCTCGGCGGTAATCGTTTGCGGCGTAGTAGTAAAACCAAGCTGCGCGAAATCGCCTGCCACAACTGTGACGTCGGCCTGCCCGTTAGCAAGGCCGGCATCGGGCGATTCAGGTGGCGCTGACACGTCAGAAGCAGTGAGTGTCGCCGTACCCAGCGTGCTGTCGTCGCGGTAATAGAATGAGGCTCTCGATTGGCCTGACGGAATTGTTATGTTCTCCGTTGATTGCCAGGGGCCGGTTGGGGCATCCGCGAACTGGGCGGTAGCAGAGGAGCTGCTCATATAGACTGGCTGGTCAGCCCCTGCCTTCACTTCGTAGCCGTAAGCATTTGTAAGTATCGCCGACAACGGGCCGATAGTCCCGCCGCGCTCCAACTGCCCGTCTCCTACGTCCAGCTTTAAGGCCGCCGGCGCGCCGGTAATGATCGTTTCCGTTTGGACACCATTCGTAATACCTTGGTCGGGGTCGTCGAGAGGCGTACGATCAGATACCGTGACCGTAGGTGTGCCGGTCGTCGTATCTTTATAGTAGAACGTAGCAGTAGTCGCACTGCCAGGTACTACTAAGCTCGTGATGTCGTCGCTGAAATCAGGCTGGCTAGAAAAGTGTGCCGCGCCCGAAGTGGAGTACAGATAGATGCGCACGGGTACGTCTCCGAACCGCACAGCGTTGCCGAGAGAGTCAACAGCCTGTACGGTCATCGTGCCCGGCTGATTTGCTTCAAGTGTCTGCGGCGGCGTAATAAATTGCAGGCCGCTGAAGGAACCGGCGGAAATATTGGCTGTAGCCGTGCCGCTGGCGAGCGCATGGTCGTTGTCGGCGGCGGTAATGGTTGCACTGCCAGCGGCAGTTTGCCGGTAATAAAATGTGGCGTTATCGCTGCCTGCCGGTATAACAATTTGGGTTATATCCGGGGCGTTTACGTCGTTTGTATCCTTAAATGAACCGCTGGGGTCGGTACTACTCAGCGCTACCGTGACATCACCGTCGGCAGCGTATGGCGCGCCGTACTGGTTCTGCAGATGGACCGTCAACTGGCTCAGTTGGCCCGCCTTTACCATGAATGTTCCTGGAGTAATGGCAAGCGACGTCGGCGAGCCGCGCGTTATGGTGATACCCTGGGAGGCATCAGTGAGCCCTGTGTCGGTAGTTCCCGGCTGGTCGCGCGCCCACAGCGTCGGCGAGCCGGCAGCCGTGTCTTGATACGTCACGCTGACGCTGCTTTGCCCGGCTGGAATTACCACGCTGCTGTTCGAAAATGTTCCACTTGCAGCAGTAGATGAGAAATAAACCCTAGTATTTGTGTCGACGGGAGCAATATTGCCGTACACATCCTTGGCGGAAACAGTTATTGTATCCGAAGTTTGCCCGGCTACGATCGTCTGCGGCAAAGTCGTGAAGCTTAATTGTGTAGCCGCCGAATAGATAACCGTAATATTCTGGGAAGCGCTCGTCAGGTTTGTCCCAGAGACAGTGAGGGCACACGTGCCAGTCCCCGTATCCCGATAGTAGAAGTACAGGTCGCTCGTATTTGCTGGCAGTGTTACTTGGGTGATCGGCGTCCAGCTCCCTCCAGCCGTGAGTGAAAAACTGCCGGTTCCACACGTACTTGATAGCTGTATTTGCGTATCGGTCGCGGCCGCCGTTTTATTGTTATAAGCATCACGTAGCTCTACCTCCATCTGATCCGAATCCTGGTTGCTATGAATGGTCTGCTCAGGCGTAATAAACACCAGTGACTGGGGCGCGGCTGCTTTAATCGTTAAAGTTTGACTGGCCTGGATCAGGCCAACATCTTCATAATTAAAGTCATAGACGTGCACAGTTTGATTACCCGCTTTGGTGGCGCTCGCATAGAAAGTTGCCGTGCTGCTGCCAGCCGGCACGGTCACTGTAGTGATCGGTGTAGACGCAGAATCCGGGGTCGCATAGAACGTAAGCGCGCTGGTGCCACTAAAATTATCGAGGTTTAGGGTCACGTCGTGATCCTGGATGGCCGGACTACCATCGCTTTTTTGCAATTGAATGGTTATCGCGTCCGACATATCGCCGGCGGTTATGGTGCGCGGACTGGTCGTAAAGTTAACCTGGGAGGCCTTCTGGCCTACCACGTCAATAGCGGCTGTCGCGTTCACGATATCTTGATCAGGATTGTCGAGCGGTGTTTTGTCGCTCGCCGTAATAGTGCGGTTCCCAAGCGCCGTATCTTTGTAATAGAATTCTGCCGTGGAAGCACCGGCCGGTATGTCAACGGACGTGACCGTCTGCTGCCCGCTACTGTCGGACGCAAACGTCCCGCTACCCGCGCTCGTATAGAGATACGCAGTCGTATCTTGGCCAAGCGTCACGACGTTACCATACTGGTCCTCGGCCGTTACAGCGAAGTTACTCGACGTCTCAGTAACCGGTACGGTAGCAGGATGGGCGGTGAAAGCGTACTTATAGAATGATGTGGGGCCAACGGCAATATCCAACTGGCCAGGTTGCCAACCTTGCGATGGTGATTCCTGGGCAGCCAGCGAATTCGTCCCCGCCGTAGTTGAACGATAGTACACCGTCTGGTCGCTTTCGCCAGCATGAAGCGTGAGAGAAGTAATGGGCGTCCAAGGGCTCTCCGTCAGCGAAAATTCACCGTCGCCCGTCAAGTCGATAGTCGTATCGTCCGCTACCGGCGTAGCCAAGCCATCACTGGTTTGCGCTTCCACGTCCAACGCCACGGCATCGCCCGCCTGCATTGTTGTCGGCCCCGATATGTTGAGCTGAGCAACGATTCCCTCGACCACGCGAATACTTTGCTGGGCGCTCGTCAGGCCATTGCCAGAAGCCGTTAACTGGTACGTGCCGACAGTGGGATCTTGGTAGTACACTATGCCTTGGCTAGAGCCGGCTGTGAATGGTAGCCCGATATTCCCGGTTTGCCAGCCATCCGTTCCGTTCAGCGATAACTCCCCGCTACCGCTACTCGTAGTTACGGTGGCCGTAAAATTACTAGCAGCTGGCGCCTGGTTGCCATACTGATCCTGCAGTTGCACGAGTATCGCACCGGAAGTCGCGTTCTTGGCGATAATCTGAGGAGCCGATAAGAACGCGTACCGAACCGCGTCCGCCGCGACAACCGTTGGGCTGTATTCGATTTGGGTAGCTGGCGCGCCCGTTTGAAGTGCAGTAATCGTGATCGTGCCCGCTTTGGTGTCACGGTATTGGGCAGTGATGGAAGACTGCCCTGATGTGATCGTGCCGGAAAAACCCGGAGTCCAAGTCGTGCCATCACTAGAAAATTCTCCTGTCGAGGCGGATGTATTGATTGTAATCGGCACATTGCTAGTGGCAGTGGTCGGATTGCCATAATCATCCATGAGCTGCACTGTTACCGCTTGCGACTGCCCGGCTACGAACTGGTTTGGTTTTGTGCTAAAACGCAGCTTGCCATTGTAAAGGCCGGCAATCACTTGCAGATCTTGTGCGTCATCTTGCAAACCTTCGCTAGCTACCGAAACGGTAGGAGTTCCTACGGTATCATCCTGATAATACACGCTAGCCGTACTGCCGCCAGCCGGAATAGTCGCCGTGACGCTCTGCGTCCATGGGCCATTGCTGGAATTGCTGAAAGTACCGCCTGAACTGCTGGTCGTAAACGTTACGTCCGTATCAGTGTCGGCAGTTGTGGTGTTGCCATACTGATCTTGCAAATAAGCTTCCATCTGTGTGGGTGCATGAACTCTGATCGGACCGCCAACGGGTAAGAAAGCCACTTTGTACGGTTGCCCCGCCGCAACATTTAGAGTAAAGGTACCTGAATCATAGGCTGTATATTGCGGAGGGCTCGTATCGGTCGCCGTCAGAATAGCCTGACCAGTCAGCGTGCCGGACACGTATACGGTCACTGTGGCGCTGCCACTTGGAATAGTGGCATCCAACGATGTGCTGGCATTTGTGCCGGCACTATCGGCGCTAAACATAGTCGTGCCAGAATCGCTCGTCAAGTGCACCGGCACATCCCGGAAAGAAGTGACGTCATTCCCCTCGCTGTCTTGCACATGGATCGTCACCGGTGTCCACTCACCGGCAGAGGTACTCGCCGGGCCGCTGATACCGAGTTTAGTCGGCGCACCCACACCTACCGTGACTGTTTGCGAATCGTTCTGCCAGCCAAAATCCGGACCCGTTCCTTCATCGTCGCGCATAGTCAGTGTCGGGCTGCCGACCGTTGAATCGCGGTAGTACACGTTGGTGGATGTCGTACCGGCAGGTATCGTGACCGTGTACGGTGACCCGCCGGTCCAGCCGGTAACGCCATCGGTCGAGAACTGCCCGGTGCCTGAAGTACTGTATACGTATATGGGCGTGTCGCCGCTTACCGCTACCGGGTTGCCATCCGAGTCCTGCGCCTGCACGGTAATCGCCGACGAATTGCCGTCAACGCTAAAACTCTGCGGCGGCGTAATAATCTTCAACTTCGAGATCGAACCGGACGGGGGCGGCGTAACCGTGATATTGCACTGCGAACCAGTAATGCTCGCTGCTGAGGTATCCGTGGCCGTTACGCACCACTCCCCGGCCGAACGCATTGTTATGCCGTTCACAAAGGTATGCAGCCCGAGCATACCGGCAGTAAATGTGAAATCAGACGGCAAAATCGCTGCTCCGTCAGACGAAGTAAAATGCACCGTGCCGGTATAGTCGGATTGTGGCTGGCCGGCATAATCTACAGCCTGGACCGTGACAGAGCTCGGAATACCCGCCTGTACCGGATCGGTTATGCCGGTCACCAGAAACTTATAACGCGACCCGATTGTTTCCTGCTGGTGCACCGCCGTGCCGTTCGGATCGGTGACTGTGACGGTCGGCGTGCCCTGAAGGTTGTCTTTATAGTAGAACGTCACTTGCGACTGGCCAGCCGGTAAAACTACTGAATCGTAACTCCACCTCGTTGCGGGGTCCTCGTTTAAATCGCGGGCAAAGAAGCCGCTTGAAGAGTCGGTGCTTAAACTCAACGTTATATCCTGAGTACTAACGACCGGATTGCCGTTAGCATCAACCGCCTGAACCGTTATTGCACCTGGCTCCGTGGCCGCTACATTAAGCGGATCGGTTGTAAAAATATAGCCGTGAGGATAATAGGTGTAACCACTAGCCAGCGTGGCGCTTTGATTAAAATCATCTGTTACGGTCACGTCGACTGTTCCGGGATTATGGGAGGATGTCGTGGCTGTTAATGTATTGGCATCCACGTGCGTAACATTAGTAGCCAGCGCGCCTCCCAAAGTAACACTATTGGTATACGTCAGGTTCGAACCCTTAATAGTAATGCTCTGGCCGCCGTCCATCGCGCCTTTGCTGGGGGTAATGCTCGTTATGGTAGGCGACGGGGGCACAAAAGTGAAGCTTCCCGGCAAAGTATTAGACTGGCCATCTGGGTTTGTAACCGTTACGTCGCTCAAGCCGGCATTATGCGTAGGCGTTATAGCGGTCAGGGTATGCGCATCTATATAGGTAGCACTTACTGTCGTGATACCGAATGAAACAGTAGCGCCATTTTGAAAATCATTACCCGTTATCGTTACGCTGTCACCCCCAGCTATCCCCCCGCTCGCCGGAGTAACCCCAGTTATAGCGGGAGGCGGTATGTATGTGTATGCTCCGCCCAAGGGAGCGCTCTGGCCGTCATAATTCGTGACCGTTACGTCCGCTGCCCCGGCAGCGTGTGCTGGAGCAGTGGCAGTGATTTCAGTGGAGCTGACAAAAGTCACGTTAGTCGCTGGAGTACCGCCAATAGTGACGTTGGACTGATCCGATCCGGGGGCAATAGTATCCCAGTTGGTTGTCCACGCAGGATTGTAGACATTTGGGCTGCCGTGCATAAGAGCCGTTGAATATATGGCTGACGATCCGGTAGCGCCAAACAGATACAGCGTATTGTCGATAGCGAGAGCCTGGGAACCGCTCAGTGAAGCCGGCAGGGTTTTGCCAGTATTGGTCCAGGTGGTGGGGTCAGAAGTATTGGCGGAGTAAATGGCGTTGGAGTTACCTCCCAGCAGATACAGCGTGTTACCTATAGCGTACAACTGAGAGTACGTTATGTTTCCCGGCAGGGTTTTGCCAGTATTGGTCCAGGTGGTGGGGCTTGAGATGGGGGCGGAGTAGATTGTCTTAGTAGGGCTACCCACTGCGCCGCCTCCATATAAATACAAATTGCTGCCGACTACCGCAAGCTGCGCCCCGCTTATACCGGCGGGCAGCGTCTGGCCGGTGTCAGTCCAGGTAGTGGGGTCAGAAGTATTGGCGGAGTATATCGTATTTAATGCCGAACCATTGTAGCCGCCAAAGAGATACATCGTATTACCGATAATCGCCAACTGCGAGCCTCTCTCTGCTTGGGGTAATGTTTTGCTGGTGTCGGTCCAGGTAGTGGGGTCTGAGACGGGGGCTGAGTATATCGTATTTAATGCCGAACCATTGTAGCCGCCAAAGAGATACATCGTATTGCCAACTATGGCAAATGACGCGGAACCAAAACTGGCTGGCAATGTTTTGCCGGTGTCGGTCCAGGTAGTGGGGTCTGAGACGGGGGCTGAGTAAATGGCGTTGGACGCGCCAGTTGGGCTGTCCGAATACCCTCCAAACCGATAGATTTTATCGCCTATAACAGCGGTCGATGAATAGCCAAACGTGCTTTGCGTAGATTTCCCTGCCACCGTAGACCACGTATTACTGCTAGTGCTTGGGGGAATAAAATCGGAACCGGTAATTGTAACTGATGTGCCTCCGGATGTCGGACCATGATCAGGAGCGATGCTCGCTGGTGCGGGCGGTGGGTTCATATAGGTAAAGCCTCCTGATAACGTAGCGGCCTGCCCATCCGGGTTGGTCACGGTAATAGAACTGGAGCCGACATTATTAGCAGGGGTAGTCAATGTAATCGTACTGGAGTTTACCACGGTCACGTTGCTCGCTGCATTACTACCGAATTTCACAGTTGCGCCCGCCACAAAACCGCTCCCGCTCAGCGTGACCGAATCACCGCCGGTAGTCAGGCCGCTATCCGGGCTAGCGCCGGTTACTTGAGGCGGTGGCGCGTAGGTAAAGCCGCCCGATGCCGTATCTGATTGACCATCATAATTAGTTACCGTTACATCGGTAGCTCCGATAGCATGAGCGGGAGTGGTAGCCGTAATTTGCGTGGAGCTGACAAAATTAATATTAGTTGCCGGCAAGCCGGCAAACGTTATGTTGGATTGATCAGCAGACGGTGGGAGCGTAGGCCAGTTGGTCGTCCAGGGCGGGTTGTAATAGTTTGGCTGCCCCGAGACAATCGGCGTGGAGCGCGTGGTGGTTATGTTATTGCCGGCAAAAGCATATATTTTATTGTCAATAATGGCCAGTTGCGGGAGAGCGCCGCCGCCATTCAATGTTTTGCCGGTGTCAGTCCAAGTGGTGGGGTCGGAGAGAGGGGCTGAATACACCTCGTTTCCGAATATATATATCGTGTTGCCGACTACAAAAAGCTGGCTCTGCGCCACTTGCGCCGGCATCAGTTTGCCGGTGTCAGTCCAGGTGGTGGGGTCGGAAGTATTGGCGGAGTAAATTGTCTTCACAGTGCCGGCGCCCTGGCCGCTGAAGAGATAAATTTTCCCTCCTATCACCGCGAGCTGGCTGCCGTACAGAGCTGCAGGCAGGGTTTTGCCCGTGTCGGTCCAGGTGGTGGGGTCGGAAGTATTGGCGGAGTAAATAACTTTGGCGGCACCACTACCGTTGTATCCGCCAAAAAGATATACCTTACTGCCAATAATTGCCAAGGAAGAAAGACGCAGGCCGCTTCCCGGCAGGGTTTTGCCGGTATTGGTCCAGGTGGTGGGGTCGGAAACAGGAGCACTGTAAATTGTCTTCAACCCTGAGGGGCTACCACCGCCAAAGAGGTATATCTGGCTGCCAATTACGGCAAGTTGCGCGCCGTACAACGTCGAGGGTATCGTTTTGCCCGTGTCGGTCCAGGTGGTGGGATCAGAAACAGGAGCACTGTAAATTTTAGCCGAACCATTGCCGCCAAAAAGATAGATATAGTTACCGATAACCGCCAGATTGGCAGCATACAGGCCGGGCGGCGGCGTACCCCCTTCGTTCGTCCAAGTATTTGTGGTGCTGGTGGGCGGGGTAAAATTAGTGCCGTTGATAGTAACATTAGTGCCGCCGGCTGCCGGACCGATCGGGGGGTTGACGCTGGTAATATGGGGCGCCGGCAATACATATGTCAGATCCATCGACAAAGACTGGAATTCAACTTGCTGGGTGCCATTCGATACGAAGAAAGCCCTGACATAGAGATTGCCAGGTGCGAATTGAGTAGCAAAAGTGCCGATATTAGCATTAACATCGCTGGCCGTATTTGCCTGATTGGCAGTTTGCGCCGCCCACGCTGAACCATTCCACCAATACCACGTCGTGTTATCCGGGCTGAGCTCATACTCTACCGATCCTTGATTGCCAGCCCCCAACGTATCCGTGAACGAGGTAAGAGAGCTATAATCTATAGGATTAGTGGTTGTGATATATGGATTATCGGCTGGATACGTTCCGCTCGTTGATACCAGGCTGTAAGTGCTGCCATCAAACTGGATTTCCGCTGGGTTCGAATTGGTAAAGTCGGAACCGCTCAACGTTACCTGGCTGTTAACCGCGCGGGCCGAGGGTTTTTTGGTGGGCGTATGATGATGGCTGGCCAGTAAAAAACCTACCGCTACTATGGCAAAAAACGCCACCACTCCGCCGAGCAGCTTGACGTTGTTTGTAGTCGGTTTAAAAAGATTAAGAGATTTCAATGGTCTATTACGTATACATTCATGGTTTTATGTTTATGTAATTCCTGGCAGCTCCCGCTATTCCAGGCGGCTGAGATTTTGTTGGATGGTCTTGTCGTTGGGGTTTGTGGCCTGAGCAGTTAGTAATGTTTGTTTAGCGCTAGCTTTATCGCCTTTCTGCTCGTAAGCGAGCGCCAGCAGCACCTGGAGTTGCGGGTTAGTTGGCAGTTGTCTGAGGGCAGCTTTGTACGTTGCGATACCGTCATCAATCTTATTGAGGCTATAAATTTGGATGTTCGCCAGATTCGTATACGGGTTTATAAGCTTCGGGTTCAACGCAATCGCTTTCTGGTACGCAGTGACCGCCGCATTGAAATTACCCTGGTCACGGTACGTGTTACCAAGGTTGTTTTGGACTGTGGCATCCCTATTATTGAGTGCGGCCGCCTTCTGGTATTGTTGTTGCGCCGCTTTAGTGTCACCGGTAGCGTAGAGGGCCACGGCATAGTTCTCCTGGTCTTGGAAATTTTTAGGATTCTTATCAGCCTTTTCCTTAAGAGACGGCAATTGTTTGCTGTATTGCTGCGCTATCGGATTTGACGACTGCTTGTTATTCTTGTTCGACGTATGTGCAATCGCGAAGATTATGCCCGCGACAATTACGACGACCGCAACGCCGCCCACCGCGATTCCGATCCACATTCGGCTAGATACCCTCATGAGACACCCCTTTTTATCCCTTAGTTGATAAGCTTAAGTATATCAAAAGCTCCTCTGTTCGAAAATTATCTACATCTGTTCCCAGCCAGCAAAAAAGGCCCGGACGCAATAATGCAGGGCAAGACGATATAATGTGTTCTGCCTCTTTACAAATACCCCCAGGGGGTATTATGATAGTCGTATGATCGAAGACATCAAGCGCCGAGCGCTACACCGCAGCAAAATAATCCAAGGCCAAATGAAAGGCCTCGAAAAAAAGATTGAGAATGATGAATATTGTATGGATATACTGACGCAGAGCTTAGCGCTCCAAAAGTCACTGGCCTCGCTTAATAAGCTCATTCTGGAAAATCATTTACGAACACATGTCGTCGAAAACATGACGTCTGGCGACGGCCAGAAACAAACCAAAACAATAGAGGAACTACTTAGTCTTTATGAATTAAACAATATCAGGGGCAAATAGTGGAAAGCCGCGGCCACCACCAAAACATATCGTCGAAGCGCATGGCACTCAGCGCCACCATCCACTGCTTAACTGGCTGCGCAGTCGGCGAAATTATCGGCGTAACAATTGGCACGCATACAGGTATGCAGCCGCACCAGACGGTTATTCTGGCAGCCATTCTATCATTTGTTTCCGGCTACTCATTCTCAACCTATCCGCTCATCAAGGCCAGGCTGTCGTTTTGGAAGGCCTTGCGGCTGGTTTTTGCCGCCGACACGCTCTCCATCCTGTCAATGACGATTGCGGACAATTTGCTGATACTTCTAATACCGGGCGCAATGGACAAAAACCTGAGCCATCCTGTGTACTGGATAAGCCGGGTCATCTCGCTGACGGCTGCGTTTCTGGTAGCATTCCCCGTCAATTCGTATCTGCTACAACACGGCAAAGGCCACGCCCTCACTCACGAATATCACCACGACACATAGGCTATCACTGCGCCAACCAATATGACTCTAATATGGTATGGCGCTTAGGCCGTGGGGAATTCCCCTTATTAGCCACAAAAACAACGTTATACAATGTACGTATATGGCAAAGATTCCTACGCTGTACGTTTGCCACGCAGACGAAGGCGGCCCTCCGGGCCACCCGTGCGCTCGCGTCCAAAAAGCCCTTAAATCTGCCGGGATTAAATACAATAAAGTCATAGCCGGACATGGCGCTCCCGTTCCATTTTTGCGAAGAGGGTCGCGCGAAGCATTACGGGCAGCAACCGGCGACACAAAGCTTCCCGCCCTCAAGCTCGCCGACGGAACGGTTTTATTTCACACCAAAGTGATCTTGTCCTGGGTTAACAAACAGTAGCCCTACATTCAGGGTAACGGAGACAATTCTAAAGTGTAGACACCCTGCAGTGCCTATTATTATATAATTTTCCTATGAGTCTTATCGATGATTACGTACAAAAATTTGAGCCGCCAATTCGAAATGAATTGGAACGCATTCGCTCTATTGCCAAATCGTTACTACCCGATTGCGAGGAAACAATCTCTTATGGAATGCCGACAATAAAATACAGGGACAAATCAATAATCGGCTTTGATGCCCATAAAAATCATATCGGTATCTACCCTTTTAGCGGCCATGTTATTTCAGAAATTGAAGAACTAAAAAACTACAAAACAACTAAGGGTGCTATCCAAGAAAACCTTGGCCAGCCCCTGCCCGACTCTCTTATCGAGAAAATAATTCGGGAACGTGTACGACAAGCGCTTTAATACCAGCTGCGGCAAAGTTTCGGCTAATTTGATTTTTATGTTTATTATGCCATAATTATTACATGAGTAGACGCGAAGCGAACCCATATGAACACCTAATCGAAGGTCCTATGGCTTACTCTGTGCCGCACAGGTGGGGCCACTTCTCCGTGACGGAAGCGGCTGACGCAGCATACGATCTGGTGCCGCTCACCCCGAATGTAGTCAAAGGCGGCATCGACCGCAAAACCTTGGCTCCTAATGCCATCGAAGTAATACTTGTAAGCCCTGATGAAGACCAATTTTGGAGCGCGCCAACAATAGAACGCTCCGCAGTAGAATCCGACGGCATACATGTATCAGAGCCCTATATTACTGTCTGCAAAGGCATGCAGCTGACATGCAGTTTCGAAAAAACCCGCCAAGAAATGCTGGCGGCCGAAATAGAAAGGCAAGCCAGTTTCCACGGCGTAAGCACGGAGGAACTCTCGACTTCTTACGGAACAAAAGACGGCGCGACGGTACCGGAATATCTTGCGCACATCGCCGGGGCAAAGTTTGTTAATAGCCTCCGGCCGGTACTTCTAGCAGGCTTGGCAGAAGGCCATATGAAAAGAAGTATACTTCCCCGCTTACTCTCCTGGAGTGCCATCAAGGCTTCCTGCGACACAATACTTATCGCCGAAGATGTATACAACGACCTTAGCCCAGAATATTTTGAGCAGCAGTTCGGGCCACTTCTCGCCGCTTCATAACAAACTTGCTAAGTGCTCGGCCGATATCTCTGAGTAAACAGCGGCCGCTCTAGGCAGCGACAACACCTGTCACGCTTTTGGTGGCACTGGTATCGGTAGCTTTTCCGAGAATAGTTATTAGTTGTTCGGTTTCTTCTTGGGTTAAGTGGTCGAGATGCGGTAAACGGGTGCTGGTGGTTATTTCCAAGAACTTATCGCGCAGCTTCAGGCCCTTATCGGTAATCGTAACGATCTTGACTCTGCGGTCGGCCGCTGATTCTTTGCGCTCCACTAGGCCTTCGTGAACCAATTGCTCGACTATAGGTGTGATATTCGAAGGGTCGCAACTCATAAAGGTAGATAACGACTTCATAGGAACTGGTTGGTTCGGTTCGAGCAAACAAAGTGTTAACGCTTGCATGAGCGTGATGTGGTTATTCTCAGCTATGCCCACAATAGCGTACTTCCCTTTCATAGATGAACGAATCATCAAGAGACTTAACTGGTCTTGCAAATGTTTGCTTATCATGGCTCCATTATAGCGTAAAATAAATAGTTTGACAAGATCAATGGTTGAGCTTTATAATTGATTGAGTAATATTAACTATTAAAGGAGGTCAAGTTATGACAAAACCTTCCAAATGGCTGGTCTTCACCCTTGTAGCTATCGCCCAATTCATGGTGGTACTGGATACAGCCATTACAAACGTCGCTTTGCCGACAATAAAGCAGGAACTTAATTTTTCTGCCGGTTCCCTCCAATGGGTTATCACTGCATATACATTAACATTTGGCGGGTTCCTACTGCTTGGCGGCCGTGCAGCCGATCTTTTTGGGCGTAAACGCACGCTCCTTATCGGTATGCTAGCCTTCACCGGCTTCTCGCTTCTGAACGGCCTAGCCCAGACCCCGGCCCAACTTATTGTACTGCGGTCATTGCAGGGGTTATCCGCGGCGTTCATGTCGCCTGCAGCACTTTCCACGGTGCTGGTAACCTTCCGCGACGGTCCTGCACGTAATACGGCGCTGAGCTTTTGGACGCTCGTGGCCACAGGCGGCGCAGCAATCGGCCTGCTACTCGGCGGCGTACTCACGCAATACTTCGGCTGGCGCTGGAACTTCTTCATTAACGTACCCGTGGGCATTGTCGTGTCAGCACTGATTGCCCGGGTAGTACCTGCTCACGAGCGTGAAGAAAAGAATAATACTTTAGATGCCCCGGGCGCTCTGCTCGTCACAGCCAGCCTCATGCTGATGGTTTTGGCCTTTAGCCAGGCGCCAAGCTGGGGGTGGCTAAGCACGGGGACGCTTGGGTCACTAGCAGTTGCAGTTGCGCTGCTGGCAGGCTTCCTGGTAAACGAGTCGCGCGTAAAACGGCCGCTCATGCCGCTGCATATCTTCAAAATCCGTAATGTTCGCGGGGCGAATCTCATCATGGCGCCGCTGTATGCAACCATGCTCGGCAGCTTCTTTTTGCTCACGCTTTTCCTGCAAGGGGTCCTGCACTTCTCGCCGACTTTAACCGGACTGGCCTTCCTACCCTTTCCTGTAACACTGGCACTTATGTCGACAAGGATGCCGAAACTGGTGGCCCGCTACGGTTTTAAGCGCTTTCTGGTCGCCGGGCCTTTAGTAGTAGCAATCGGTTTGTTGTGGCTGGCATTGCTTCACAGCACAAGCACCTACTGGCTGGGCATTTTACCGGCAGCTATCATTATGCCTTTCGGCATCGGCATGACTATGATGCCAGTGATCGCTGCTGCCACATCAGGCGTACCAGGACACGAGGCCGGCATAGCGTCCGGGTTGATCACTACCTCACAACAAATGGGCGGTTCACTCGGTTTGTCAATCTTGTCTGGCATTGCCGCATCCGTTACTGCTAATTCATTGCACCTCGGCGCAACCGATGCCGCTATACACGGATACCGGGCCGCCTTCCTTGTAGGAATAGGCTTCATGGTACTGGCATCAGCCGCAGCTATGTTCATAATCCGGGCACCGCGCAAAACGGATAGTAATACCGCAGAAAGCGAAGCGCTACGCAGCCAGCAGCTACAATCTTCAATGAGCCACTAAGCGCCTGGGCTGCCGGCGCCGCGGATAATATATTCGAGCCCCTGCAAGAAATATTTGCTCTGTGATTCCGGGTGCCGCAGGTCGCCATCCAGAGCTTCGGCTATATGAGGGTATGGCTCCAAGAAAGCCTGCAAATCGATTGCCGCCAGCTGTTCGGGCGTCGGCCCGGCCTGCTCTTCGATAACGCAGCCGAAAGTATAGGTAGTTGCGGTTACCATAATCTGGCGCGCCGTTTTTAGGTCAAAGCCGGCCGAGGAGAGCGAGATCAGGCCAGCCTCGAGCGACCGGGCTAATGTGATAGCGGGTGATAGATGGGCGCCAGCCACAACCCGGCCGCCATCCGGATACGCCAGCATGGCCCGGCGCAACCGCATCATGTGGTTTGCCAGCCAGTCTTGCCACGATTCATCGTCTTTTCTCGGTACCAGTTCTTTGAATTCACGGGCCAGGATCGCCTCCGCCATGTAATCCACCAACTCCTCTTTGCTTTTAAAATGCCAGTAGAGTGCCGGAGCTTGCATATGCAGGCTTCTGGCCAGCCTGCGGAGCGATAAATTATTCAGGCCGTCTTCTTTTAATAATTCGAGTGCGGCCTCAATAATGCGCTGCTGATGATCGGTTGTACTTTCGCCGTATTTTTGGCTGAGTTTTTCGCGCATTTTCTCAAAGCGTTGGTCTATACGCTCTTGCTCTCTTGCCATTCGCTCCCGCGTATGGCGCTGGGCAGCCTCTAACCGGGCTAAGTCGCGTGCATGCCTGTCTTCTCTGTTCATAACTTGCATTCTAGCACTTGACGCCAAAATTGAACAGTGTTAAATTGAGAATCATCAATATCTATAACACTGTTAAGGAATCTATGGTTGGATCACAAAAATTACCTGAAACAGAACTCGCTGTTGAAGCCAAGGGCCTGGTGAAGGTTTTCGGAGACAACAGAGCGGTCGACGGCATTGACTTGCACGTTCCGACAGGTAGCATTTACGGCGTGCTTGGACCCAATGGCGCCGGCAAAACTACCACTATAAATATGCTGGCTACACTTATGAAACCCGACGGCGGTTCGGCAAGGGTCTTCGGCCACGACGTAGAAGAAGAAGCGCAAATTGTGCGGCAGCTTATCGGCGTTACCGGCCAGTATGCATCGGTCGACGAAACGTTGTCGGCAACCGAAAACTTAATGATATTCTCCCGCCTGCTAGGCTTGAGCGCAGCCGAAGCCCGCAAAAAATCAGCCGAACTACTTGAAGAATTCGGGCTGAGCGAAGCGGCCAAGCGGCCGCTGGCTAAATTTTCCGGCGGTATGCGGCGGCGCCTAGACTTGGCGGCAAGCTTGATTTCCCAGCCGCCACTGATATTCCTTGACGAACCGACCACAGGCCTGGATCCGCGTACGCGCAACCAAATGTGGGATACTATACGCCGTTTGGTTTCGAGCGGGTCAACCGTGCTTTTAACCACGCAGTACCTTGAAGAGGCGGACCAGCTGGCCGACCGGATAGCCGTGATCGATCGCGGCAAAGTAATCGCTGAGGGCACGGGTACCGAGCTTAAAGCATCTATTGGCACGGCTACCTTGCAGCTTGAGCTAACTAAAAAAGATGCCGACGAAACGGCACTCACCATAGTCGAAAAAGTCCTTGGCGTAATAGCAAACAATGCCCGGCCGGGCTATATCGCAGCGCCAATGGCAGACCCGGATAAAGTCACCGATCTCTTGATAGCATTGCGCAAAGAGAACATTCACCTTGAGGGGGTAAGCGTTCAGGAGCCCTCACTTGATGAAGTGTTCCTGACGCTGACAGGCAAGAAGAAATCCAGTAAAAAAGGAGCCGTAAAATGACCGAAGCGCAAATCATTCCAGCCAGTGAACGCCAGCTCAAAAACCATGCGAGCGTGCGCTTGACTATAGAGAACACCATGACCATGGCCCGGCGCGGACTTTTGAAAATTAAGCGGACTCCGGAACAGTTGTTCGACGTAACGCTGCAGCCCATCCTTTTCACCCTTATGTTTACCTATTTGTTTGGCGGCGCTATTGCCGGCAACGTCCATAGCTACTTGCCCATCATCATCCCAGGCATTCTTGTGCAAACAGTTATTACAACCTCGGTAGTCACCGGCGTTCAACTGCGCGAAGATATGGACAAGGGCGTTTTCAACCGTTTTAAATCACTGCCGATTGCCCGGATCGCCCCGCTCTCCGGAGCGCTGCTGGCCGACACCGTCCGGTACGGCATTGCCACGGTACTAACGTTTACCATGGGGTACATAATGGGTTACCGCCCGGATGCTGGCATTGGCGGCGTACTGGCCGGCGGCTTACTCGTCATCTTGTTTTCGTGGTGCATCAGCTGGATATTCGCCTTCTTCGGCGTTATTGCCCGTACAGCTTCCAGCGTCCAGGGCATATCTCTAATCATCCTTTTCCCATTGACATTCCTCTCGAACGCTTTCGTGCCGGTCAACACGCTACCGCATTGGTTGCAGTCATTTGTAAAGGTAAACCCGCTTTCACACCTGATCGCCGCAGTGCGCCAGCTAGCAAACTCCGGCACCATTGGCCACGATTTCTGGCTGTCGCTCGTTGGCGCCATCGTAATAGTAGCTATTTTTGCGCCGCTGACTGTCCGCGCCTATATGCACAAGGCATAAGAAGCGCTAGCGGCATTCAGTTGATTGAATAAGCGTTTAGTACCGAAGTGGTTATCTGCTGGATAATCTGGGTTTGGGCCGGCGAAGGGTCGTTTTCATCATCCTCATTTTTTGTGAAAATAACCAAGATAATGGCGCGCTTACCGTTATCAATGATAGCCGCATCATGGACGCGGTCCTGCAATAGCCCAGCCTTGTGGTAAAACTTTACGCCGCCCGGCACTTCCGCTTCTATATAGCCCGTATAGTTAGCCCTCGACATGTAGCCGAGCAATAAATCTGTATGCGCCTTGTCGAGCAGCTGGCCCCTGTAGAGCTTTTGCAGGAGTAGTGCTATGTCGTTTGCGGGCATGGTATTGTCATCAGGATTATAGTCGGTAAGCCCTATGCTTGAGGCATAAGACTGCAGGTCCGGGTGACCTAAATCGTCGTTGAAAGCCTGCCAGGCGTTGTCGTCACTAACTACGATCATCTGCTGCAACTCATATTGGGCAGAGCTACCGTTAATCTGATCATTCAGGCTAGCATCACCTTCTTCAACATGATGTAAATAATCGGCGGCTGTTATGAGTTTTGCGGTGCTTGCCGCTTCAAAGGGGTCGGTTATGCCATATCGTGCTGTTTGGCCGCTGCCGAGATCGACGATAGAAACCGCCACGTCTATATCGGGATTTGCATTGATCGTCGTATTTATATTGTTTTGCAACGCTCCTAACTGCTCGGCATCCAGCGGTTTGGCGGCCAAAGCTGAAGTATTTTTCGTCTGGGCGCGGGCTTTTGGATTTATGACAAAATGAAACGCCACTATAACCACGCCAGCGAGCACCAATACTGTAATAAATTTAGTGAAAATAGATTTTTTCTTCACTTTAAATATGTACCTTACCTAGCTCACGGTACAGCAGCAAGCTTTAATTTTGCTGAGGCAACCGAAGCTTAAACACGTTATGCCTGCGCAGGAGGAGTTTCAGGCGGAGGAGCTTGGGTGGGAGGCGTAGGAGGAGAAGGCGGCGGGCTGGGCTGTGCCATAGGAGGCGGGCCCGTTTCAAGCGAAGTGCCGTCTGCCTGGTTAGTCGGATTGAGTATTCCTGCCACCAGCTGATCCAACTGGTCATTGGCAAGATTGGCCTTTACGACATACCCTGCTATCCCCTGCTCGCGCAGCCCGGCCGGTGCATCAGCCTCATTCAGGTTTGATATGATAAGCACCTTTATATTCTTGCCCCAGCTGCTGGAACGCATCCTTTTGAGAATTTCATCGCCGGCTATTTTAGGCACCATAAGGTCAAGCAGAACCAAGTCGGGCAGCTCTCGCTGGATTGTCATGAGAGCCATTTCGCCGTCATGCGCCACAAAACATTGATATCCGAGTAGTTCGAGACGAATTTTGTAAATGTCAGCCAAACTAATGTTATCATCGACAATTACAACTTTTTGCGGGCCTGGTTGATCCATACTTTTGATTTTAGGACATCGTTGGCGATTATGCTAATCCTATGCCTGTTCCCGCCATGCTACACTTGAGACAATGTATGGAATCATCGCCTCAACGAGCCAGTTACATTTAACGACAGCTGAAATAACTGTGCTTGCCGTCCTGGCAGCATGGGAGCTGGTATGGAAAGGTATCGCGCTTTGGAAAGCCGGCCGGAACCGGCAATTAGCTTGGTTCGTGGTTATACTTATCCTGAACACCGCCGGCATATTAGAGATCATCTATATACTCTTTTTCCAGCGCAAGCCGGCTCAAAAGAATGCTTAAATGTGGTTTTGGCGTAGAGCCACAATATGTTAAAACAGAAATATAATGGGAGCCCCAAGTAACACGCCCGCAACCCCTGCGTTCAGCAATGCGCGTAATGCATATTTAAGCTGGACTATGGACGCGGCGCGTATAGGCGGCGCTATTGCGAATTTTTGCGACCATTCGGAGCACGCCGAAGAGACAGACCGTCCGGCTGTCGTTGAAGGAGCTAGAGAGCTCATTGAACTTGCTTTTGAAATTGCCGATTTTGAACGTGAAGACTTGTTGCTCCTCTATACGGGGCGCCTGGCCGTCATAGAATCTGAAAGTGAATTTCAAACAGGCGAATTAACCGATTCGCCGCCGCTGGTTGCAGCTGGCGAAGCCGAAACCCTCCGAGACCTACAAGAAATACAGATTGGACATAGCCTCCGGTTTTCCCCTGATATTATGGGCTTATCCCGAGCTAACCAGCTCAGACACCATAGTTTGCGCGTATCGATGCTCGTTGGCGCCCTTGCCGAGCAAGCCCGGCACGGAAAGCGCCGCGAAGAGTTCATAACCCAGGAAATACCGGACGTACTCGCCACTGGGCTCCTTATTTCCACTACAATGCATGAGCGGTTGCCGGATATTCCTGCCGCACCGGTATTCTTCGATTAGGTATATACTGGAAATACTAGAGGAGGGCGTATGTTAGACGGAACAAAAGCATTCAGCGGTTTTGCGGTTAAAGACTTAGATGCCGCCGAAAAATTTTATAAAGAAACACTCGGCTTGGATGCTGAAAATGGCCCGATGGGACTACAAATAAAAATAGGCGGGGGCAATCCCATCTTCGTATATGCCAAACCGGACCACACGCCGGCCACTTTCACGATTATGAATTTCCCGGTCGATGATATCGACGAAGCAGTGAATGAATTGAAAAAGAAGGGCGTCGTATTCGAGAAATATGAAGGCGACATCCAAACCGATGAAAACGATATCGCCCGCGGGCGGGCAGCTGGCCGCGGGCCGGACATAGCTTGGTTCAAAGACCCCTCAGGCAATATATTATCCGTCCTGCAAGACGCTTAAAGATCAGTACCAGTCTTTTTGGGAGGTACTTTCACCTGCCCTTTGTAATCGGTGAATCTTTTCCGGGTTATGCTGGGCGCTATCATAAAGAGCAGAAATGCATACTCGCCGATGGCGGCCGCCAAAAGGACTACTAACAAAGAAATTACGACGATGGTGGCGTTACGGAAGTTCAAATATCGCTTATCCCCTTCCGACAGGCTGTCATACAGTTTGCGCGGGCTAGTCACCGCATAGTTCCATTCCCAGTAACTAACGGCTGCGAGGAGAAAGAAATTGATGGGGAATAAAATTCTGCCCAAGGTCACGTCTGAATAATTACCGGCAACACTCGTGGTTAATGGAATAAAGACAACGGTAAGAAGCCGCAGCGTATTGATCATCGTCAAGTGGCGGTCCGCCCGTTTAATGAACTCAAACTGGCGCATGTGCACTGCCCACATACTGCCGAGCAATAGAAAACTAATGACAAAAGTGATGATGCTGCCGTCTATATTTTGAATTGCCTGCCATAGCCCCGAACTGCTTGCAATATGGCCGAAGTCCCGCACATGCACATCGAGCACCAGCAGAGTCATAGCTATGGCAAATACGCCATCTGTTAAAGCTTCAAGCCGGCGGGTAGAATATATCTCAAGATCACTCACTGCACTATGCCCCAAGCATTATGTGTGCCTACAAGTGTACCATCTCTCCCGGGCCGGAGCATCGCTCCCAAACATTAACTAAAGCTAGTTTTCGCCTTCTTCTTCGGCCTGCTCTTCTTTGATAAGAAAAATGAGCTCCTCGCTGCGCGTCGAAAGATCTTCGCGGCTCTCAAATATTTCATCTTCCGGAAAAAGCTCGAGGAAATGGAGCGTGTCCGCATCGAGCCCACGCCGGCGCGCAGTTTCCATGACAGCTCCCGCCGTCGCTGGAAAAGGGCCTGCTGCGCGAACCAAGCGTTCTATATTCTTTGCTTTCGGTAGCGGTTCTGTATAGATTGTCATGCGCACCTCCTTTTAACTTCGTTATATGCATGTTGCGGCTTCACGCAAGATTATTGCCCTTTCGCCACACTTGCCATTATTCTCTCTCTTGGGTGCCTCTGTCAGTAAGTAATACCACAGGGCCACATAATCGGGATATGGACAATACATGTGAAGTTCTTCACTGCAGCCATATGTTTAAAAATTAATAATGATCCTATGGTAAATGAGGAGGTGTGTTATGGGATTTAGAGAGCTTATTAAAAAAGTACAAATAGAATCAGGGTTTTCGGACCAAGAATCAAAAGAATCGCTTGAACATATGGTAGAAAGCCTCGCTGTACACCTTGATGAAGGCGAGCGTAAAGATTTTGCAAGCCAGTTGCCAGAAGAACTGCAGGATATTGCCCTGGCGGTTATGCCTACCGAGGAAACAGCCCGCCAGGACATGCTTGAGCAATTTATGGAAAACCAGCATGTTTCTGCAGACCGGGCTAAAAAACAAATGTTATCTGCCTGGCACGCTATACGGGCAGCCGTAAGCGAAGGTGAACTCGACCATGTTATGGCCCAGCTACCCAATAAAACCGTAGCTATGTTACGCTAAAGCTCATGGCAGATTACGCAATCGTCCATGCCGACGACGTTCAAAATCCGTATGAAGGAAGCGACGTTCCGGGAGAATTTCGCAGCCTGACAAATGCTCTCGGCACAGAGCAGATTGCCGTTACGCTTATCCGCGTGCCGCCCCACTCCGACTTTGAACAAGGCACCGGCCATTACCATGAAAAAACCGAGGAAGTGTACATCATTACCCACGGCACTCTGACAATGCGTTTGGGCGATGATATACAAAAAGTTAGCGCCGGTTCTGCAGTTCGGGTCGCCCCTAAGACTCCCCGGTCACACCGCAATGAGGGCGATGAACCGGTTGAAATGTGGGCAGTTTCCGTGAAAGGCGGCCACGACGCAACTAAGCTTGACGATTTTTGGGAGGCCTCCAGCCAAGCCCGCCAACACACAGGGTCCGGTTAAAAATAATCATCGCTCTTCGTCCGCGGTAAGAATTGTGACGGCTATCGCACGTTCCCGCGGGCCATCAAGCTCTATGAGAATAACCCGTTGCCAGGCGCCAAGCTGGAGTTTGCCGTCATGAAATGGCAGCATTACACCCGGACCGATAAAGCTTGCCCAGAGATGGTCTGGAAAATGGGGCGGGTCATGCGGGTGGCGCCACTTCTTTACTGGGGTCATTGATTCAATTGCATCCAGATAATCCAAATCGGTACCAGGGTCAAGATCTGCAGTGGTAACGGCTGCAGTAGTATGTTTCACAAATACGCCCGCAATCCCACTGCCCCCTAGATTACTCTCTATCTTCTCTGTTATATCGATAACCTCGCGCGACCGGGATGTCCCTACTGTAATCTCCATGCGGCTAGCATATCTGGCAACCAGTAAACACAACAGTAAAACTTCTTACTTTAGCTTCATCAACCGCCTGTGTATAACTTTTTAATGATTATTTAATAATTTAATTGTTAACTTGTTCTGGAGTTCCTGTATGAAACTGCTGTGCATAGATGATAATGTTGAACTGATAGAAAGCCTCCGGCACTTTTTGGCTGCCGGCTCCGCTATAACCAGCGCTACCCAAGGCAAAGAAGGATTGGGCCTGGCGGCCAAGAATCGCTATGATGCCATTATTCTTGACCTCGGCTTGCCGGATATTTCCGGCAAAGATGTATGCGTCCAATTGCGCAAGCGCGGCGTCCAGACGCCTATCCTGGTTCTTTCAGGTATCAAAGATGCCGACATCAAAGTCTCACTCCTCGAAGCAGGAGCTGACGACTACATGACCAAACCGTTTACCATAGACGAGCTGCGCGCTAGGCTCTTCGTGCTCCTCAAGCGTGTTGGTACCGGCACATCGCAAGACAATCTATATTTGCTTAAAGTAGGCAACCTCACGCTCGACCCGCTCGGCCGCCGGGTAGAGCGCTCCGGCAATCTTATTAAGCTGCGGCGAAAAGAATTCGATATCTTGGAATATCTGATGCGCAACAAAGATAAAATCGTAACGAGGCCTATGATTATGGATAACGTGTGGGGCTCGGATAGCAATTCATGGGATGGAACAATCAACGTGCATATTAAACGGTTGCGAGACCAAGTCGACCGGCCATACACACATAAACTTATTAAGACCTCTTACGGCCTGGGCTATACTATCAATGATAGGGCTTAAGGGCTTGCATCGTAATTTTAGGGGGAAGGAGGTTCTAGGGTGAAAGACATTGTTACCAACATTTTGACTGACGAGAGCACGCGCGACACCGTTGCAGTGGAACAGATGCTCACCGACCAAGCCGTGGCTAGTCCATGGTCAAGCGAATCGTTGTCTTAAAAAGACAGGAAAATACCGGATAGTTGTCATATCAGATAGCTATCCGGTTATTATTAAAGAGCCATGATGCGCGACTTCTACAATACTTTCGTAAAACCTCGATCCAAACATGTAGACCAGGCCGAACGCGAAGTTGTCCTGAATTATCTTTTGCTGGGCATTATCAGCTTGTCACTCATCGCCTTACTTGATGCGCTTTTGCAGCTGACGGTGTCGCACGACCAGTACTTAACTGCACGCATACTAGGCATTGGGGGCGCCCTTATCTTTTTTATTGCGCTCTACGCTGGTGGCCGCTACCGTGACCAGGTACGGTCGGCAGCAGTCGTATTAACGTTTTTTACCACAGCCGTCGCATGTTTTTTGGATTTCCGCTGGGGCCTCCTGGTGCCAACCGGCATAGCTCTGCTTTGTTTGGCTATCGTTATGGCAGGCATTCTAGTCAGCGCCCGCTACGCCTTTTATACCGCCGCCGTGATTGTAGTGGTTATGTCATGCTTGCAGTATGCCCAATCACGCGGCACATGGCACCCTGACAGCACGTGGATGAAGCACCTATCCACAAGCGGCGATGTTATTGGCTTTGCGGCTATTTTCTTTACTATTGCCTGGGTTTCATGGCTGTATAACCGGCAGATGGAGTTGTCGCTCAAGCGCGCCAGACGCTCTGAAAGAGCCTTGCAACAGCAGAAGGTACTCCTGGAAATCAAAGTTGAAAAACGGGCCCAAGAACTTGAAGCAGCCCAGTTGGAAAAAATGCAGGAACTGTACCGTTTTGCCGAGCTAGGCAGACTGAGCACCGCTCTTTTTCACGACCTAGCCAATCATTTGTCTACGGTGAGCCTTGAAATCGAAGGCTTATCCGAAAAGGGCCAATCCGACATTATGCAGCGTATCAGCCAGAATATCGGGCATATTGATACTATCGTCAAACGGGTGCGCCAACAGATCCGAGGTAAAAGTGTCGTGGAAGTTTTTGCCGTGCTCGATGAAATTAGCGAAGTGGTAAAGATCCTCTCGCCGGCAGCGGAACAGGCGAAAGTATCCCTCGAAGTAATTTCTGATGCATCGGTTAAACCAGGCTTGTCATATAAGGGCGACCCCATCCGTTTCAGGCAAATTATCTTGAATCTCATCAGCAATGGCATTGAGGCCTACCCCGAAACCCGCGCCCGCACAATTGGCAACCGGACGGTAACCGTCCATTTGTCACGCCAACAAACTGCGCTGCTAATAGAGGTTACTGATCATGGGCTCGGCGTTGCTAAAAAAGAGCGTTCAAAGATTTTCAGACCGTTTTATACGACCAAAAACAAAGGCGTCGGCATTGGCCTCTTTATTGTCCGGCAAGTTGTTGAAAATGATTTCAAAGGAACGCTAGATCTTAAAAATAGCAATAAAGAGGGCACGACTTTTAGCGTAAGCCTGCCGAAAAGTTACTATGCAAAAAATCGAAATTAACCGTGCTGTTCGCGGCGGTATTGCGTATATTGCCGCGCAGCAGTTGGAAAACGGTGGTTTCAAAAGTTTTTCCAGCCCCTCCAAGGAGTCGCTCCGCCCACAAACTATCTACCAAACGACATTTGTACCATCTCTAACGCTTGGCGCTATCGCCGCAACGGAAAGTCATGGTGTTTCCGTCTTACGCGCCAAACTGGCGACATTTTTAAAAAATGAGGCTGGGCCTGCCGGCGCTTATAATTATTGGGCCAGCGAAGAGGCGCAGTGTAAAAAAATGCCTTACCCCGATGATCTTGACGACACGTTTTGCGCCTTGGCCGCCCTTTATCTGGACAATCCGGCGAACATTACAGAGGCAAAACTTGCCCAGGCTGTTAAGCTGCTGCTCGCTGCCGAGTCGGCTGTTGGCGGCCCATACCGCACGTGGCTAGTAAGCCAGCGCGCGGAATCAATATGGCAAGATGTGGATCTGGCGGTCAATGCAAACATCGCTTATTTTTTGTCGTTAGTAAGTAACCCGCTTCCCAAATTACAATCCTATATCGACGAGGCAATTTCAAAAAATGTTTTAGTCTCGCCATACTATCCGTCAGCTTATCCCATTGCGTATTACATTGCGCGCGGTTATAGCGGCAGCAAAAAAACCCAACTTATAAAAATCATCCGTAATCTCCTAGGGAATGCTTCTTCACCACAAGATACGGCACTGTGTCTCGCGGCACTCGCCTCACTTAAGGCCATAAAGCAAAGCGATGAACCTATCATCAAGAGCTTACTCTCCGCTCAGGCGAAAGACGGTTCATGGCCGGCCGCCGCCTTTTGCCTGGACCCGTCAAGAAATGGCCGTTCGCACTACCATGGTTCGCCCGTCTTAACCACGGCATTTGTTATCCAGACTCTGACCGCTTACTTGGAAATGGACCGTGGCGAACAAGCCGTTGGCCGGGCTACCAAGCATAAAAATGAGTATGCAGAAGTGGTTATGAAGCTTGTCCACAAACGCGCCAAGGCATTGCCGGAAGATCTCCGCCAAACTACTGTTAAAACACTGCAAAAGCTTGCCGATAGCAGCAACGGCGCAGAAATTGTCGGACTGGCCCCTCGGTTTAATACTTCTTTACAGAAACCTCTTACGAAAACTTCGAGAAATTTTCTCCTGTCGCTGAGCCTGGGCAACCTTTACGGCTGGCTTGCGTATACGGTCTACGATGATTTCATTGATGAAGAGGGATCTCCCGGTTTGTTGCCGGCAGCGAACGTAACCCTTCGTGATTCCGTAAACATATTCATGGAAGCGTTGCCGGAAAACCCCTCATTCCGTACGCTTGTGCAAAGCACTTTTGACACCATTGATGGCGCCAATGCTTGGGAGCTCGCCCATTGTCGCTTCGGGCTTGATGGCCAAACGGTCATTATCGGCAACCTGCCAGACTTCAAAGATCTCTCAAAATTGGCCGAGCGATCGCTTGGGCACGGCTTGGCACCGCTCGCCATTTTAGCGCATGCTGGCCATGCGACGACCAGCATGGCTTTCCGCCAGACAAAACTCGCATTCAACCATTACCTTATTGCCAAACAACTCTGCGATGACATGCACGATTGGCAAGAGGACCTCCAGCGCGGCCACTGCACATATGTAGTAGCAAGGCTCCTTGAGGATCTTGGGATAAGGACAGGAAGACACAACCTTAGTGATCTTCTTCGGCAAGGCCAACGGAAATTTTGGCACGACACGCTGCCCTCTTTATGCAGAGAAGCCGAGCGGCACGTGGCCCTTAGCCGCAAAGCCATTGGGAAAGCTGCCGTTTTCAAGCCGAACGATATTCTCTCAGAACTACTGGAAAATATTGAATTTACCCTAAACGACACGGTACAAAAACAGACTGCAGCAAAAAACTTCCTGCAGCATTACGACCAAAACAAGGCAGAGGCATGAAAGAAGTGCTTAGATACGCGCCCGGCATCAAGCGTGAACTTCACGCGGCAATTGATGCACGCCAAACTGGCAGCCGAGCAGACTCTCCGTGGGAAGATGATTTTCTGCAGCGCCTCGGCGTATTTGCAGCCAAAGGCAAATTGCTCCGCGGCTCCTTAACTTGCTTTGCTTATGAGAAATTTAGCGGTACGCCGCCATCAAAACCAGTTCTTCAGACCGCCGCCGCTCTCGAACTGGTTCATAGCGCGCTGCTTATCCATGACGATATTATGGATAACGATGACCTCCGGCGCGGCCAGCCCTCCCTTCATAACCAATACCAAGCGGCTGCCAAAGATAAAAAACTTTCGGAGCCTGCGCGTTTTGGGATAAATATGGCCTTAGCGGGCGGCGACATGGCATTTTTCCTTGCCTTTGATCTATTGGCTACACTGGATCTCGAGGCTCGCAAGCTCGCAACTATTAAAAAAATGTTTGTCGACCAGCTGGTAGTAGTGTGTGCCGGCCAAATGCAAGATGTCTATTTCGATGCCAACCTGAAACTTCCCCCTAAGCGTGAAATATACAAATTAATGGAGGAAAAAACGGCATCATATACTATAGCGTTGCCGCTATTATTGGGAGCAACGCTTGCCGGAGCCAATAAGGCCACGCTGCGACAGCTCAGCCATTTGGGCGTTGCCGCCGGTACGGTATTTCAAATCCGCGATGACGAGCTCGGACTTATGGGAACGACAGATAAGATAGGCAAACCCGTGGGTTCGGATATTGCCGAAGGCAAAAAGACGCTTCTGTATTACTATCTTTTTCGTCGCTGCAATAGTGCGGAGCGAAAACAGTTACTTAGTCTCTTCGGTAGCGCACATATCACCGACAGCGACATAGCTTATCTCCAACAACTCGTGCGGAAGCGCGGTGTACTACAGTTATTACAGGCAGATGTCGACCGGCTAACTCGGCAGGCATACCATGCTATCGCATTGCTACCGTTAAGCGCCAAAACAAAGGAAGAATTACACGAGCTTGTCGTCTTCTGTGCCCAGCGGCAAGCCTAAAGCCAGGCCTACCCGTCCTGGCCACCTTTGGGCGTACCAATATTCATCATCCAATTAACACCGAATTTATCGGTTAACGAGCCGAGCGTATCGCCCCAGAATTCCTTTTTGAGCGGCGAGTTTATTTTGCCGTCGGTGCTCAGTTTTCCGAATATTTCGCGCATACGAATCTCGTCCGTGCCTCCGATCGATAGGTCGATTTTCGCGGCCAAAGGACTAGCCTTGGCTGTATCGCTGGCCATCAAATTGACATCGCCGCCGGTCAAGTTAGCATGCATAAGCCAGTCGTTGCTATCGACGCCTTCAGGCAGCGGCATATCGCCGGGCGTGTCAGCATAACTCATCATTTCGAGCTCGCCACCAAACACGCTCTTATAAAACTCCATTGCCTCGCGGCATTGGCCTTTAAAATATATGTATACTTCAAGCCTTATATCGCTCATACCTTCCCCTGTTTTACCTGTATTCATTGTACACCCAGGGCTTATGCTAATCATGAAGTTCACAAATAGGAACACTACTCCTGGCAGTTCTCGCCACCAGACTTAAATATTGTTATAGTAATTTATTATGGAGGGTGAGCAGCAGTCCGCGCCGCAGCTGGAACCGATCATATCCGAAAAGCGGCCTTTTTGGAAGCGGCGACTCCCCTGGCTAATTATTATCCTTATCCTAATTCTCGGCCTGGGGACAGGCGGCTATTTCTTAACGCATAAAAATAAAGCGCCGGCTAATGCGAACCTGGCCGCCACCAAACCCATTTCTTCCACTCCAGCCAATCCCAACCACTGGAAGGACTCCGTTAACCCCGCCGCTATCCCTCTTGGCGATGGCAAAGTATCAAGCAGCCCGCAGGCCGGCTATGTCGATTCGTGTACTACCAAATTCCGTGGTGGTGGCGCCCAAACTAATGGCTCCTGGATAAACAAGGCCGGCAATACGTGGGATTCCCAAACCAAAGTAGCCGTTGAAGGCGCCGTTACATGGCCGGCTGCGGACCATAGCGAGAAGGATTCCGCTAGCACGCGGGCACTGACTACCAACGATTTGCCAAAAGGCTTTACAACAGGCATTTTCCCAATTGCCAAGACCGATCCGGCCTACCAATATGACCGCAATCCCAACAGCATCGGCACCCAATCGATAACGTATGAGCTACCAATGGATCCTGCCGCCGCGGCAGTGCCCGGCTGTACCGGTCTCGGCCCTATCGGCATACTGAGCAACGGTGTGGTTCTCTTCAATGCACTTGATGACGGCGGACGCGATGCTGTAGCCCACGAAACCCAAGATAGCTGCAATGGCCACCCTAACCAGCAGGAAATGTACCACTATCACAACATCCCCGTTTGTATTCGAAATGAAGCCAAAGGCTCCTCGACTTTAGTGGGCTACGCCCTAGATGGGTACGGCATATACGTAGAACGAGATGCCGAGGGCAACCTTCCTACCAATGCCGATCTCGATGTTTGCCATGGCCGTACAAGTGAAGTTACATGGAACGGCAAGAAGACTACCATGTACCACTACGACGCTACACTTGAATATCCGTACACTCTTGGCTGCTATCATGGCACCCCGACCGCCGGCCCCAGCCACACCGGCACAGGCCAGCTCTAAAGAAAAGTAGTAAATTTCACTGCCTAACCATTTACATCCTGCAATACTTCCTTATACAAGCAAGTAAAGGAGGTATGTATGGTTGATTTAGCAGGAAAAACAGTGGCAGTGCTCGTCGACAATTATCCCGAAGAGGCGGAGCTTACCGGGCCGGTTGATGCACTCAAAAAAGCCGGCGCTACAGTGGAAATTATTGCTGCGGAACCGGAAAATGGCAAAATCCAGGGACTCAACCACGTTGATAAAGGTCACCGGTTCGACTTTGATAAAACATTAGAAGAAGCAAATATCGACGATTACGATGCGCTCGTTCTGCCGGGCGGCGCCATCAATGCCGATAATCTGCGCATGCAAGACAAGGCCCGCGACTGGGTTAATAAAATTTCCGCGGCCGGAAAACCCCTGGCAGTCATTTGCCATGCCCCATGGGTATTGGCCAGTGCCGGGCTAGCAAAGGGCCGCAAACTCACCAGTTACTTCACTATCCAAGATGATATGCGCGACGCTGGGGCCGACTGGATTGATCAAGAAGTTGTCATTGACGGCAATCTCATTACCAGCCGCAATCCGGACGATATCCCAGCTTTCAACAAAGCTTTAATCGGAATGCTCGCATAATGACAGCTCGCAAATATGGCCCCAAAGCTCAGAAAAAGGTGGAAAAGGTCATGGATGAATATAAAAAAGGTGAGCTGAAAAGCGGCCAAAGCGATAAAAAAGTCACCAGTCGCAAACAGGCTGTGGCGATCGGTCTTTCGGAGGCACGCAAAGAAGGCGCCAAGGTACCTAAGAAAAAATCCTAGCACCGGGCCTCTGCTCTTGGAGACGGGAGAAAGGTGTATACTGAAAAAGATTAATAAGTTGGTATGCACTTTTAGATAAGTGTTTGGGGTTAATGCTCTTTATTGCTATGCACCTCTGTAGTGCCGTAGTTTTGTACGTGCGTAAAGCCGCTAAATACATCTAAAAGATAATAGTTGCTTTTTTTGCAAGATTTAATGGTAATTTAATCTTAGGTTGGTAATAATAGCGGCATGCAAAACAACAAACTGGTAAAAATTCTCCTCATCGAGGATAGCAAAGATATCGCAGCCGCCTTAAGTCACGTGCTTGCTTCGAGCCATGACATAACTTTGGCAGAAACAGGCGCCATGGGTTTAGCGAGCGCCAAACGGCAAGAGTACGACACCATCATACTTGACCTAAACTTGCCGGATATGACAGGACTGGAAGTGTGCCAGCGGCTACGCGCCAATGATGCCGAAACGCCAATCATAATCCTCACCGGCGAAGACAAAGTGCTCAATAAAATCCGGCTGCTAGATGCGGGTGCCGACGACTACCTGACTAAACCGTTCAGCCTCGGCGAGCTCAAGGCCCGCTTAAGAGTTCTCCAACGGCGAGGGCATAAACCCCTAGCTCTGGCTGATAATTTAACAGTTGGCGAGCTTATCCTGGACAGAAAACGCCACCAGGTGCAACGAAATGGTGAACCTATCACGCTTAGGAAAAAGGAATTCGCTTTGCTCGAATGCCTAATGCTTCATGCGGGCACTGTCGTCAGCCGTAATATTCTAGGCAATTACGCCTGGCAGGAATCCGACAAGCCTTGGACTAATACCATAGACGTCCACATCAAACATCTGCGAGACAAGATCGACCGTCCTTTCGAACAACAGCTTATCCAGACGGTCCATGGCCTTGGCTATAAACTTGTCGTCGCGTCGGCGGCCCCGATAAAAGCGGGGCGTTCTTAAAAGTAATATGGCGCACGACCCAAACGCGGCCCGGATTACAATCGCAGATGAGCAGGTGGATCCTAAACAACTTGAAACGCTCCAACAACTGGCGGCTTTGGGCAGAATGAGCGCCAACTTGATTCACGACATTTCCAACCCCTTAACCGCAGTAGCTCTCTGCTTGCAGGAAGGAAACAACCCAACTGATAGTAGCATCCAAAGAGCACAGCGCAATATTGAAACGCTGCAGCGATATGTTTCTACCGCCCGGCAGCAAATCCAAATCCCGCACAGCTCCCAGCCTTTTGACATTAATGATGAATTTGAACGTCTCAAAGACGCTCTATACCCCATTGCTGCCCAGCAAAGTATCATACTTCATTTTATTGGTTGCCGAGGACTTATACTAGAAGGTGATCCCGTAAAATTCCAACAAATTATTACCAATCTAGCAGTTAACGCCATTGAAGCTTCTGCGAACGCCCACCCCACCCATGCATCTGCGCCAAATGTGGTAATCCAGGTTTCTGTATCCAGAATTGACCTCGTGATAACAATTCAAGACAAAGGTACCGGCATACGGCCAGAGGTTTTACCACATATTTTTGAACCGTTTTATTCTACCAAACAAAAAACTGAGGTATCCGGTTTGGGCATTGGGCTTTATGCGGCTAAGCATTCTGTTGAAACTACATTTAAGGGCACCATTGGGGTCGAAAGTGTCATAGGGCAAGGCACAACTTTCACGGTAAAGTTTCCCCGGACACGCCAATTTATTAAACATAATCAATAAATAGTGTAAGAATATTAACAGAAATAGTCTCTGGTCGTGCTATACTTCATCGGTAATTTATTAACTAAAACGCGAGGGTTAAAGACAGCTAATTAAGATGAGTACGAGAGTTTTACATGATACACATCACCTCACTATCGGCGCCCCTCTTCTATTAATACTCGTTTTCTGCTTCAGCTTCTTCTTATTCCGTCCGGCCAGTTCAGATCAAGTCCAAGCAGTTTCGGCGGCTGCAAATACACACAAGTCCAACTCTGCGCCTTCAATACAACAGCTCCCTGTAGCCAAGACCAAATTATCAACCATAGATCCGGTTCAAACGGTTAGCAATTCATCAGCCTCTTCTGCGAACAATACTGCGGGCGCTGCCGGCGGCGCCACGAGTACCCCTCAAGGCACTGGTGCTTCCGGAGGTGCCACAAGTACTCCACAGAATGCTCCTCAGAATCATGGCGGCAACGCTTCAGTATCAGGAGTTAGCGGTTTATTGAACACGATTACATCGCCAATTATTAACGTATTTCGCTAAAATTTGCCCTATTTTTTACCTATTTTAAGAATAACCTATTAAAAACTTTTCATAAAACTATTTACTTTAGGTAAGTAAATATGCTATACTAGGTATATGGATTTATTAAATAGTGATTTGGAAACACTTGAAAACGCCATGCGTTTGTTTTTTCAAACTATGAAACGCCCCCATACATGGGCGCGAGTTACGGAACAAACCGGCATTCATCTTGACCGCCCCGCTGCGGTTATCCTGCACCTCTTGGCAGACAGTTCCACCCCGTTGCATGTCCAGGACCTGGCTAGCCAGCTTGGCATTGAAGCACCATCAGTTACCCGTAAAACCCAGTCATTGGAACGAGCCGGATACCTACAACGCGTTCCGGACGCCCGCGACCGGCGATTAATTGATTTACGTATCACGCCTCGCGGCCGTGCAGCAGCGCGCAAGCTTTGGGGGGCACAACGCAATATTGTTGCCGAAACTCTCAAGGACTGGAATAGCGACGAGCGCCGGCAATTTGTCCGTTTATTCGAACGTTTCAGTAGCGATTTATCAAAATTATCACAACGCGAACCATCGCATCGGAGGTTATCACATGCCTGAAGTGGCACAACAAACACCAACTGAACAAACCGCACAGCAAGGCGAACGCAGCCATGCTGAAATTATGGTTGTAATTAGTGCTCTCATGCTGGCAATGTTGCTGGCAGCACTCGACCAAACCATTGTTTCTACCGCATTACCGAAGATTGCCAGCGACCTGCATGGGCTCAATAAATATTCTTGGGTGGCAACTGCATACCTATTGACCAGTGCTGTCGCGACACCGTTATACGGAAAGATCAGCGACATGTACGGCCGCAAAAAAATCTTTCAGAGTGCAATTGTTATTTTCTTGATTGGTTCAGCACTCTGCGGGCTTAGCCAAAACATGACCCAATTGATTTTCTTCCGCGGCCTGCAGGGAATTGGCGCAGGTGGCTTAATGACACTCGTGCTAGCTATTGTCGGCGATGTTATCCCGCCACGGCAACGTGGCCGCTACCAGGGATATTTCGGCGGCGTATTTGCTATAGCGAGCGTTATTGGACCGCTACTCGGCGGCTTATTTACCGACCACTTGAGCTGGCGATGGGTATTCTACGTAAACCTACCCGTTGGCGCAATAGCGCTTGCGGCTATTGCAACCCGTTTGCACTTGCCTGTGCGGCGGACCGACCACAATGTCGACTACGCCGGTGCCGGCCTGCTGGCAATCAGTGTAGTCAGCCTGCTGCTCGCAACCGTGTGGGGCGGTGTGGATTATCCTTGGGGTTCAGTCCAAATTATCGGCCTGTTCGCAGGCAGCCTTGTCAGCGCGCTGCTGTTCATATGGCGCGAACATCATGCCAAGGAACCTATATTACCTCTTCGCCTATTCAAGAATGAGATCTTCAGCGTTTCGGTGTTGCTCAGCTTGCTGGTAGGCGTAGTAATGTTCGGCGCGATTATATTCCTACCGGAATACCAACAAATTGTCCGCGGCGATTCCGCAACAAAGTCCGGCTTGATGCTGTTGCCATTGGTACTTGGCGTGATGGGCGGTTCATTAACGTCGGGCCGGCTTATATCAAAACTGGGACGATACCGCATATTTCCAATCATTGGCAGCCTGCTTTTGATCATTAGCTTCTACTTGTTCAGCCATATTGCAGTTGCCACTGACCGTGTCATTATCGGATTGTGGATGGTGGTGCTCGGCCTTGGCGTAGGCTTAGTGATGCCTGTGATGACGCTCGCCGTGCAAAACGGCGTAGAACGCAAAGACCTAGGGACGGCTACCTCTTCGGTTACCTTTTTCCGGAGCATCGGCAGCTCGCTTGGAACAGCTATTTTCGGTGCAATTCTGACAAATAGGCTGAGCTATCACCTACAGCATGCGCTCCCGGGCGCAAATGGCACGGCGGTAGCAAAGGGCCTGGGCAGCAGCGCTGCCGGCTTGCAGCACTTGCCGCCAAGTGAACTTCACGTAGTACTGACCGCTTTTTCACAAGCTTTTGCCGACGTGTTCCTAGTGGGTATACCTTTCGCCGTACTGGCGTTCATCATTACCTTCTTCTTGAAAGAGACACCGCTCAGCGAGTCAACACGCGAAGAGGCCCAGAACGACCTGGGCGGCATTTAACCGGTGCGCCCCTTACCTTATTGTGCGGGCCCTGATTGCGACTTGCGCCAGGCTTCTATCTCGGCATGATGGCCACTTAAGAGAACATCGGGTACGCTCATGCCGCGGAATTCTTCGGGTCGGGTATACTGAGGGAACTCTACAGTTTCATCGTCCTGCTGGAAGGACTCTATTTCTGCGGATGTCTCCCCGCCCAGTACGCCCGGGAGTAAGCGAACAACTGAATCGATGAGCACCATAGCCGGCAGTTCGCCGCCCGTCAATACATAGTTGCCAATGCAGAAGCTTTCGTCCACCCAGTTGGTAATGCGCTCATCATAGCCCTCATAACGCGGGCAGACAATGATCAGCCCCTCATTAGCGGAAGCTAGGCGCTTGGCATCAGATTGCTTGTAGCGTACGCCACGCGGAGTTGGCAGTAACACACGTGCGTCGGGGTCAACTTTTTTAGCATGCTCTATGGCGGCAACCACAGGCTCTGGTTTCAAAAGCATGCCATCGCCGCCGCCATACGGCGTATCATCTACCTGTTTGCGTGGCCCGAGACCAAAGTCGCGTAAATTTATACACTCGTATTGGGCAATGCCTTTGTCTGAAGCCTTCCACAGCATACTGGCACCCAGTACGCCGCCAAACATCTCGGGAAATAACGTTATAATCTGTATTTTCATTGCTTCTTATTTTACCAAACTAAAAGAACCGGCTCTTTAAAAACCGGTTCTTTTATCACATAAAGCTCTCATTTTCATGACTCGCAAACGAGCTTTTTAGTATTTTTGTTTTAACGAACAAGTCTTTCGACTAGAGACACTATACGGGATTGATTAGTTGGTTTCAATAAAACTGTAATAAGTACAACGATAAGCATTTGTTATACTTGGCACATGGCAGAGATAAAAGAAAAAAGAAACGTAATCGCGGAAATGGTCGGATGGTATGGAACCGGCGCAATTGTACTGGCATATCTACTGGTTAGCTTTCAGGTAATTACCTCCGACGGGGCAATATACCAGTTACTGAATTTAACCGGCGCGCTCGGAATTATAACCATTTCCGTCGTTAAAAGAGTGAAGCAGCCTGCCGTCCTTAATATTTTTTGGGCGGCTATAGCAATCGCTGCCCTTATTAAACTAGCCCTGTTTTCGTAAGCTAAACGTCTAGATCGTCCAGATCTGCTAATTCTTCGCGGGTTTTACGCAGACGGTCGCTCGCTTCGTCGTCTTCAGAATCGGCCGAGTTTGAGCTGGCTGCTGGTTCATCGTCTTCCGGCTCTTCTGCTTCAACCACTTCGGCCGCTTCTTCTGCAATTTCTTCTTCGTCGCTTTCTGCGGCTGGTGTTGCTGGTTCAGTGTCATCTGAATCTGCGGCCGGCCGGGATTCCTCTTTTGTGCCGGCATTATTACCATCTGGAACCGAACCCACGCCATTGTCAACAATCTTCAAGTTGTAACGGGCGTCATTTTTAGTTCCTAGAGCCCGGAGCAGTGTCCGGAGAGACTGGGCTGTAGCGCCACGCTTGCCGATAACACGGCCCAGGTCTTCCGGGTCAACCGTGAGCTCAAGTAACACGCCTTTTTCATCGATGGTACGTTTTACCTGGACGGCATCAGGTTTGCCGACTAGGGATTTAACGACGAATTCTATAAATTGCTGATCGATTTCACTCATGAGCGGACTCCTCGGTTAGAACTGATTATGCTACCAATTATAGCAAACCGTTCATAGGCGTTTGTGAAATTTTTCGCGGCAGAACTAGGTTATTCTGCTTCTTTTTCTTCTGTTTCGGAGGATGATTCTTCTTCGGTTGCGGCTGTGTTGTCACCCTCGGCGGCATCATTAGGAGCTTCTTCAGTTGTTTCGTTTTGAGCTGGAGCTTCAGATTCGGCGCTTGAATCGCTTTCGGGATTCTGCTCTTCCTCGCTGCTTGCAGGTTCTTCGGGTTCCTCTGTGGCAGTAGGCTCTGAAGATTCTTCTGACGGGGTTTCAGCTTGCTCAGCCTCAGTAGTTTCTGCAGCCGCTTCGGGAGCTTCAGTAGCTTCAGTAGTTTCCGCTTCCGTGGCAGCTGGAGCCTCTTCGGCTGGTTCCTCAGGACGGGTACTGCGGCGCTTGTCTGGATTGCGTACCGTGCTCTCTTTTTTGGTAGGATCGCTAACCCACTTCGGCAACTTAACGCCCTCTTTTTTGAACAGCACAACGACTCTGTCGGACGGCTGGGCGCCATTGTCGAGATAAAAATTGGCTTTTTCTTTGTCGAGCGTAACAGTCTTGGCATGTGGGTCATAGCTGCCAAGCTGGGCTATAACTTTACCAGAAGTAGGCGTCCGGCGGGAATCTTGCACGACTACGCGGAACATAGCATGCCCCTTGCGGCCGGTACGTTGCATACGAATAGCTAACATGTGGTGATTAAATCTCTCTTCTTTCGTGGCTTTAAGCTTATAAAGACAATCTATGGTATTTTACAGATAACCGCCTCTGTTGTCAACAAATTTTCGGGGCCGGGCGAAAATGCCTAGGCCTCCTTGTAGTGCTTGAGAGCGGCCTGGGCGGCTTCTTGCTGGGCGTTCTGCTTGCTGGGACCCGTTCCTTTGCCGCGAAGCTTGCCGTCCACGTAGACGCCCACGGTAAAGGTTTTATCGTGATCAGGGCCTTCTTCTTTGATAACTTTATATGCGGGCGTAGCCGATTCATGGCTCTGAGCGAGCTCCTGCAGATGCGATTTGGGATCCATCCACGACCCCGTCGATAAAATTTCTTTAAAAGTGCTGAGTATATTTGCGGTAATAAACTTCTTAACAGCGTCATAACCCTGGTCCAGGTAAATAGCACCAATGACAGCTTCGAAAGTATTTGCCAAAATTTGGGCGCGCGCCCGGTCCGAACCGCGCTTTTCTCCGCGGCTTAGGCGAAGAAGCGGCTCAAATTCGCATTTTGCAGCGGCAGCGCCGATGCTTTCCGTGCGCACTAAGCTGCTTCGCCAATTTGTCAAAATGCCTTCGGGTTCGTCGTAGTTCAAATACAGGTATTCTGTCACCACCAGCTCCAAAACGGCGTCGCCCAAAAATTCCAGGCGCTCGTTGTGCTCTTTGACCGTTTTACGGTGCTCGTTGAGATATGAACGATGGGTAAAGGCGGTAACAAGCAGTTCGATATTGTCAAAGGTAACGCCAAGCTTATCGGTAGCAAAAGCGCGGTATGCGGAAATATCCATGAAATCTATAGTTTACAGTTTACCTGTCCGAATTTTTTTCATGCCGATAAGGATCAGTTTGCCGATGTCATCATAAGCAATTTTATCGACGGCTTCGGTTGCCGGCAGCCATTTAATATCGCTAAGCCAGTCTTCAGGCTCAAGCTTATCCGTATCGCCCTGCCCTTCAACGAGATAAATGTGCATTGTCATGAGCACGAGCGTGTGATTACGGCGGTAGCGAAAATTAACTTTGCCTAGCCAACTGAAGACTTCCATATCCTGCAAGCCGGTTTCTTCGCGGATTTCGCGTTCAGCGGTCGCACCAGGCTCTTCGCCCGGCTCAACATGGCCTTTCGGAATGGTCCAGCGGTTTTTGGCATCCTGGATGAGCAGAATTTCAAGGGCGCCCGCCTTAGTGCGGCGAAAAACTACGCCGCCGGACGTCGTTTCGTGGACAACTTCATCAATAACCGGCCGGTGCTTATTGACCAGTTTGCGAAAACCTTTGATTGGTTTGGGCCGTTTGACTGACATGTACGTTATGAATCTTTCTTGGGTTTCTTCGGTTTAGTAGATTTAGCGGCGACTTTTTTGGCGGGCGGCTTCTCCGGTTTCCCGGCGGCTTCGCGTTCGCGGAGCAATGTGCCCAACACGCCATTGACGAATTTGGAGGAGTTATCACCGCCAAAAGCCTTAGCAAGTTCTACGGCTTCATTGATAACAACTTTCGGAGGCACGTCATCTTCGTTTTCGAGCTCATAGAGGCCGATCCTGAGGACGATCCTGTCCATGCGCGCAATCTGATCAATAGGCCATTCCGGAGCGACCGGCTGAAGCCTGGCATCCAGCTCTGCAGCTTGGGCGGAGACACCTTCGACGAGCTGCCGTATAAACGCCACGTCGTCCAGCATATGCTCGTAACGTTCAAGGTTCCGCGAAAGTACCTCGTCGATGTTGAAAGCTTTGTCATCGGCTTCACGGCGCAAATCCTGCTCGTAAAGCGTTTGGAGAGCGATGATACGACCGAGATGACGATTCGAGGCCATATTTGTTAATCCTGCTGGGTTACCCCAAGCGGTGCATTATGCAGTTTTGCTGCTCTCCCGCGCTGTAGTCCGAGCTTTAACGGGTGAGGAGGCGTTGACTTTGCGCGCCAGTTTCACGACGTGATGACTTCGGCGCATGCCGGTTTTACGAGGGCTGGTCCGCTTTTTGGGCTTACCCATATCTTGGAGTATACCTTTCCTTACTTTGACAAAACTTACAACTATCTTAGCTGATTTTTAGCTTTTTCTCAAGGGGTGTCAGACGACAAAATTCACGAGCTTGTTAGGAACGTAGATGGTTTTCCGGATTTCCTTGCCCTCGAGATGAATCGCAACTTTGCCATTCTGTTTGGCGGCGCTTACGATTTCATCTTCGCCCGTATCGGCGGCAACTTGGATTTCGCCGCGTAAGCGGCCGTTCACCTGGACAGCCACATTGATGGTATCTTGGGCCAAATATTTCTCGTCATACTTTGGCCAGGTATCTTTATGCACGGTCACAGAATGGCCGAGCTGGTGCCATAGCTCTTCGCTAACGTATGGCGCGAAAGGCGCTACGCACGCAACCACACCTTCCAATGACTCCTGCCATACAGCCGATTTACCGAATTGTTTGTTTTTAAGCTTATAGAGAGAATTTAAGCACTCCATTATGGCCGCAATCGCTGTATTGTAACGGTTTTCTTCGATATCCTCCGTTACTTTCTTAATCATTTTATTGATAGCGCGCCTAAGGATTTTTTCCTGATCTTTCTCCAGCGCGGCTTCGCCCGCGGCATCGTATTCCTGGATAAGATTCCATAAACGGCTCAAGAAACGGTGCGTACCCGGTACGCCTTGCGGGTCCCAGCGCGCCCATATCTCCAGTGGTGCAGCAAACATCAGGTATGTCCGCAGCGCATCCGCCCCGTAACCCTGGTCAATAATTTCTAGCGGGTCAACCCCGTTGCCTTTGCTTTTACTGAACATGGTGCCGTCTTGGGCCGTAACTTTGCCGTTGAACAGGAACTGCTTGAACGGCTCCGGCTCGTTCACCAGGCCAATTTTCTTGAAAAAATGACCGACAAAGCGCGCATAGAGCAAGTGTGCCGTGGCATGATCGGCGCCATTATAAAAGTCAATTGGCTCCCATTTCTGAACGATTTTCTTATCAAAAATTTCTTCCTGGTTGTGCGGGTCGAAGTAGCGGTACATATACCAGCTGCTGCAAATGTATGTATCGAGCGTGTCCGTTTCGCGTTCTGCTTTGCCGCCGCACTGGGGGCAATCTACCGCCAGCCAATCTTTCGCCCGTGCCAAAGCGCTGCGGCCATCGCCGCTCGGCTGGAAGTCATCCAGCTCCGGTAAAACTACGGGCAAATCTTTTTCCGGCACCAGCACCGGCCCGCACTTCGGGCAGTTAATGATCGGGATCGGCGCGCCCCAATAGCGCTGCCGGCTGACGCTCCAGTCGCGCATCCGATAATTAACTTTCTCGGTTGCCTTGCCCTGCTTTGTCAGGCTTTTCACGATGTTTTCACGGGCGTCAGCCGAACTCTGGCCATCAAACTTGCCTGAATTCATCATGACGCCTTCATCATGAGTACATTCGTCATCCGGCGCATCATTTTTAACGACGCGCTTAATCGGAAGATCAAATTTTTTGGCGAACTCATTATCGCGCTCATCGTGTGCGGGCACGGCCATAATGGCTCCCGTACCATAGCCTTCCAATACGTAATCAGCCACAAACAACGGGATTTCCTGTCCATTCACTGGGTTAATCGCGTTGACGCCTTCAAGTTTCACGCCGGTCTTTTCCTTGGCCTCCTGGCGTTGGACCTCTGTTTTATAACCAGCTTCTTTCACGTAAGCCTGCACTTCGTCATTATTCTTCAGAACCGTCTTGTGCTCCAAGGCGAGGCGGACCCACGCGTGCTCTGGCGCCAATACGAGATAGGTCGCTCCGTAAATCGTATCGGGCCGTGTAGTAAAGACGGTGATATGTGCTTTTTTGCCATTTTTGTCTCTGTATGCATTAGTTTTTGCATCGCCGAAATCTAAGTCAAAGTCAATCTCAGCGCCTTTGCTTTTGCCGATCCAGTTTTTCTGGGCGATTTTGACTGTTTCCGTCCAATCCAGCGCATCGGTGGCCTCTAAAAGTTCATCCGCATAATCGGTGATTTTGAAAAACCACTGTTTGACTTCGCGCTTCTCGGCAGGCGGGTCGTCCGGGCCGTCATGCCGCCAGCATTTACCGTCGATAACCTGTTCGTTCGCGAGCACCGTATTATCGATCGGGCACCACCATTGCATACGGGAATCCTGGTACGCCAAGCCGTGTTTATACATCTGCATGAAAATCCACTGCGTCCATTTGTAATATTCTGGCAAATGGGTGGCGATTTCTTTCTCCCAATCATTGCTCCAACCCATGGCTTTATACTGTTTATGATAACCAGGAATGATGTTGGCCATACTGACTTGCGGTGACACGCCACTTTTAATCGCATAATTCTCTGCGGGCATACCGAAGGCATCCCAGCCGACAGGGTGATAACTTTCATATCCTTGCTGGCGCTTAAACCGCGCCTTAACGTCAGAAATGGTGTAATTCATGGCGTGGCCGATATGAATCCCGGCGCCGCTGGGATAATTGAACATGCTCATGGCAATGTATTTTGGCTTGTCGCTCTGAAGATCGGCCGTATAGGTACCGGTCTCATCCCAAAATTTTTGCCACTTAGGCTCTATATCCTTCGGATTATATCTCTGCATAACAGAGGACATTGTAGCAAATCGTCTCTGTCATATCTAATAAGATTACGGCGCATCCAAAACAAGCCGGCCGGCTTGGAGGGCCGCATCACGCGAACGTTCGGCCGCGGCATCGATTTGCCACCGCAATTGGTCACGCTTCAAATACGGGCGGTCTACTTTAGCTTCATCCCTGTTCCGCTGCGTAACTTGGTGGATCAAACGTTCATATTCGTCGCTGACGGCAAGGCGTACTTTTAGGGTCGAAGCATGGATCCGGGCATGCTGGTCCAATAATCCGCTGTAAATAGAGTTAACTTCGCTGAGTCTTTTCGCGCCGTTTGCCGTCATGATAAGCGGATCCACATACCGCCTTTTCATAGGCTGGATATCATACCGGACGCCGCGCTTAGTTGTATGGATTAATTTGGCAGCGTTCGCCCGGCCGGTTTTCACTGCCTGGAGTTCTTTTTTGGTTGGCGGCTTAACGTCTATTTCTACGATAGATGAGGCGGGCCCGTATTCCATTACATGCCCGTTCAACCATGCCGATGGATAGTCCTCCGCCCGTGGATCCAAGAGGAACCGCTTAAACTGGTCGCGTTTATATTCAACAAAACGCCAACGTTCTTCCTTGGCTATCTGGCTGAGTAGCTGTGAGATGGCAAACATGAAGTTGTCTTGCTTATCTCGCGAAATTCTCAATGCGTAATCGAAATCCTGGTCAATGGCATAGGTATAGCTTTCAAGCCGCGCAGTGTGGCCGTTATCATAGCGGTGCATTTGCGGCAGGCGGCGATTATAAGTCGAGTATTTAAATCCTTCGATTATAAGGTGTTCGATTACGCGGTTGACCGGTTCATTCCAATCTTCCGTACTGAGAAGCAGAAAGGCTTTACTGAAAAGAAGCGCCATTTCTTCATCTTTGAAGGCTAATTCGCCGTCTTCTGTAATAGTTAAATTATCCAGATCATACAGAGCATTGATGATACGCTCAGCATCCGGGTCTTCGTCCTCCGACTCCATCCACAACCGCATCTCCTCTGCCGTGTACTGAACGCGTTCATAACACAGCTCAGGAATATCCGACTCTATCCACGGCGGACGTTCATAACCCTCAATTCCGCCCGAGGCATTAACGTTAATGCCGTGCTTTTGCAGCACCTCATATATACCGCCGTAGCGCCAAGCCTCTTGGGCGCGCTCTTGATGAGCTTGTTCTTTGCCACCAAAACCGCCTTCGATAATCATATCCGTTAAATGCGATGCGATACCATGCGCCAAATCGTCTAGCATGACAGAAAGCTTCCAAGACAGCACTTCTTCTTCGCTCGGTTTTCCTGGGTGTTTCGGCGCCAATCGGTGTACACCCTCATAGTTGCTCAATATGTGGCCGGTACGATAAAAGTCATAAATGTTTGGTATGGGCGCGTGCTGTTTGAGCTTGGAAAGCTGTGTAACGCTCATTCCCCGGAGCCCCAGCGGCGACATAACGATATCCCGGACTAACTGCGCTTCTGGCCGGTCGCTAATCGCATACGTTCCTAGCCCTGGATCGCGAACTTCCAGAAATGCCGCATGCTCTACCAGTTGCCAACCGTGGTGACCGGCAGAATATTGCGTTTCATTGCTGTCAGGCGGTATCCACTTTCCCGTTTTTTCCTGCATAATAATAAACTAGCTTCTTATGCAAGGCTGTGCAAGCATAAGCAATTTTAAGGGCTGTATAATGTCTCTTAATGGCGAATATCATTGTCCTGGCCGGCGGCACATCCAGCGAACGCGAAGTATCACTGCGTTCCGGCGCAGCCGTTAGCGAGGCGCTTAGAAGCGCTGGTTATACAGTTACAGAGCGCGACCCAGCAGGAGGTCTTGACGCCCTTTTACCGGAGCTCAAAAAAGCAAATGCGGTTTTCCCTGCATTACACGGCGAGGGCGGTGAAGACGGCGTTCTTCAGAAGTTCTTGCAAGCCAACCACATAGCATACGTAGGGTCGGATGACAGATCTTCGGAACTTTGTTTTGATAAAGCAAAATATACGGATCTTTTGGTTCAAAATAATATACTTGTACCCGAAACTAAACTTGTTAAGTATGATGATTTTAAACGTTCGTCTCTTAGTCGCAAGCCATATGTATTAAAACCGAATGAAGGCGGCTCCAGTATAGATACGTTCATTGTGCGGGATCCGGCCGGCGCAGACATGAAGTCCATAGAAAGGGCATTTGCAAAATACCAACAGCTCTTATTGCAGCCGCTCATTGGTGGTACTGAAGTTACCGTTGCTATCCTGGGTGAAGAGCCGTTACCCGTAATCGAAATCATTCCTCCCGCCGGCGGCGAATTTGATTACGAAAATAAATATAATGGTCGCACGCAAGAGCTATGCCCGCCACAGCACATTAACGAAGCGTTACAGCTAAAAGCCCAAACTTTAGCAAAACAGGTCCACGATCTCACCGGATGTTACGGCATGTCCCGTACGGACATTATCGTGACCAATGCCGACCAACTGTACGTGCTTGAAACAAATGTAATTCCAGGCCTTACTCGGGAAAGCCTCTTGCCAAAAGCAGCCCAAGCAGCCGGCTATGGAATGCCAGAGCTCTGTAAAAAACTTGTAGAACTAGCCCTAACAAGAAATACTTAACTTGTTAAGTATTAGGGAATTGGGCCTCTTTTTGTGCCATCCAATAAGCCGATTGGCGCACGAGTTTTCGAGCTTGGCTTTGGTTTGCCAGCAGTATTTTGACGGCCTCCTCTGCAAAGACTCCATTTTGCGAGCCCTTGGCTAAAACCACTGCCCCCTGTCTGACATGTTCTGCAACGTAGCGGCCGGCATCATAAGGGCTCATGAATGTTTGCACCTTGCAGCCCTGGTTCTTGGCTACTGGAGCGAGATAATCTGCCGCCTCTTTGCCTATAGTTACCACAAGATCAAGCTTACCTGGATCACAATAGCCGCCGATCTCGCTATGCAGCGTCGGACTGTCATCACCAAGTTCGTTCATACTGCCGAGAATAGCAATCCGCTGCGTCGCTTCGGCGTTATACAGTACGTCCAAAGCCGCTTCCACCGCCACTGGGCTGGCATTGTACGTATCATCAATAATTATTGAACCGCGTTTGCCCGCCAAAATCTGCATGCGACCTGATACTGGCGTCACTGCCTTGAGCGCCTGCTTGATAGCCGTGGCTGACATTCCGACCATGTCCGCCACGGCCACGGCGGCCAAAACTATTTTGGCGCCCTGGTCTCCGAGAGCGGCCACCTGCGCAGTAAAGTCTTTACCGCTTGGCAACCGGAAGGCTATCTGCTGTCCTTGTAAGCCAACTGGCTTACGCTCCGTTGTGGTGTAATTCCCGGCCTCCAAGCCGTAGCTTAAGTGCGTGGTTTGGGGAATGTACTCCGGCGGCACATCATCGGCATTCACGAGTATTTGCTCCGAAAAACTAACTGGTACCAGCTCCTCTGCAGCTACGGCTTTAAGTGTTTTGAAGTATTCCATATGCTCATCGGCAATGGCCGTTAGTACCATTATGTCCGGCTGCAGATAGGAGAACTCCTTAAGCTGACCCGGCGCGTCAGTACCTAGCTCAACCACAACAGTGTCATACGGATATGGTTTTGCGAGCTGTTTACGATTCTGGCGGATAATCCGGCGCCATCCGACAAGGTTGTAGATACCTGGCTGTTCGTGGCCGAAAAAAACCAGGGGCACCGTTAAGCGATCATTATAATTCCCTTCTTGGAACTTTACCCGGTGGGCCCCGGAAAGCGTTTTAGCAATCGCCAGCTTAGTCGAAGTTTTGCCGACACTGCCGCAAACTGCGATTACCGTAATTTTATTTTTTTGCCGTAAGCTCCGCACTTGCCGCTCCATTCGCTGGGCCAGGAGTGCTTTGCCTATTTTTTTCAAAGTCATACGAAGTATTATACAGCTTGAAGCTATATTGGCAGGCGAGGTGGTAAGAAGCCAACCGTCTTGGCTTTTTGTGCATACGAGCCAAGTCTCTTCCGGATAAGTCGATACTGTGGTGGGCGAGGTGGGACTTGAACCCACAAGGCTTATTCAGCCAGCGGATTTTAAGTCCGCCGCGTATACCAATTCCGCCACTCGCCCCCGCCAAACCTGTAGTATCTCCCGTTTTGCGTGGGGATTCGCAAAACGGCAAGGAGGAATGATGAAGGCCTCTCGGCCAAGCAAAAGTTTCGTCTTGCTTGGCCTGAGGCCGGAATCAATTCCGACGTGGAGGCGCGTACGAGATTCGCACTCGTGTACAGGGTTTTGCAGACCCTTGCCTAACTCCTCGGCCAACGCGCCAAACACCCTATCAGTCTATCATAAACTATCAGGGGTCGCTTATTTGAAATATTTGGCGTTTTTAAAGGGGGCAAGCGCAAAAGCAACAGCGTCGCGGCAAGCCTGCTCGCGCGTTATAAAATCATTGGTAGCAAGACCATAAAAACCATTTTTTTGACCGGCATTTTTAACGCCGTGATGGCTATCCAGTACGTCACTGAGCTCTTGCCCACCTCGTATGGCGGCCAAGGCTTTGCCGCGGACTTCAAGGCCGGCGCTTACTCCCGTGAAAACCTTCCCGTTTTTATCCTGGATAGCTACCCAGCTGAGTTCCCATGTCCTGTCTGCGACTGTGAGCAAACCGCCCTCAATGCCAACGTAAAAATCCGCCTGAGGTTCTTGCCTGCAAGCCTCTGCGGCCCTGTTCATTGCCCCTTGCAATGATTCTTCGGCAGTTATTGGGTGCGAAGAAACACCGGAATCCGCATCTACGCCGATGATTTGTAGTTCTTCGCCTGGGAATATGCCGGTAAATGCGGCTTCAACGGACCTGCGTTTCGGACCGTTTTTACTCCCTACAACCACTTTCATAATTTCACTATAGCAAACAGCTTAACTAAGCAAAGCGCCGCCATCGACAACAATTTGGCTGCCGGTCATATACGAAGACATATCAGATGCCAAAAAGAGGACGGCTTTGCCTATGTCGTCTGGATCACCCATGCGGTGTAATGGTATCTTGGCCATGAAAGCTTCCGCCTGCTTTTGCTGGGCTGCTGCATCGGCTGGAGGCGCCGCGGCCTGCATGGCCTGGGTGCCTGGCGTCGCAATGCCGCCGGGCGCTATCGCATTCACGGTTATGTTGCTTCTGGCGAGTTCCAATGCCGAGTTTTTAGTAAAACCCCACACGCCATGCTTCGAAGCGTCGTAATGCGCCAGGCCTATCATTGAGGGGTGTAGCGCATCGATTGAAGTTATATTTATAATCTTGCCGCCACCCTGGTCTTTCATGATTTTTGCCACGTATTTGGTCGTTAGGAAAACGCTCCGCAAATTAACGTGCATAACCTTTTCGAACTGCTCTTTAGTCATTTCGGTAACCGGTACGGGCGGATATATGCCCGCATTATTAACCAAAATGTCCACCGAACCAAACTCGCGCTTACACGCATCAACCATGGCCTGTACGGATTCCTCATCGGATACGTCAACTTCCATGGGCGCGGCCGTCCACCCTTTTTCGGTAAATTCTTTTGCCGTTTGCCCGGCAGCAGGCTGGTCTATATCTGCAACCAGCACTTTTGCACCGGCTTCCGCCAAGCGGGCAGCTATACCGTAGCCGATACCTTTTGCCGCGCCGGTAACGATGACCGCCTTGTCTTTAAGGTCCAGTAATTGATCAATAGATTTCATGAGATCGCCCTCCTTGCTATTCACATCATAGCAAAACCGTAACGGGCTTTCATGCAAAATTAACCGCTAATTTTACAATTCAGGCCGGCGTGAAAACTTGTTGCCAGTCTTCCAGGTGACCAGTGCGGAAACCCGCTTCACAAAACGCAAGATAAAATGTCATGCCCCTATAGAACCGTTCAATCTTTTCAGCCGGCACACCCTCATTAAGCCATTGCTGCGTTAGAGCGTCTTTGTGCTCCCACATGTTACCGAGCCATTCGCGCAAAGTATACGCATAGGAAATGCCCAGATCTTCCTTTTGTTCTAGTTCGAAGTTTCGTTTTGCCATTTCGTCCTCGATAAAACCCCTCGGCGTGAGTATGCCGCCCGGGAAAATTGCTTTATTAGAAAAGTTCTTTTCGTTTTGTTTGTGCGCCGCGAAGCGTCTCGGATCAAGATTTATCGACTGGATGGCAATTCTGCCGATTTCAGGGTCCACAAAATTCGTCAGCGCGTCAAAGAAGACATCCATATCCTGCCAAGCAACGGCTTCGATCATTTCAACCGTTACGAGGCGATCGAAGAATCCGTCAGCCTTCAGGTCGCGGTAATCTCTCTCGAGAACTTTTACGCGGTCTTCATGCCCTGCTTCTTTGATCCGGGCGCGGGCGCGTTTTGCCTGTTCGCCGGAAAGCGTCAGCGATGTAATTTCTATATGGGGCACATGGTCCGCAATCTCCGTAATCAAGCCGCCCCAGCCAGTACCGATCTCAAGCAAAGTATCGGCCGACTCGAGCTCCAGCATGTTGATAAGCGACTGGATTTTCCGCTCCTGCAAGTCTTCTAGCGTAGTAAATTCGCCGTCCGGAGGCAGCAAGCCGGCGGAATATTGGACATATGCATCCAAAAAACCGTGCGGGCCAACATAAATATCCTGGCTCACATCATAATGCGCGTGAATTTCCTCTTTAGTTCGGGCTGTGCTCATTTGCCATTGCAGACGGGAACGCATATCACGGAAAGGAGCCAGAAGATTGGCAGCTGTATAGCCAGCCTGCCTTACGCCTTGAGTCGCGCCGAGTAACAACTCGCCGACCATTGCCATACTGTCGGCTTCCGGGTGGCCGGTATCTACTTCGGGAGGAATTTCGGTTAATGTAGTGTTCGGCTCCCAAAGTGGCTCTTTTTCTCCTGTGTACGTATAGAACAATCCAAGGTCGCGGTAGCGGATCAACGCCGGAATGACTACATCTGGTTCGTGGATATCTATAGCCGCGGTTTGGCCGCCGCGCGAAAACTTCCACGTTTGCCCGTCTTCATTATCGGAAACAAGTTCTGCACCCAGCAGGCGCTCCATCAACACATTGCCGTATTTAATCAGACCGCGGTGCAGCACATCATGTTCCGGATGGAGTATGGGCTCCGCGTACGTATCAATCGGATCTAAATAACTACGGAAGTGTTCAGTCACAGGAAAAACCTCAAATCATATTATTGCAATGGGAACAATACTATTATAAAAAGTTTAATTCAGCAAGTGGATTCCGAGATTAAGTACCAAATATATCTAATACTAGTCCTCTGCCCTTTCTCCGGTATCATAGTAGTAATGGAGAGAAAACCCGCGCCGAGACGCCGAACACAATGGTTAGCCTACCTATTAATTTGCCTCGGAGTAGCCGGATTGGCCGTAGCCGCCGTGCTATGGCTCCGGCAGCCGCACCAGCCAGCGCCCCAATCCCCCAGTGAGAGCCAGTCCGCTCCAAAGGCAAACCATCCAAGCCAAAGCGCCATCAATACCTACACGGTGGCCGCGGACCTGCCTCGCTACATAACTATTCCCGCCATTAACGTTCCGAAAACGCGCGTTATGCAGCTCGGGCTAACAAAAAATAACCAGATTGCAGTGCCGAGTAATATCTATGATGCCGGCTGGTATAACCGTAGCGCCAAACCGGGGCAGCCCGGCGCCATGTTTATATACGGTCATGTTTCCAGTTGGCAGGCGGACGGCATCTTTTATAACCTCAAAAAAATGAAGCCCGGTGACACCGTCAGTATTACCCGGGGAGACGGAAGGGTCTTCACCTACCAAGTGGTGTCTTCAAAAATTTACTCGTATAACAATGTCGATATGAAAGCCGTACTTTCTCCGGCGGTTCCCGGAACGCCGGGGTTAAACCTTATGACATGCACGGGTAACGTTATCAAAGGCACAAGCGAGTTTAATGAGCGTCTCGTAGTATTTACAAAGCAGGTATAGCGCCTGCACGCAAAACAAAAAGCAGCCCAAAAAAAGGCTGCTTTTGCTGGTTCCGTCGCCTTATAGGTGCGCCAGGATCCAGATAGTTCCCGCTACTGCGAGAAAGAAAAGGCCGAGCCCGACCGGCGAACCCCAGCTGAACCAGCTGCCCCAGGCGCGCCAGTTCCTCATACCCCAGTCTTCGTAACCTTTTTCTGACTTGTTCTTATCAGACATAGTTCGTTACTCCTTTTATTGACCACCCGCTGCATACAATCGACCAGCTATATGCAGCCATACGAGATATCCCTTGGCTTCACTAGTTTCTCTGGCGTCTCGCATGATTGTCGCCAGCTAGCTTGAAGTATCGCCTTTCAAGGTCATTATAAAACAAAAATGCAAATTTCAAGCACTATAAAACATAAGCATTTAGACAAAATAGCCTAAACATTATGGAACATGTATAATCCTGGCATGCAAATGCGTATGCCCGGCATGGATAAGCGCCCCATGATTAATGGGGACCTTTCCAATATGGCAGAAATTACTGAGTACTATACATCCCATGGACCAAATGCCCAGTTCCAGCGGGCTTTTCACGCTGTGGTGAATAAATTGGTAGCGCCACACGTGGTATACGAACCTGGTGTGCGCGAGGAAATTCAGGCGCACCTTGCGTCCGAGTCGCCGACAATCCTGACTATGACGCATCATAGCTGGTTTGATCCAACAGATGATTCGGCTGCACTGCAGCGCGAAAAAGAAGTATTCGACCCGATTATCGGCAAGCTTGTTATACCCGCCCGGATGGATTATTTCGCCATGCCCGTCATAGGATCGATCATTGCAATCGGCGGGGCCAAGCCGATGGCGCGCAAAAAAGACCTGGCACGGTACTTTGCCGGCCAAGGATTATCCGAAGAAGAGACTACCGCCAAGCTGGAAGCTAAGGACGAAGAGCGGGAAGAAGTAAACGGCATGATCCAAGGGTTAATGGTGGAAATGGCGAAAAACGGTTATGTGTACGCTTCTTATATCGAGGGTACGCGCAACAGGGGCGACCAGCTAAAACTACAGACGGTTCGCGACGGTGTGATGAACTTATTGGAAACTATGGAACCGGCTGAACGCGAACAAACGAAAATAATCTGTCTGAGCCATGATTATGGAGGACGGATCATGCGGCGCTTTTTGACTCCGACTATTCATATCAATATGGTCGACGCCCCATCCGACCCAGCCGAGACGAACGAATTGCTCCACGATACCTTGCAATACGGCCTGCTCCGCGCCCGCGCAAACCGTCGGCAAGGCGCGCCGGTGTCGCCGCTTGGCAAAGGCATTGCCTTGGCAGGAATCGCCGTTAGCGCGGCTGCCGCCCGGAAGTTCAACCGTTCATAAATCTTGCCGAAAATTTTGTTATATTTAGGGCTAGATGAACACGCAGACCATACGGCAAAAACGCGGCGAATGGCTTCGGCGCTATGTGCCGGCTGAAATTTTAGGCACAATTACAGCACTTATCGGTGCCTGGACGGTATACGCACACACCCATTCATACATTGCAGCCACGGCTGGCGGCTGGGTCGGCGAAGGCATTGGCTTTTACGGCTACTTCATTACGGCTGAGCTGCTATCAAATAGTAAGCGTTACAAGCAATACAAAATCATCAAACGTATTTCGCTCGCTGTGGCAGCAGCCAGCACCAATCTATTGATTGAGTTCGCGCCTGCCGAGGTATTGGATAACTTTATCATCCGGCCTTTTTTAATGTATCTTACGCCGCACTATATCCACCCTTATCCCATAGGTTTCTTAGCAGGTAAGTTCAGTGCGGACATTATTTTTTACGCTTTTGCCATCTTGGGATATGAATCGAGAAAACGCTGGCTGAAACGATAGAAATTCGTTACTTACCATACTCTTCATCCGTTACGTGCTCTCCCCAGACTGTTTCCGGCTCCTCGCCGGCCGCGGCCTCCCAAATCGCAAGGTGCACCATAAAACTGTCGGGCGACGCGCCGTGCCAGTGCTCTACGCCCGGAGCCGTGTATATTGTGTCGCCAGGCTTGAGCGTTTGAACCTCCCCGTCCCTTTCCTGGACGAGCGCAGCTCCTTCTACAATGTGCAAATATTGCCCAACGGCATGCGAGTGCCAGGCCGTCCGCGCTCCCGGGGCAAAATGGACGGAGCCTACGCGAACCCGCGACGGCTCCTCTCCAGCCAGAACGATAGTAGGATATACGTCACCCGTAAACCATTCGGCAGGGCCTTTTGACGTTTGGGGCTTGATTGCTTTCACGCTTGCTCCTTTAATTCGCTGACCCGCAGGAGTGATTTGATTGCGCGGCGTTCATCCATAGCCGCGTAAGCCTCTTTGATATCGTCCAAATCTACTGTGAGATCAAACACGCGGCCCGGATTAATTTTGCCACTCAGCACATCGTCCAAAAGTTCAGGTATGTATGCCCGGGCAGGCGCTGGGCCTCCCAGCTCTCCAACGTTTTTGGAAAACATTTTCGTAAATGGCATCTCGACATCTGTCGGCAAGCCTACCACCCCGATTATTGAACCCGGCCGGGCTATGCCGATAGCAGTTTGCATCGACTGGTCCGTACCGACGCATTCTAAGGCGGCATCTACGCCGACACCGTCCGTTAGTTTCATAACTGCTTCTACTGCCTCATCGCCGCGTTCTTCGACAATATCGGTCGCCCCGAATTCCCGGGCCATTTTCTGGCGCGCCGGATTCCGGCTGAGCGCGATAATACGCTTGGCACCAAGCCGTTTAGCGGCAATTACTGCGCACAAACCGACAGCTCCATCGCCTACGACAGCTACGGTATCGCTCTCTTCAACGCCAGCGCTTGCCGCTGCATGATAACCGGTACACATAACGTCCGACAATGTAAGTAACGACGCCAGCATTTCCTCTGAAAAATCGGAGCCCGGTACTTTCACCAGGGTACCATCGGCATATGGGGTTCGCACGTATTCGCCCTGGCCGCCGCCAGTAGTTTCATTCCAGCCGCCGCCATGGGCGCAGTTCGCTGTCATGCCTACTTGGCAATGCGGGCAAGTACCATCGCTATACAAAAACGGCGCAATAACGAAATCTCCCGTTTGTATATTTTTCACATCGTCGCCGACCGCTTCTACTACGCCTATAAACTCATGCCCGATCGGGCTGCCCGGCTGGCGCTCGCGTATGCCGCGGTAATACCATAAATCTGATCCGCACACGCACGCCCTGACTACTCGGACCAGAGCGTCCGTAGGTTTTTGAATCTCAGGTTTCGGCCGGTCTTCAATCGCAATGTCATCTTTACCCTTAAAAATAGCTGCTCGCATATCCCTCCTTTTTTACTTTTAGATGATTGGGATTCTACTCCAAAACGCCGGCTAAGGCTAGGAAATAAGCCACAACCAATGCGTGGCTTTACCCGACGGCGCAATCATGCACAAGTTTTACCAAATCGGCAGGGATGGGCTCATCTGGATTTTGCGGCGGCAGCGGCATGTCGAAGCTGCGTCTGAGCCGTTCTATATGGACACTGTTGGTGTGCTCAGTCATAGGTATACCTGCCGCATCAAACATAACGAATTGGGCAAAGTACCCTCTTAGTTCCCGGTATGCTTGAAAACTATGCATATCCCGTGGCGGGCGTTCAAGCGCTTCCGCGTCTGAGGCATGTGTATATTCATGGCTCGCCATTCCGGGTATTTGTATAATCGGCGCCATCATCCCGACAAATATGATAGGCCGGATGGAAAAATACGGCGAATGGTCTTTTTGCGGCCTCGTACTAATTAAAACGGTATGCGCCGGAGAATTACGCCATAGCTCGGGCTTATAGGTTTTTTCTTCCTGGTATATGCTGTTTTGGGATAGGGCTAAGAACTCCTCTGTAGATACATGGGGATGAGGGTGTTCTACCGCATACTGTTCCATCTTTTGGCGGCGACGCGGCGTAGGCGCAAACATATTAAAAGAAAGTCCGAGCGTTCTCCCTAATTCCGTGTCTAGTAGCGGAACGATCGCAACTCCATTGGAATCCCTGTAGTCCCTCGGCAATGAAATCTTGCCGCGTTTCATATTGGGCAAGAACGCTTCGTCGTTCATTTGCGCCAGATCAACGCCCAGTGCACCAAGCCTTTCAGCAGTTTCAGGATCCGCCAAAGCCTCGCCTGTTTTTTCTATAATGACATCAAAGGCATGCATACGCTCGATCTGAGCCGGCGTTCTCATTCCAAACATAATGAAGTATATTATACCTTAAAATATGTACTTTTGCAATTTATACTACTGTTTAGCCCACGCCGCAATACTAATCAAACGAACCGGTTTTGATATCGCCTGCCCGTTTATAATTGGCAAAGATGACACCTTTTGGCGTAGTTTTGGATTCTGTTAGCTCAAACGCCGCCGGAATCGTTCCTTCTGCAAATAAACGCTTCCCATTGCCGAGCGTTACTGGAAAGATCTTGAGCCATAGCTCATCAACAAGGTCATTCTTAAGCAGTGTCTGAATCAAGTTGCCGCTACCATGTACTTGCAGCATCGGCCCATCCCCTTGCTTCAGTTCTTTCAACTTCTGGGCTACATCTCCCTCGACCAGTACGGAATTTTCCCAGTCCAGCCCCGGCTTACCATGCGAAACGACATATTTCGTCGCCTTATTAAAAGGCGCCGCTACCGGATGTGCCGGGTCCTGTTTCGGCCAATAGCCCGCGAATATGTCATACGTCTTTCGGCCGAGCAGCAGGTCGAATGACATGCTCATTTGCTCGCCCATTATATTGCCTGAAAATTCATCGGAATACGGCACGGCCCAGCCGCCATACTGAAAATCGCCGGAAGTGTCTTCTTCCTGTCCGCCCGGCGCCTGCATGACGCCATCGAGACTAATAAATGAAAGCACGACAATTTTCCTCATGCTTTTATGGTAACAAATCCAGTCCCGTTTGGCGCGGCACCAGCTAAAGTCTTTCTTTTTCACCCCTGTTCTGATAGAATTGGTACGTTCGGAAAAGCCAGGGGATATAGCTCAGTTGGCTAGAGCGCTTGCATGGCATGCAAGAGGTCCGGGGTTCAAGTCCCCGTATCTCCACCATTTTCTGGTAAAATGGTATGGCCGAATACGGCTCTTTAGCTCAGTTGGTAGAGCAGAGGCCTGAAGAGCCTTGTGTCCCCAGTTCGAGTCTGGGAGGAGCCACCAAACTTACATTAGATCGAGTAACTTCGAAGGTTTGGCGAGCGGGTGTAGCTCAGTTGTTTAGAGCGCTTCCTTGCCAAGGAAGAGGCCACGGGTTAGAGTCCCGTCACCCGCACCAAAATGACACTCAGAAAAGCTCCCTTGTTCGGGAGCTTTTTGTTTATTGATCGGTGGCACGGTTTCAACTTAAGTCCGGCGAAGCCGACCTCACGAGACAGATTGAGCCATTTTACAGATTGAAATGGCAGTTATAACTTATTAGATCTGAGAGTGCCTGGACATATTGTTGCTAAAATCTTATTTCTAAGCTTTTGATGCACAGTAGTGATGTTTCAGCAGTAAGTAAATGAACAGGTTAGCCGACGGATCTGCGGATTTGCCATCAAAACTCTCAGCGTAACTTGCCAGATATCCAGCGCAAAATGCGGTTGAATACTGATAGCTTGTTATCCTGCTGTTCAGATTGGGCAATACTGTGACGAATGTTTGCAGCACGAGCTTCACGCGTCGCCATAATAGCTTTTTTAGAGAATTGCTTATCCCATACAATCCTACTGTTCCTGATCCAGTAGTGGGACTGGCAAGCAAAGCTCCAATTACCTACTGAAGGGGTGAGTGATACGGTATCATCTTGGGATTTCAGCTGCCATTGCTGTGGCGATAGTGGTGTCACGACTTCCTGACCGCATCCGCACATACACAGGTGTACCGCTGTGGAGTACGGAGTGGAGATGTAGAGCACACCGTCTTCAAGTACATCCGGTATGTACTCAACAAACTCGTGTCGAAGCAGTCGATCCCTAGTCACATTAGTCGCCATTAATCATAGTATTGCCGCCTACAACGTAGTCCGAGTGATTTTCGCTATCGGTGTCTTGGTAAAAGTTAAACATCTTCTTCCATTTAATCACAGCAAGCGCTGCGTTAAGGGCGTTGAGGTCTGCAATCTGGATATTGCTTCTGTACTCATTTTCGGCATTACCGCCCGATAGTGGCATATGTTTAGCAGCGCGTTCACGATTACTCTCCGTACTGGTCGTGACACGGACGATGCCGCCCAGAACCCCGTCTTGCTCATACAAGCCCATGCCTACATCCACGAAAGGCACTCCGTACTCTGCAAGTCTTTCTGTGATCAACTTCCTGGCATCGGCGTCGTCAACGGAGACAAAAACGAATTTCATACTACGAAGCTCTTCAGTGTTCTCTTCTGACAAGAAGCATGGATGCTGCTTGATGCCTCCGTGCATTCGACCGTATATACCACCAAGGTATTCAACCTTGAGTGGCGCGCCGTCTAAAGTTCCGCCCGCAGGTGCTCCAGGAGCACGAAATGCGTTATGCTGGCTAAAACGGTCACCATCATAAAGGTGAATCTCCTTAACGGGCGACTTGGCTACAAGATCTAAAATGTACGACCCCGTGCCACCAAGCCCCACGATCGCTACCGGCCCAGCTTGTTCAAGCTTATCTGCCAGAGGCTGTATACCGGCGCGGGCAGATGCCGTGTCACGATAGATAAAAATCGAGCCGTCCTCTTCACTGACTGGCAAGTGCCGATACGTTCGAGCCGTAGCCTGTGGATCGACTGCTAAGGCATGCTTTGAGACGAAGTCGACATAAGTCGTGACCTTATGATGAAAGTCGCGATATCTGTTACCCTCCCACATAGGCTTACGTGAGAACACAAACTCATGTGAAAGATCATGCGTAATTTGTTGATGACCCGTTCCGGCCACAATCTTGAGTTCAACACCGTCTTGACCATAAGGCTTCTCACCATCAAACATCATCGTATGGTCGGTTGGCTGAGCCGTCTTATCGTTCTCAAGTACAAGCGGACACATCAGCGTGCCATGTTTGACCACCCCATCTACCGTAAGGTAAGGAACATGACTGATGACCAAATGGTTAGCCACGATATCCAGCTCATAGCCCTCATCCTGCAGCTTAGTCAGGTCTTCGCTACGAGAGATCAGTAGGCGTGACATCGAAAATCATCCCGTCAACAACTTTTACGCGCTCACCGGCTTCGAGCGTTCCTTGCGGCTTCTTGTGATCACCGTGGCGGTAGGTCACTTCGTATTTGACGTCCTGACCAGTTGGCGGGTTCGGAAATGCAAGATTTACGACCTCTTCAAACGAGATTTTCTGGTTGGGCCACTCGTGTTTACGGCCATTAACTTTGATTGTGTCGGTGTTCGGCTGTGGAGCCATAATTTTACCCTCTCTCAAGTTTAATTATTAAGCTTTTGTGCCCGAATTTCTTTCGGTTTCACATCAACTTTTTCAAGAATAGCAAGCAAATGCGTAGGGTGTCAATAGATTTTGTAAATTGCACATCTAAGATGTTCGTGGTAAGCTTTTTGTAAATGACTGATACTCGAACTCGGTTGCTCCAACTCGCGCAACTTCAAGACATATCTGGCATGGGTCTCAGGGAGCTTGCAAGGAAGTTGGATGTAAACAATCCACAGACTATTAAATATCACCTGCAGAAACTGCACGATGCTGGACTGCTTAATTTTGCCGAGCGGCCATCCGTTCAAATCCAAAAAAGCCAACTAGGCACTTCAGATCTCATCAGAATACCCATAAGAGGCTCAGTAAGTGCCGGGCCTGCGACTCAATTGGCATCAGACGAAGTTACTGGCTATCTGCGAATATCCTCGGCACTTCTTAAGTCCCGTAACTACAAAGATCTTTACGCACTAAAGGTTGTAGGCACCTCCATGAATCGGGCAAACATTGACGGTAAGCCTATCAATGACGGCGACTACGCAATCGTTGATGGATCTAAGCGCAGTCCAAGAAACAATGATTACGTAGTTGCTGTCGTTGATGACTTGGCCAATCTAAAGCGCTTCTTCTTAGATAAAGAGAATGAGCAGGTTGTACTGCTGTCTGAATCCTCCGAAGATTATTCGCCTATCTTTGTACATCCTCAAGACAATAATGAAAGACTTATTAACGGCACAGTTGTCCAGGTATTAAAGCAGCCTGCATTCGCAGTTTAATTGACCTATACCTGCGATTCCAGTAGGGTTTTAATTTCAGCAATGGTGCTGCACCAATTTGTATTTTTGAAGCCCTGCGGGGCTTTTTTTGTTGTAATTTACTTCTTTCTTACTTATGCTTAAATCGTTATGGTCAAGTTATCTGAAAACCAAAATGGATTTAGTGTTATAGAGGTCACTCTAATACTTGTAATAGTTGCTCTCATAAGTACAGTAGGCATCTTAGTCTATAGGCATGAGAATAAGGCTAAACCTACCTTAGCAACCAATCAATCAAGCGATAGCTTAAGTACCAGCGGCTGGAAGCCGTATCGCAGCCAGGCGGGTGATTTCAGTATCTTATTTCCTCCATCTTCTGCCCCGCAGACCATACCACCAACCAACCTGACCTATAATGGTATGAACTGTAAAGCAAACGAAGCTTATTATCATCCACCTACCGGCACTGTTTATGAAGTTGCCGAGATAATATGTCCAGCTAGCTCTCTTCTGCCCAGTGCCGCTTCTCTTTTGCAACACTGGGGGAGTTTTTACCAAAATGTTCGGCTCATTTCATTACACAGCACTACCGTTAGGGGCAAAACGGCCGAGACCTATGGCCTTACTGGCACTCTCAATGATTCAGCATTCTATATATCAGGTGAAGCACTAGTGTCAGGGAATATCAGCTACGACATCAATGTACAGCACCCAGGCAATTCAAAAGCCCCGAACACTCAGCAGTTTCTTAATAGTTTTAAGCTAGTAAATTAAATTATATTTTTGAATTCATCACTCAATAAGCCTTCGTGTAGAATACAGCCCCAGCCATTAAACAGCCAATAAATCACTCCGCAGTCCGATCGTGTCCACCAGCTCAGCAAACGCCACATCGATCTGTGGTTCAGTAGCCTGAGCTGTTAGCAGGCCCGCGAGCGTGTTGCACCAAATGGGAATTATTGAGCACTTCGATGCTCTTTTTCATTTAGGACCTGGTGATTCTGATATGATAAACCAATGGGCGAGCGAATTTTCCTCACTGGTTCAACCAGCTATCTTGGCACGAAGTTTATAGAGATGTACGGTTCGCAATTTGATATTCTAGGCGTTTCACGAAGTGATAAAGATAACCCGCTGGACTTACTAGATTTTGACGAGGTCGAGCGATTATTCGTAGGCTTTAAGCCCGACGTCGTTATGCACCTCGCGGCTGATCTAGGGCGGGACAGCACAACTAGTACAGAAATTACCGAGACGAACCCCGCAATAACAAGGCATCTTGTAAGCTTAGCTAAGACAGCGATGACGCCTTTTATCTTTACGAGTACTGAAGCGGTGTATGGTGGCAAAGAAACAACTGGCGGCTACGCGGAGACTGATGAGTATAAACCACGCAGTCCTTATGGTGCCTCAAAAGTGGCTTCGGAACGGTTACTTATAGCATCTGGTTTGCCATACCTTATTACCAGAGGGCATAGGCACGTTGGTATTAGTAAAAACTTTAATAAGCCGAAGCAATTTCCCGACACGCTTAAGGAGATAAACGGCGGGCAAACGGTTCATGTAGACTCACAGAAAATCTTCACCCCAGTTTTGATTAATAACGCCTGTGACATATTCGCCCATTACATTGCGAACGATACCGATAAGCAACTCATCATGAACATCGGCGTCGATAAACCTACTACCTACTACGATTTCATGCTAGACGTTGCCAAGGAGCTCGGAATTGACGGGGCATTAGTACAACCAGACGGCAATGAAGCCGGCTGGCCTCAAAATAGCTCATTATCCATGCGGCGACTGCAAGAACTTAGTTATCCAAGCGTTGGATATGATGAGATGCTGACTACGATTAAAGACGAAGTATAAAAAGAACCTAGGGTTCTGTTGTAATTTCCTATCTTATTACTTATGCTTAAAGACAAATGAACAAAATAGCAAAAAATGAAAAAGGTTTCAGCATAGTAGAAGGCCTAGTAGTCATTGCTGTAGTTGTGGCTATTAGCCTGGTTGGATATTTAGTCTGGCACGCACACCACAAAAAAAGTCCAGCAAAGGCTACTACGAAGACTACGTCTACTACCGCGGCGGTTCATCCTGTCTCCAGCCAGGCTAATCAGTATTTACCAGTTAAAGAATGGGGCGTGCGGATACCCCTGCCTAGCGATGTAAATATGGCGGATATTTATTATACTTACTATCCGCAAACCGGCACTGATTTTGCCGGCCAGTCTTATATTAGTATTGGATCGCATCAGATTGATGCTATTAAGACAGACTGCACCGTACACGATAGCAATATCCCTAACCAGTCGCCATTCGGATATATTTACCGGGTTACTCCAACGGTTTACCAGCAGACAAATCAATCGGGCCAAGATATTTATGGCACATTATTCGACTCCTATTATTATGTTTGGCAGCCAACGGAAGGAGAATGTTATCAGAATGATGGCAGCTATGACAGCCAAACAACAGCCACCCTCAAAAAGCTGACCGACAACGGGACGAAAAGTCTGGATAACTTCTCTGGCGGGGGCATGGACGAATTACTCAAAAATATCCAGGCCGTTTCAAAACCCTGATACTGATAGCGGATAGTTTTCGATAAATTTGTTGAGCGGCCAATAAATCGCCACGTAGTCAAAGCGCTGTCACAGCTCGGCAAATTTAAAATTTATATAAGGCGTTTCTTACGGGCAAAGATGACAATGCTCGACATGAGTGTAACGTTCACGGCCATAATTATCCAAAACGTCCACATGGAATGCTGGAACGGCAACGGGATATTTAGGCTGTAAATGCCCATAGCGATACTAGGGACCGAGATGAGAATGGTTGCGACGGTCAAAATGGTGAGTACGCGGTTCAGGTTGTTGCTGCTGATAGCGGAGTGGGCATCGCGCATGTTGGCGATTGAGCGCAAATTCGAGCGGATGGATTCTACGGATTGCTGGTTACTGAGCAGGAGATCTTCCACGATGTCTTGGTCTTCATCAAACAGAGGGATGTGGCGGCCAACGAGTAACCGGCGCATGGTTGCATTGTTTGGCAAAAGCGAGGCTAAAAATTCATTCAGCTCGTCTTCGATAGTCACGAAATCGATTAAGTCTTGGTTAGTTATAGTCTGGCCGCGCAGCCGCGAACGGATGGACTTAATTTTGCGGCTCGTCTGGTTAATGTACATATCATACTGGTCGCTGATTTGCGCAAGGATGAGGAGAACCAGCTTAGCCCGCTGCGTCGTGGCGGCATCTGTGCGCCCCCGCAGAAAAGCATCCAACACCGGCAAATGCGACGGCGAAATCGTAATAACGTGCTCCGCGGCGAAAACAATAAGTAACGGCGCGGTATCTATATCGCCGTTGGGGGTTTGCAGTGCGTAGCGCACGAAGACATAGCTTACATCACCTTCGTGCTCCAAGCGAGGCATTTCGTCTTCGTCGATAGCATCTTCGATATGGCCCGCTTCCAGCTTGAAGCGTTTTATTACTTCTTGTAGCTCGTCCCCTTTGGGCGCCTCTACATAGACCCAGCTGCCGCGCTGCGGTTCCTTCTGTTCGACGAGGGCTTTGCCGCGTAAACTCTTATAAAAATATTTAATCATTGGGCTACCTTACGCTCAGTGTACCACTGTTGGCATGTAATTTCTCATTCTTGTGGTGCCAACCGAGCCGTGTGAAAATGTAAAAATAAAGGCCGGCGAGAACGTAAAAGCAAAAGAAGCTATGACATCCGCTCTTTCGCTTGATCGTCAAAGCCGGGCTTTGGCGGCGTGCGCGCCCACCCGGCGGCGGGCAATTTTCAGTAAAATTTTTGTTTTTGCGGCGCCGCATGCGCACGACCTAGTATAAGCTTGATTTAACTTTGCTTTTTTGTCAAGACTTCTCTCTTATGAACGCCAGCCCGCGGCAGAATATAAAAGACAAGTATAAGAGCGAAAAGCACTGCGAAGCCACACATAATACTGGGTATACCCTGGCGGGTATCTGGCTTAACGGTATTAGCCAGAGCCGTCGGCACGAGAAAAACCAAGTAACCGATAATCATGCCGCGAATTGCTTCCAGCCGTGCCCGCTCCGGAACGGCCTTTGATTTGATATGGTTTGCCCAGTGAACACCAAGCGCCATAGCGGTTAATAGCCAGCCGTAATAATATATGCCGTACAAACCCCCAAGCCGTTCACCGAGCTGGAAAATCACATAATTGCCGGTGCACTGGTGCCCTATAAAGGCTGTTTTGTAGGTTAAGAAAACGGCTATGAAGGCAGCCATGGACGCATACGCGCTTACAACCAGGCGGCGACGCGGCTTATCTGCCAGTTCGTGCAAAATGTGCAAGCCGAGCGGCGGCAAGGTACTGATAGCTACGAAACCGAGGCGCGACCAGGCCTCTGCATGCAGGCCGTAGCCGGTACAGACGAAATACTCCGCCAGCTGGAAGGTGCCGAGCATAACCAGCGTTGTAGTTACGAGCCGGCTGAGCGGCTCCATATGATAGCGCCAGACCGTATAAACGGCCAACATTCCTTCAATTGTAAGCGTGGCCAGCATAACCGGCGGCGAAAAACAGTTAAGTTGCGTGCTTGAGCGCTTTCTCATATATTATTTTTTCCCTTCCCATTCGGCATAAAATTCTTCCAGGTATTGCTCCATGTATTGGTGGCGATGTTCGGCCATTTGCCGGGCTGTCTTGGTATACATTCTATCTTTTAATAGTAATAATTTTTCATAGAAATGGGTGATACTCGGGCTTTTGCTATTTTTATATGATTCAAAATCATTATGGGCTTCGGGTTTTACTTCCGGGTCGTGCATCATGTGATTGTGTGCGCCGCCATAGGCAAACGCCCGGGCAATTCCCACGGCGCCCATGGCATCGAGCTTATCTGCATCGTGAATGATTTTGCCTTCTATGGTTTTCATAGCTGGGGGGATATTGGCACCTTGGAATGATACGGTACGCATAATATCTTCTACATGATCAACAACACGCTTCTCGACACCTAAACTTTCGAGCCACTCGCGTGCCACTTTAACGCCGCCCTCCTCATCGCCGTCGTGCAATTTCCAGTCAGCTACATCATGCAGCAAAGCGCCCAGCTCCACTACAAACAAATCCGCCTCTTTTTCTGTTGCCGCTATGGATTTAGCAAGTTGCCATACGCGGTACATATGCCACCAGTCATGGCCGCTGCTATCTGTTTCAAATTTCTTGCGGACAAAGCTGGCCGTTTGTTCAATGATAGCGTCCTTATTCATGTGATCTCCAAGGTGGCCGTTAATGGCAAATGGTCGGAAACATCAACCTGTGGGCAATCACGTTCGAGAACGGCAATATCTGGACTGACAAACATCATGTCAACCCGCGCGGTTGCATATCCTGGGTTATTTTTGTGCTTCATATTGAATGTAGACGCTAGCTCGGTACCGAAAACGCTGTGCAGTTGCCGCTCTATTGGCCGCCATAGTTCGTTTGTAGGTTGCGCATTCGTATCGCCGGCCATAATCACATTCCGCTTGCCTTCGATTGCGTTCATAATGACATCACGCATTTTTTGGCGGCGTTCGCTAAAATTATCGCCGTCCAAGTCCCAAACGCCATGCATGTTATATAAGTTGAGTACGCCGGCAGGCGTCTCGGCAGTGATGTGCTGCAACGTGCGGGGCATTGTTTTGAACGTCTTCGAATCAGTCGAAGTGAGTTCATGGTACGGCTCATTGAAAAAGCGTATGCCGGCTGTTTGGAGCGCATACCGCGAAAGGATTGCATTGCCCGATTGGATATCGCCCTCGGGCAGCTTATCGAGCATTGCCGGCGCAAACTCGGCATATGGATACTGTAAGCGCTCGGCGAGAATCTCAGTAGAGCGAAAGCGCGGCTCTAGGTCACCGCTTCCATCGTAAACTTCTTGCAAAAAGACGATGTCAGCATTCTGTTCAGCCAGAAAATCAAGCGCGCCGTCCATTAAGCGGCCGCCGTTCCATAAATTGAGCGTCAATGCCTTAAGCTTCATAGCATTTTTAGAAATTCGGTCTCATCAATTTCTTTTGTGCCAAGCGCCCGGGCCTTTTTAAGCTTTGATTCGCCGACGTTTTTGCCAACTACAAGGTAATCGGTATCTTTGCCAACCGATGACTGGAACGTGCCGCCAAGCGTACGCACGCGCTCGGCTGCTAGGTCGCGGCCCATGCTTTCCAGCGTGCCGGTAACGACAAAGTTTTTACCGTGCAGCGGGCCTTTGGCCCGGGACTGGTACACGGGCCGTACGCCTAATTTTGCAAATTTCTCGAGTAGATTTTGATTATCCGGATCGGCAAACCAGCCGACGATCGATTCCGCCACGACATCGCCCACGCCCTCTACTTCCATAAGTTCTTCCAGGGTGGCGTCTTGTAATTTCTCCATGGAGCCGAAATGTTCAGCCAGATCAATCGCCGTTTGGGCGCCGACATGGCGTATACCGAGGCCATAAATAAACCGGGGCAGTTCTGGCTGCTTCTTTTCCGCGATGGCGTTAATGAGCTTCTCAGCTGATATTTCGGCAAAGCGATCGAGATCTAAGACCTCTTCTTTGCTGAGCTTATATAAGTCCGCGGCATCTTGCACCAAGTTTGCATCCACGAGAGCCACGACATTTTTTTCGCCGAGCGTGTCAATATCCAACGCGCCTTTGGATGCAAAGTGCTGCAAACCGCGCTTAAGCAGCAATGGTCCGGTCGCACCTTTGACCCGGTAAACCGCTTCGCCGGCCGGCCGTTCAAACTCAAGCTCCGGGTATTGGCGTTTTAGCTCCTTTTCCATATCAAACTTCTTGGCATTTTTTGGCCTCAGCTCGGTAAGCACGTGCTCTACCTGCGGGATAATGTCGCCCGCTTTAAAAATCACAACCGTGTCGCCGATACGGATATCTTTGCGGGCTATTTCATCGGCATTATGCAAGCTGGCATGCTGAACGGTCGTACCGGCAACAACAACCGGGTCAAAGACCGCCACTGGCGTAGCCGCACCTGTGCGCCCAATACTGATAACGATGTCTTTGACTACCGTAGTCGCTTCTTCGGCCGGATATTTATATGCCACCGCGCCGCGGGGGTTTTTGCCGACAGTCCCGAGACTGGCATAGAGCTCGCGGTTGTTGATTTTGATTACTAGCCCATCGGTATTGAATGGTAATTCATGGCGTTTTTCGTCCCACGTGTCGACAAATTGCATAACCGCGTCAAGCGTTTTGAAGACTTGAGCCTGGGTGTTTGCGGAGATACCAAGCGCCCGGAGCGTCTCATAGGCGAACATGTGCGTAGGTACTTCGCCGGGATCGTCACGAATCAGGTCGTATGCTTTGAAACGAAGCGGCCGGGCAGCGGCCAGTTTCGGATCCAATTGGCGAATGCTGCCGGCGCTCAGGTTCCGCGGATTGGCATACAAGGGCAGCCCGGCCGCTTCGCGTTCGCGGTTTAAGTGCTCGAAATCTTTTTTATACATAATAATTTCGCCCCGAATTTCTGTGCGCCCTTGTAAAAATTGCACATGCTCCCGACTACGGCGAAGATTAAGCGGAACACTTTTGATGGTACGGACATTGGCCGTTACATCTTCGCCGATGATGCCATCGCCGCGGGTAACAGCCTGGACGAACACGCCATCTTCATAAACCAGCGCGCAGGCTAGCCCATCCATTTTGATGTCGCAAAAATATTCGTGTTCCCGGCCCGGCATCAAGCGTTCGGTACGCTTCACCCAAGCTTCTACGTCCTCGCGGCTAAAAACGTCATTCAGGCTGAGCATACGCGAAGAGTGTCGTACCTTTTTGAACTTATCGAGCGCTTCGCCGCCCACGCGCTGGGTGGGGCTATCCGGCGTTATAAGTTCGGGATAGTCCGCCTCGAGCTTCTTCAGCTCGCGCATCAGGCCGTCATATATAGCATCCGAGACACTTGGACTATCCAGCACATAGTACTCATAAGAGTATTTGGCCATTAGTTCGCGAAGTTCTGCCAAACGTTTTTCAGCCTGGCGTTTATTCATTAAGAAGCTCCCTGTACAACGTATACATGTAGGCATGGACGGCTACTAGCGCGAACATCGTCAGCAAGAAGAAAACCCATTGGGCAATCGGCGTCAGCCAGACAATAATCGGAACCATGATGATGGCAGCCGCAATCAAAAGAATGATCGGCAAGCAGATTACTTTGCGAAGAACTGTCCAGCGCCGGTAGCGCACTAACTGGCGGGCCGACCTGAGCGCTTTCATTGGCGTCATATTGGGCAGCGTTACGATATAGAGTGCAAAAAGCGATGAACTCAGCATATAAAGGCTTAGAAGCGCTAAGAGGACAAACAAAAGAATCCAAACAAATTTCTCAATGGCATAAACCGCAATGCCGCCGGTTATTACTTGTGAGTACAGCGTCGCGCCAAAAAAGGCGGGTATCAGTTGCAACCCTACGACTATTAGAACAAGAATGAAAGGAATCAGTGGCGACATACCGCGGTAATAAGCGTCGCGGATACGTATCTTCGATCCGGACAATATCTGGCGCAGCGCCCAAATAACCGCCAAACTGGTAATAATCGCCAAAAAGAGCTGGTAAGCGCCTGCTGTGGGGCTTGATCCATTGCCGGCTGAACTTACGAGCACGACAAAAATACTTAGGCCGGAGACTAGTGAGGCAAAATGCCCGGTAAAAGCTTGGTCGAGCGTATGCTTCAAGCTGGTAATATCGGTATTACCCGCCAGCCCTTGCACAAGCACCAAATTGAGCAAACCATAGATAAGAGTAATGCCAATGAAAAGTTTTTTATGCGTCCAGAGTACGCGCCACGAAGCTTTCGCAAGCTGCCACACACTGGGCAATTTAACGGGATGCGTAATCCGCTTGGTCAGACGGAAGCTCTTATAGGTCGGTTGCTTAAGTTTGCGCGGTTTCTTCGCCAGACTTTTAGTCAGCGATTTTTTGGCGTGTGCTGGTTTCTTCTGCCCCGCCGTCTTCCCTGGTTTTTTCGCCATGCAGCTATTATAGCGGTAATTCTACCTTTTTGGGTACGGTATCTGTACTCTTACGCGTGAGTTCCCATAGTACGAAGCCGCGCTATGCGGTCATCAATCGGCGGATGGGTGTTAAAAAGGTTGGCAATGCTATGCCCTTTGAGGGGGCTGGCAAAGAAGAGGTGCGCCGTTGCAGTATTTTGGCGCTTCGTAGCGCTGCCGACTTTTTTAATTTTTTCCAGGGCACTTGCTAGACCTTCTGGATAGCGAGTAGCCAGGGCGCCGGACGCATCTGCCAAGTATTCTCGCTGGCGCGAAATTGCCATTTGAATCATGAAAGCTACAATTGGCGCCAAAATAGCGGCTACGATACCGAGTAATACGAAAATTTGATTATTGTTATCTCTGTCTTCGCCGCCAAACCAAGCAATACGAATCATAATATCGGCAAGCAGGGAAATCACCGCCGTGAGCGCAAAGGCTATCATGGCTACGCGGATGTCATAGTTTTTGACGTGGCTCATTTCATGGGCCAGCACACCTTGCAGTTCCTGGTCATCCATGATGTCGAGCAAGCCGGAAGTAACACAAACGGCCGAATGCTTCGGGTCGCGGCCGGTTGCGAAGGCATTCGGGGCCGGATCATTCATTATGTAAACCCGCGGCATCGGCAACCCATCAGTTATGGCTAGATTTTCCACGATCCGCCAAAGCCTTGGGTTGTCTGACTTTTTAATCTCTTGCGCCTGGTTGACCGCCAGCGCCATCTTAGCACCGGCGTAATATGTAATGACTACGTACAAGAATGCACCAACTAAGCCGCCGTAGAATACGCCTGTGCTGCCGCCAAGATATTTGTCAAAAATCCAAATGATTAACGCCACAAAGGCGAAGAAGACCACCATGATGAGGACAGTCTTACGCTTGTTGGATGCGATCTCGCTATACATTAAATCTGGTTATTCGCCTTATTAGTAAACTGCGCTCGGTTGAGAGAATGCTTAGAATTTAACGTCGACAGGATTTTGGATCGAGGCCGATTCTGCTTCATCCACCTCAAAGAATTCCTTGTCTTGCTTGAAACCAAGCATGCTGGCAAAAATATTGGTCGGGAACGTTTTACGTTTCGTGTTAAAATCCCGCACGACGCCGTTATAAAAACGCCGCGAAGCTTGGATCTTATCCTCGGTATCCGTCAATTCTCCCTGTAATTCTTGGAAGTTCTGCGACGCCTTTAGGTCGGGATAATTTTCGGCGACCGCGAACAGGCTTTTCATTGTCTTTTGGAAGTCGCCTTCGGCTTTAGCGGCTTCTTTAGGGCTCTGGGCCCCCAGGGTTTCGGCCCGTGCTTTTGTTACGTTATCGAAAACTGTTTTTTCGTGCGCAGCATAGCCTTTTACGGTGTTAACGAGGTTAGGTATGAGATCTGCCCGCCTCTTCAGCTGCACGGTAATATCACTCCAGGCTTCGTTTGCCTGCTGGTTCAGCCGCACCAGACTGTTGTACATCGCAGCGCCGACAATAATCAACAGAACAACTATAACGACTATGATTATCAAAACTATCATCGTGTTTTCATTAAGCTCCTTTTACTATCGACCATTATACAACAGCTCCGTAAAAACTAATGTATGATATAAACAGCTTATGTATACTTCCAAACAACAGCGTGGAAATAGGAGGCTGGCCTACTTCTGGCTGGTTGTCGCTATCCTGATTATTTACTGCGCCTGGACGCTTTTGAGGAGCATGCCGGCAATGCAACCATTATCCCGTTTTTCGGCGTTGCAAGCGAAGGCTCCGGCGAGCACGTTGCAATGGCCCGCACAAGGCCAGGCAGCCGTAGGAGTAGCAGGCACCTCTATTCTGGATATGCACGGAGCTGAAACGCCGGTGCCAACAGCCAGCACAGCCAAGCTCATTACCGCCTTGACCGTACTTGCGGCAAAACCCTTGCAGCCGGGCCAGCAAGGCCCGACAATCACGCTGACGCCAAACGACGTAGCAATATATAACAATTATGTCGCCCAAGACGGTTCGCTCGTCCAAGTCCAGGCCGGCGAGCAAATCAGCGAGTACCAAATGCTGCAAACAATGATGCTGCCTTCGGCAAACAATATGGCAGACAGCCTCGCTATTTGGGCGTTTGGCTCGCTCCAAACTTACCAACAAGCTGCTAACCAATATCTGGAAGACCAAGGCCTGGTGACTTCCCATGTCGGCAGTGATGCCAGCGGCCTGTCTCCTACTACGACCAGTACCGCCCACGATATGGTACAGATCGGCGAACTCGTGATGCAAAATCCGGTGCTCTCACAAATTGTCGGGCAACCGACCGCCGCCGGGATTCCCGTTGTCGGTACTATCAAAAACGTTAATTCCCTGCTTGGTACTGATGGCATTATCGGAATCAAGACAGGTAACAGCGACCAGGCTGGCGGCGCATTTGTATCTGCTTCGAAAACGACCGCCAATGGCAAGCCGGTAACAATAATAACCGCTGTTATGGACGCCCCTGGGCTCTGGCAGGCCATGCAGGAAAGCTTGCCGCTTATCCAAAGCGCCCAGGCTAATTTCAAGCCAACGACCGTTATCACAGCCGGCAAACCGGTTGCGTCTTACAAGAGCGAGTGGGGCAAGACAATTACTGCCTCGGCGCAGAAAAGCTTGGCCATGCAGGCGTGGGGCGGCAGTACCATATCCGCCAAAGCCAAGCTAAATCCTATAAAGCCGAACGCCGAAGCCGGCCAAACCGTAGGCATGGTAACCGTACCAAAATCAACTTTCAATGATCAGCTTTCGGCCACGGTTTCACTGCGAAGCGCACCGTCCAAGCCATCGGTTTTGTGGCGCCTCACGCATCCTTTTTAATAACAAAACCGGCCATTTTGCCGGTTTAATTAAGTAACTAATGTTTGGTAGGTGATGAGGGATTCAACTCACCTTCGGCGAGCCCGAAACTTCGCGATCGGCAACAAGTTGCCATCGGAAGGTTTCCTTGCGAACTGCCACCGGCAGCTCTCACTCCGACCCCTGGCATCGGGCCTTCGTCACCAATCAAAAACCAGCCGCAATGGCTGGCCTTTGATTGGTGGGTGATGAGGGATTCGAACCCCCGACCCCCTCGGTGTAAACGAGGTGCTCTAGCCAGCTGAGCTAATCACCCATATGGTGCGGACGAGAGGACTTGAACCTCCACAGGATTTCTCCCACTACCACCTCAAGGTAGCGCGTCTACCAATTCCGCCACGTCCGCTCGTCCTAAGCGTATTCAGACCAACATATCTTATCTGTTTTATCCGAAAAACTCAAGAGAAAGTCCTCTAGTTTCTGGGCAAATGGTCGTAAAGGTGCCCGAGCCCGTAATCAGTACGGATCATTTCTTTGACATCTTCCATTGTGCCGCCGAACTTTACGCCCGGGTTCAATATGTCGTATGGATCAAAGATTTTCTTTATTTTCTGGAGCAAAGCGTATATCTCGGCACCATAAAAAGCGGGGAGAAACGGCGTGTGCAGCCGGCCGTCGCCGCTTTCGGCGCTTATAGTTCCGCTTAAATCCGCAACCATTTTTTGGTATGCGTCCATCATGCGGAATACTTTTTGCCGGTCTCCGACCTGGCCAAGGTTCAATTTCGGTTGGATATGCAAGCTGCCCTCTGCAGCATGCCCCCAAGCGGCTTTTTTGAGATTGTTATCATCCAGCAACTTATAGAGTTTCTCTATATAAACACGCAGCTGGTCCGGCGGCACGGCGCCACCGCCAACAATAGGCACTGCATGGAGCAGTCCTTCATTATGCGACAAGAGCGTCCCCACCGTTTCACGGAGTCTTCTGATAGATATTTGTTGTTCGGGGTCAGAAGCGGTCTCAACCGTCTTAGCGTACTTTTCAAAGATCCTGTCAGCTTTCTTAAGTGCTTTTTTAAGGTGACGGTCCCCGTTGTCGAATTCTACCAGTAAAATGGCGGCAGGAAACGGCGGCGTAAAGGTTTCCTTGAGTTGGTTGGGGTTCAACGCATAGATCTGCTCTAGCAGGTTTCCATCTATAAATTCCACTGAGCTGGGAAGATCCGACAGCTCCCGTAAGTCCGTAACCGCATCTTGCAACTCCTGCAAGCTGTCAAAAGTTGCCATAATAAGCGTTGTTTGCGGGTTATGCGGTTCTGTCCTGAGTACCGCCTCGGTAACGATACCGAGCGTGCCCTGGCTGCCAACCATAAGCGGCGTTAAGTCAAACGAGCCGTCACGGTGTTTAATGTCCATCAAGTCGTATCCGGCGTTATTTTTCAGTACCGACATTTGCATGCGTTCTACCAAGGTGCGCTGTTCTTCGAGCAAAGCGTCAACGGAACGGTAGATTTCACCTTCAAAGGTCGCCAAACCGAGCTTCTTGCTCAGCTCGCGTTTACTGAGCCGGCGCGTTTCAATAACTTCACCGTTCGCCAAAACTACCCGCAGACTTTCAGTATAGGCCCGCGTATCACCATATTTAACCGATTTTTCTCCTGAAGCGTTATTGGCGATAGCGCCACCAATAGTCGAGTATTCGATCGAGGCAGGAAATGGCGGCAGGAAACGCCCATGCGTATAGAGTGTTTGCTGCAGTTTGCCGTAATTAATGCCTGGTTCAACCGTCACAGTGTTCGATTTGGTATCCAGCTCGAGCAACCGGTTCATATGCGCCGGAAAAACAAGCATAATGCCGCCGCCCAAAGCCGCACCGGTTTGGTCTGTGCCGCTGCCGCGGGCAGTTATGGGGATAATTCTCCCCCGCTCCGCCAGTTGCCAGCTAAAACGTGCTGCCTTTCGGACGTCGTTTTCATTGCGAGGATACACAACCAGCGCAGGAGCAAGCTGGAGAATGCTCTTATCCGTCGCAAAGTAGCGTCGGGCGTCCGTGCTCGTCATGACCTCGCCGGCTAAATGCTCTTGTAGATAATGCGCAACTTTACTCATTATCTGATAGTACCCTCATCAATTTTCGCATAGCGTATTATAGTCCATCATACCACATGAGCCCCGTGGCAGTTACGCTTAAAATTCTGCTCAATTTTTCTGGTGCCCCTGGTGGGAGCACTTTCTAACCAATCCGAGGCCCTTTTACGCCTAGACGAGCTGAGGCAGAAGCTACTTCGGAAGGCGGCGAAAGACCCTCGACCTCCGTTGAAGCCAAAGCCGCGCCCAGGGGAAATTCAAGACGCGATCGTCAAAGTGCTCGGGGAGCACTCTCCCGGGCCGTTGGAGATAAAGCAGATTGTCTACGCCGCAGAAGACCTGCTTGGGAAACGGGTTTCCCGCGACACGATCAACAGCGCCCTGTCGGTCGGTTCAAAGGGCAAATCGCCGCTGTTCGTCCGCGTCGGCCCGGGTCGATATCGCCTCGCCCCCTAAAAGAGCGCCAGCCTCGCTGCCCCGGTCTTGGCCTCGGCGTTGACTAGCTCCTTCGTGTCAAGTTGATCGAAAAGCAGCTCTTCGCTCAGCTCGGCCACGCCGCCGTGATCGCGGACAGCATCCGCGAAGTCTTCGGCGTCGTGGCATTCCTCAAAGAGATAGAGCGGTTCCTCCCGCCCAGGGACAAGGACGCCGTAGATCGCATGGTTGAAGCGGATTTCTCCGTCCGCCGGACTCATGCGACGGCCGACACCGGCTCGGCAGGCGGGGCGTCCGGCTGGTTGGTCGGCTTGGCATCCTGCCCGCGTGGCCGGTCAAGCTGCTCAACCAGGCCGACGATGGAATGGGGTTCATACCGTCGAACCCCGGCGGCGGTCTTCTCGCGGAATCGCAACTCCCCGTTGACCTTGACCCGGCACCCCTTCGACAGGTGCTCGGCGCAGCCGTAGGCCGGTGCGTCGAAGACGCTCAGGTTGATGAAGGTGGTTGGGTAGCGGCCGTTGTCAACGGCGAGCCGCATCTCGCAGACGGCCCGCTGCTTCTGAATGTGCTTGAGCTTCGGCTCGCTGGTCAGGCGGCCGCTCAATTCAACGTGGTTCATCTGTCTGCCTTCCGCTCAGGATGGAACTTGTTGTCTGCGGAAGAACAAGGAGCGGAGGCGGGTTGTTTCACCCCCCTCCTAGAGAACCGAAGCCCGCAAGGAGCGCCGAGTGCGTCAGTCCTGTCGATCCGACTACGACTCGCGCCCCTGACCCGTCACGGCGTCTTTCACGATGCGCATATCGCGGCGGAGACTGCGTAGCTCGCTGAGCACCTGACGCTCGAACGAAGCGCCGCCCACATCTCGGCCAGCCAGTCGCAACAGCTCGTCGCTGTCCGCGTCGAGCACCGCCGCCAGCTTGAGAATGACCTCATCTGCTGGCGGGCCATGCTCGCCGTTCTCCAGGCGAGACAGATTGCCGGGACTCATCGGTAATTGACCGGCAACTTGCCGCTGCGTCAGCTTCTTGGTTCGACGCAGGACACGGATGCGGGCGCCGAAGGCATGGGCGCGCTCGGTTTCGGATGGCGGGCGACGACTCGGCATATCTCCTGAGTTACCGGGCGCCCTCGGCCGCCTCCTTTGCAGTTTGCACAACTCGCAACATGCTTGCTAGTCTGCACGCCCGCCACCACGGGTTTGGCCCCCGGCCACCCCGATGGCAAAGCCCGTGGTGGCGACCTTCAAAGGCGGGCAAAAGGAAGAACAGGAGGCGGGATGCGCGGGATGCGGGCTGCGGTACTGGCAGGGCTGCTGCTGGTGGCAGTCGCCACGGCGGGCAGCGCTCAGGCGGCGGGCCTCGCCTGGTCGTCACCAAAACTGATCGACAGCCAGGCCATGTACAGCAACTTCCTGGAAGGCGCAGCTTGCCCGTCATCGTCCTTCTGCGTCCTCGGCGACAATTCGGGCCACGTCCTAACCTCGACCGATCCGGCCGCCGAAAGCTGGTCTGCGCCAGCGGCGACAGGCGGCATCTTCACGGACTTGTCCTGCCCGTCCGCGTCGTTCTGCGCGGGAGTCGGCGGCGGCAGGGTCAATATCTCCACCAATCCGAGCGGCGGTAGTGCTGCGTGGACGGCAACGGAAATTGATCCGAGCTATCCCGAGTTGAGCGGCATTTCCTGCGCCTCAAGCTCGCTCTGCGTGGCGGTCGATCTGGCAGGCCACATCCTGACCTCCACCGATCCCAGCGGCGGTGCTGGTGCCTGGAACATGGCGGGGCCGATCAGCGGCATTGGCCGGCTCTACGGCGTGTCTTGTCCCACTGAATCTTTCTGCGCGGCGGTGGGATTGAACGGCGCGGTACTGACGTCAACCAATCCCAGCGGCGGCGCTGGTGTCTGGATGGCGACGGCAGCCGAACCGGCGGAAGGTTCGCTGTTCGGCATCGACTGCGTGTCGGCTTCCTTCTGTGCGGCTGCGGGCGACAACGGCGCGATCGTCACGAGCACGAACCCGATGGGCGGTAGCGCGGCCTGGTCAGTGGCCCACATCGGCACGGACGAATCTCTCGGCGGCGCGCTTGGGCGTATCTCTTGTCCATCGGCTTCCTTCTGCGGGACTGGCAGCTTCGGCGGCTACGCGGCGACCTCGTTCAACCCAACTGGCGGCGCCGGGGCCTGGACGGTCACCGATGCCGACAACGGCTGGGCGATCATGGGCCTGGCCTGTCCTTCGGCTTCGCTCTGCATCGCTGGCGATTCAAGAGGCTCGGTAATCACCACGGGCGCCGAAGCGCCGCCTACCCGAGTAAGCCTGAGCATCAATCGGACAGGCAGCGGAGGCGGCACCGTCTACGACTCAACGGACGGCATCAACTGCGGCTCGGTCTGCTCGGCGAGCCTGCCGATCGGAACACGGGTCTACCTCCTGGCTACAGCGGAAGTGGGCTCGACCTTTGTTGGCTGGTCAGGCGCGAACTGCTCAGGGACGGGCTCTTGTGTCCTGGAACTTGGCGCCAA
>DASZVS010000014.1:0-229719 GCA_035546975.1 Saccharimonadales bacterium (SeqCode)
CAGCTGTTTCATTCCTCAGATAACGCTCTCAAACAAAAGCTCCTGCGATTCCTGGTTTATAACGTGTACTTATATGACCAGAAGTTGTCTTATAAGCTCAACGACCCCTATAGAGAATTCATTCAATTAAACAAAAAGCCCCCGGCAGGGGCTAATGATTCATCTTGGCTCCGGGGACTGGATTCGAACCAGCGACCTAGTGGTTAACAGCCACCCGCTCTACCGCTGAGCTACCCCGGATTATCACGTGAGACAAACCTACGGTTTTTCTCATCGGGCCTGACGGAGTAAATCCGCCTTTCGGCAAAGCCGGAATCGGCCTTGCTCTTTTCCCTTTGTGGAACTTGCTGAATTATAGCGAAACGACTCTTTTGAGGCAACCGTTGGTGCATTGCGGCGGGTAAAAGCGCTGTTTTATTGACAGGGCTTAGGCGTACCTCTTATTATGAAGGCAAGCTAAACGTAAGCAGAATAATCCTTGTATGGACGATAAGCCAGATGAAAAATCTATGCCCGAAGAAGATGACGGCGCTACGCGTATCCCTATAAATATTAATTCAACGCCTTCTACTCCTTCTGGGCCGCCATTAAACTCTGGCGTTGAAGATAACAGTATATCGAGTGAGCCAACCGCGCCGGACACGGCACCTGCTACTCCAGAGCCGGGTTTTCCCTCTAATGTTCCCGCTTCCGCCGAACCGTCTGCGCCTGCTTCTCCAGAAATGCCAGCTCCGGAAGCTACGCCGATTGCGCCGCCGGCCCCCGGGGCTGTTATCGGCGTCGATGACAACGGGGCTACTTCTACAGCACCGAGTTCTCCGCCCCAGGTAGTGGTATCTTCTTCTGGCGGCAGCAAACGTTGGCTCAAGGTGCTTGTCGGTCTTCTTATAATCGTGCTTTTGTGTCTTGTTGGCTGGGTTGTGTATGACAAGGTCATTAAAAGCAAGCCTGTGGCTGCGCCGGCAGTCAAGCAAAACACCGACATTTCTTTGCTTAAAATAGGTATTTTGCAAGCCGATTACGGTGATTTATATCCGAACATGTCACTTAATGCGAATAACTACCTTGTGAACGCCCAAATGTTTGATGGCTTGGTGCGGTACGAAAACAAAACCAAGCTTACTCCCGACTTGGCCACGTCTTGGACCAATCCGGATAGCACGACTTGGGTGTTTACTATCAAGAAAAATGTTAAATTCCACGACGGCCACACCATGACGGCGGATGATGTGAAAACCAGTATCGATAATCTGATGGCGTCAACCTCTGATTATGCCAAAACTTTCACGGGTACGATTGCGTCAGTCGCAACCGTTGGCATGGACCAGGTGAAGATCACTACAAAGGCGGCGGACCCGACATTGCTCAATAAGCTGACGTTCGTATACATTACTGATGCCAAATTGCCGCAAGGCCAGAGCCCGAGCATGGGCGGCACCGGGCCGTACGAAATCAAGCCCGGCACAACGCCGTCCAGTACAAGTTACCAGATGGTTCCGGCCCAGAATTACTCAGGCTCCTCTCCGTCGGTCCATGGCCTCGACTTTGGCAGCGAATCGGACCAAGGTAAACTGGTGAGCGCTTTCAAAGCCGGCCAGTATAATATTGCGGGGCCTGTTTCGCCAAGCGAGGCTCAGAGCGCGCCGAATGCAATTCAATTTATAACCAGCCAGCCGCAAATTGATTACATCGGTTTCAACACGGTAAAGTCCGGGCCGTTGCAGAATAAACTGGTGCGAGAGGCTATCCGCTACGCAATCAGTCCCCAGGCTATCAACGGCGCGCGCGATACGGCAGGCTCGCCGACCAGCCAGCTCCTGCCGGATTCTATTTCTGGATACAATCCCTCTATTACAACCTATAAGCAAAACGTAGATAAAGCCAAGCAGCTACTTACGCAGGCGGGCTATCCCAACGGTTTGACGATCCGTTACTCGTACAGCTCCGATTCGCCACAAACTTCTACCGAGCTTACAAAAGAATTAAAAGCAGTCGGCATAACGCTTACTCCCGACCCACACGCTAACCTTGACGAATTTATCAACTACGTTACAACCGGCCAAGCCGATATGTATACGGCAGACTACGCAAGCGATACGCTAGACGGGCTTGACATTTACCAGACTACATTGAGCGGAGCGGACTATAACAACCCGCAATTTACCGCCCTGTTAACACAGGCGGGTACAACGACCGATCCGGCCAAGCGCCAGCAGATTCTGCAAAACGCAGCCAAAATCGTTGACCAAGACGTAGCCGCAGTCCCGATCAGTACGAGCCAAAATGTCTGGCTTATGGATAAGGGCTATGCCATTAATCAAGATATGCCGGACGCTTCGATATCCGTCTACTTCTCAGGCGTGCATCTAAAATAATGGTGTATCGAGCGCACGTTGTCAGGATCTGGATTGTTTTAGTTCGGCTTGGGCCCGCCGCGTGTCTTCCCGTTTCTTAAGGGTCTGGCGCTTATCGTATTGCCTTCGCCCTTTGCCGATGGCGATGCGGAGTTTTATATAGCGGCCGCCCGTGAGAATTTCAAGCGGCACAATTGTTCTGCCCTGTTGTTTTGCGGCTACCAGAGCGGCGATTTCGCGCTTCTTGGCGAGTAGCTTGCGCGCCCGTGTTTGGTCTGTTTCGCTGATTGGTATGCCGCTAGTGCCGGCAACGGTAGCATTGATAAGGTACAGCTCATCGCCTTTTACAGTTACATAGGCGCCCCGTAGATGGCCGTGTCCCATCCTGAGCGATTTTGTTTCTGCCCCGCTTAGCTTCAAGCCCACTACTAAAGAATCGCCGAGCTCGTAATCGTAACTGGCCCGCCGGTTCGTGATGCGTTTGGTTTGCTTGGACTTCTTCTTAGCCATAACCTATTTATTGTAGCCGAGGTGTTGATACTTTGACAATATGCAGCTAATATTATTTTTATGAAATTAATCATTTTAGAAGGCGGCACATCCGTTGGCAAATCTACGATAGCCCGCAAGTTGGCAGCCGATCTACACGTGTCTGCCTTTTTAAAAGACGATTACAAAGAAAAGGTATTCGATTCTTTGCACGAGCCGCTGACTCTTAAGCGTGCGCATGAGATAGAAAAAGATAGCTGGAATGCTGTTTTTGAAGCGGCCGGGAAAGCTGTTAGTGAAGACAAGTCGATCATCATCGAAGGGAACTTTTATCGTTCGCACCGGCGCGCCATACAAAAAAGGCTTGCGCCAAACGCAGTAGTAGTGGAAATTTATTGCTACGCCAAAGGCTTCACTGTCTTGAAACGGTATATTAAGCGGAATCACAGCGGTAAACGGCATCCCGGGCATAAAGACCATCTATGGTATGGGCTAGTGGCACTAGAGGCGCCGTTCATGTGGCTGGAAAAATACATAAGGCCCATGCGTTTGTCTTCCAACTTTCTCAAGGTTAATACCGAAGATTTTGCTAGGGTTGATTACCGGGCGATTGAGCGCTGTATAAAACACGCTACCTAATATTGCTTGAACTCTTGTTTGGCAACATTCCAGAGCGACGGGTCGTGTAAAACAACCATGCGGTAGTACCAATACTCTGCTCCCCAGAGGTAAATTCCTTTCATGCCAGTTGCCCGGCCGTAGGCAAAGCGTTCTTTCAGGCGCTTTGCATCGAGTGATTTATTTTGTTCGGCAAGACTTGTTTGCTGGATTGTTTTGCCATTTGGCGGCCAGGCTTCAGCCTGTAATTCGCTGATGACCATATTTTTGTGTAAGAAGATTTTCTGCACGCCGGCAATCCACGCGTAGTACCAGGCGGGCCACGGATATTCGATATAACGGTGCGTAACGCCGGCGTCCCATACGCGCTTGTAAACGGAGATACTGAATCCGCCGTCCGGCTGCGGCTGGCCTGTTGGAAAACCGATTGCGTTGTTGCTTCTGCCGATTATGACTGGATGCGTAGGGTCTGTCTTGCGTACTAAATTGTATTCGCTGATGAGCCGCTGGCGGCTGAAGTTCTGGCAATTGCCAAAACCTTTTAGGAAGTATTCGTTTTCGAGCTGGTAACTTTCCAGGCTCGGCGAATCTTTATATCGGTTAATCACGGCCTGCATGAAGGTTTCCAGCTGCGGCTGCCACTGGCTTTCAGGCTGGTTTAAATTTACCCAATTCGGCGCGTGGCATTCCGGCCAGCGCGGCTGGCGCAAGCCTACGGTCAATATGATCTTGGCGTGTGCGGCCTGGGCTTTTTGGAACTCCCAATCCAGCTGGCTAAAATCGTAATGCCCGGGCGTTTGCTCCATGTCGCTCCAGTAACTGGTGAGGCGGAAGTTTTTGACGCCGATATTAATAAGCGCATCCATATTGTCTTGCGGGTTTACACCGAGACTCTCGGCATAATCCGGTATAAAGCTCACACCCTGTTCCAGGGGCAAATTTGCCTGGCTGTGAATGTACCATTGGGCAACCCCGTACATGCTACTAATGGCCAGAATTACAAAAACAATAAGAATACAGGCAAGCTTATGCCACCAGTTTTTGCGCCAGTAGCGGACAAACCAGGTTTTTAAGCTTTTTACCAGCTGTTTGCTATATGATTGAAGGCGTTTTGCCATATAATATGAAGAAGAATTTAATGAAAATAAGTGTCGTCATCCCAGTATACAACGAAGCGGCCGGCTTAAGCGCCTGCCTAGACGCCATAGAGCGCCAAACTGTCGAGCCATATGAAGTTATTGTGGTGAATAATAACTCGTCTGATAACACGGCCGAGGTCGCCGGATCGTATGATTTCGTGAAACTGCTTAATGAGCCAAAACAGGGCGTGGTATATGCCCGTGACCGCGGTTTTGATGCAGCACGCGGCGATATCATAGCCCGTATCGATGCCGATTCCCACGTAGCTCCAGATTGGATCGCCCAGATCCAGCATATTTTTTCTACTGATCGCACGGTTGATGCCCTAACCGGGCGGATTGAGTATTACGGCCTATTAGTCCCTCAGTTGCTGAGCAAAATTGACCTTATCTGCCGCCGCCATTTGGCGAAAACACTTGGCAAAGATGTTGCGATCCAAGGCGCAAATATGGCGATGCGCCGCTTAGCATGGCAAAACGTCCGCAAGGTTGTATGTAAGACCGGCGGACTCCATGAAGACCATGACCTGGCTGTACATCTGACAGACCAAGGCAGAAAAGTTATTTTCCACGAGGCGCCAAGAGCAGCAATTGACAGCCGCCGCCTAGAAACTACTTGGCGGGATTTTTGTTATTATGCTTGGCTAAGCCCGCTGACCTACAAGAAACACGCACTCGACAGCCGCCGCCATATGTATCCTTTTGTTCTGTTGGCGATTTTAGCTTTCCCCATCTTGAAAGTGATGCGGCGGGCGTATGATGCCGACACGCAGAAATTTTCTTTGCAACGTTTATTCTCCGCGAATACGGTAGCCCGGGCAAACCCTGCTACGTTTGTTGATTAGCGTTACCCTTTTACGCATTATTTGAAACATAGCCGCCGCCATCCGTCGGCGTAGGATGGCAACTGCCCCAAAGGCCTCTGTGGGCGGCCATGGCCGCTTTTTCATCCGCCGAGAATGCACTAGACTTGCTGAATGGGAAATACGGGTAATAAAAGCCGTAACCCTCCTGGATAAGTTTTTCATTTAGGAGCATGCCGTTTGGAAGATAGACATACCGGAGCAAACGGTTATAGCGGTCCCGGTTAGTGCTCATTGGATCGGATTCCAGGCGGACTTTACTAGCCCCAATAGTATTTTTTGTGAAGGCAGCCGCAGCCGGGCCGTAACATTGCACAGGCGTGTTCGGCTTGTGCGTTTCTGGTGTGTCAACGCCGATAAAGCGTACCTTTTCGGTTTTGCCGTTCATATTGACTGCTATCGTGTCGCCATCGACAAAGTGTGCAATGTTATAGAGCCCCGGCTGGTCTTGTTGCGCTATCTGGCCGAACAACCCTTCATGTTGGGCATAGAGCGCCAAACTGCCTATAACAAGTGCTATCACGGTTCCGAGAATGTGGCGTTTGTAGTAGCGGAGGGTGTGCATCCTTACGTACTAAATTGCCGCTTCAGTGCATCTGCGTCAATTTTCGTGCCGTCTATTTTAATGACATTTTCATCATCTTCCGGCGGTTCGAGATGGCCCGCGATCTGTTCGAATTGTTCGGGCGTCATAGTGAAATCGTATCCGTTACGCACTATCTGGGAGTGCACTGCACGCTCGCGGGCCACCTTTGGGGGCGTTGTAATCCATATCACGAGAGTTTCGGCGCCGTTTCGGGCGGCGATATCTCGAAGTAGCCGTCGGTCAGCAGCATAATTGAAGTTAGTATCGAATATGACGCTTTTCCCTGCCGCTAACAACTTGGCCACGTGCCGGTTCAGCGCTTCGTACAGCGCCGTGCTCTCCGCTTCGCTATGATCGGGGCTGCTGAACATCTTGTGACGTTCCCAATCTGCCCAAACGTGCTCTGCGCCGGTAGCCTCAGCGACCAGTTTGGCAATTGTTGTCTTGCCGGCGCCCGGATAGCCGACCATTAAGTATAAAATAGGTTTTTTCACCACTGTTTATTGTAGCAAAGATCAGCGATTGGGTCTTGAGTCTTTATCTGGAACGTGAGTCCGTAAAGCAACGGCTTCATCCTCACTAAGCATTAAGTCCTCGAGTAGAGGCAGTTGCGGTATTTTACTAATGTCGGGGGCGTTTTTATAGCCGTGCTGCGTAGCCCACATCGCATATTTTGCAAGTACTGCTTCACGGCCGGGTACACGCACAACAATGGTATCGGTATAGCCGTCGATGAAAAGGCCGTGCATATTAAGATCGCGTTGGCGCATGGTATGCCCGCCGGAAGCATCCCAACCTTCACGTCTAGTAGCAGCGATCACTACCTTCATTATTCTGGCTTCTGCGAGCCGCGGCGCACAGGACGAGCATGGTGGCACGGTTTCAACGACTACGCTCTTGTCCAGTTTATCGTCGACATAGCCAGCGGCCTTGGCATCTTCCCAGGCTCTGATTTCGGCGTGGCCACTATTGATGTCTTTTTCGGTTTTATCATTTGCGCCACCACCTATTTCTCGAAACTGACCGGGTTTCTGAGGGTCTGGCACAACCAGGACGGCACCCACCGGCGGATTGCCGCTGACAAGTGCGTCTCCGGAGTTTGCAACCGCAAGCCCCATGGCGGCTAGCTCGGTATCTGATACGTACGCTGTTGTCGCTTCAAATGTTTTGTCAGGATAATAATGGACAGCTTCGAACTCGCCTGGTAGTAGAAGATCTGTTATGCCGGTATTTGTCTCTAGCGTTTCCGTAATGTTTACTACGGAAAGACGCTCCGTTGCCGGAGTTCCCATGCCTGTATTTAATCCTGACTTCATGTAAAAAGCAAGTCCTTACGAATAAGGTAAAATTATACAATAAAATTGGGCTAAAAGTCAATGCCCTTATTGGCGAGATACTTATTGTCGAAGTGGTGTTTTATTTTTGTCATGTCGGTGGCGATGTCGACGTATTTAAGGAGTTTTTCCGGGAAATTTCTACCGGTCATGCATAAGCTGGTGTTTTCTGCCCGACTCAAAATAAGCTTTTCAAGCTGTTTTTCGTCGATAAGGCCATCATGGACGGCATTATTGATTTCATCGCAGATGACGAGATCGTAATCTCCGCTCGAAACAGCTTTGAGGGCTTCGGCATACGTGTGTTTGGCTGCCTTCATGTGCTGAGCGTCTGTAACGTGCTGTTCGCTCAGGTCGCCGGCTTTATAGAATCCCTTGCCGCCCTTGTAAAAATAAAGCTGGTCTTTATAGAGCGGCTGGATGTCGCGTATAAAAACATGCTCAGAGACGCCCCAGTATTTAATGAACTGGATAAAAGCGACTCTTGAGCGGTTGCCAAGGGCGCGGACCAAAAGGCCGAGCGACGCCGTGGTTTTACCTTTGCCTTCGCCGGTGTAGACGATTACTACGGCAGGTTTGCTTTTGTAGTCCTCCGAGAGCATACATTTAGTTTACAGTATGGCTCGGAAGATAGGGGAGCTACTTTTTAGACAAGCTGGTGTGCTTTGAGCGAGGCGTCAATTTTTGGGCGGTCGAAGCCAATGATGACGTCGCCGTCTATATCGATAACCGGGATGCCGCGTTGGCCTGACTTATCAACAGCTTCAAGGCCGGCGCCCGGGTCTTTTTCAACGTTTTTCTCGGTGTATTTGACGCCGAGTTTATCAAAATAACCTTTGGCGGCATGGCAAAAGGCGCACCAGTCGGCGCTATAAACGGTGATCTTATTATCGGCATCGGAAGAATTACTCATGTTTTTATTGTACGCTCACTCACTATACTTTGTAAAGTAAAAACTCCTTTCCGTACCACTGTGGTACAGTTAAGGATAAGAAGTATGTAAAGGAGAGTATATGAAAAAGTATTGGTCGTCCCTGATTCTGCCGGGGCTTTTCGTGCTGGCTTGGATATTTGCCCTCAGCGGTTCGGCAGCGCCGGGAGCAATCGCCGGCGAGTCAAAAACCATCGCCGATTTGCGCTGGCTTGTGTATTTTGCGGGTTATGTGTTGATCGTATCCTTTGTCATGCACTTTTTTCTGGCAAAAAGCACGGCCAAATCCATAGGCTGGAAAACAAACGGTTTCCAATACGAGCTTTCATTCGTTTCCTTGGGCCTTGGCCTCGGGTGCTTGTATGCCATCAATCATGATGTTGCCAGCTTGGTTACAATTTCTATCCCGATTATCGTCTTTCTCTTTTTGGCCGGCGTTAATCATGTGGTGGAAATCATCCGGCTAAAGAATTATGCGCCGAATAACACCTTAATCCTTATCTGGGACTTCGGTATGGCAGCTTCGCTTATGGCGCTGATTTTAGCATCCGGAAAGTTTTGATTCTTCAAGTCCGTTATATTTTCACTGCTGGATAGTTGCGTGAGCTATGTCACAGCTGATATAATATATAAGAAATGACAGAGACGACGACGCCCCAGACGCCATCGCCTACGGCACCAAGTAACACGAGACAAGTTACGGTGGGCAAACCAGAGACCCCGCAATCGGTGTTCGTTGGTATGGCTTTGGATATGAGCTGGCGGTTGGCGGCAGTGGTACTGATTCCCATTGTTGGCGGGTTTGAAATCGATAGCCATGTTGGTACGACACCGCTACTTACCGTGATTGGCTTCTTGGTAGCTATCGCCGGCGTTTTTGCCGTTATGCGGCAAACGGTCAAAGCAGCCAATGCTGCAGCTGCTAAGAACGCGCCAGCAGCTAAAGTAGTATCACCTGCATCATCCCAGGAAACTGGTGAGGAGAAGCGCTCGTGAGCATAGGATCGCTGCCCGTTTTTGCCGACAGTGGCCCCAGTATCCACATTGCGCCGGCACAAGTTTTTCATATCGGTAGTTTCGGCATAACGAACTCCATTTTGTACGGCTGGGCCTGCTCTATCTTCCTGATTATTTTATTTACGTGGCTGGCCCGCAAAATAACCGTTAAGCCGAAAGCCGGTTTTATACAAGTAGTTGAAGTCGGTGTGGATTTCATTACCAATTTGGTTGTGAATGCATTTGACGATAAAGAGATTGGTCGCAAGTACGTGCCGTTTTTCGTAACGCTCTTTTTCTTCATTTTGTTTAATAACTGGCTTGGGCTTTTGCCGATTGTTGGCGAAGGCTTCCAAACCCACAGCGGCGCGCCATTACTCCGGCCATTTACCGGCGATCTGGACGGCACCTTTGCCATGGGCGCTATGACTATGGTTTTGGTGTATGGGGCTTCTATCAAGGAGTCCGGCGGCCTGTTCAAATACTTGCGCCATTTCTTCGTTGGCAGCCCCAAAAATCCTCTCTATTTCGTGATCGGCTTGCTGGAAATGTTTACTGACTTGACCCGTGTTATTAGCCTTAGCCTCCGGCTTTTCTTGAACGTTACCATCGGGGAAATGGTTATTGCAGTCTTTTCCTATCTCGGCCATGTCGCAGCGCCGGTTACCGCTTTGCCTTTTACGCTGATTGAGTTCGGTATTGCCGCCTTGCAGGCCTACATCTTTGTTATTTTGAGCGTGATGTACCTGGCGATAGCCGTTAATCACAGCACTACCCATCCGGAAGAGTCCATAGAAGAGGACTTGACCGATGATAGCGTTCCTGAAACAATAGGGCTAAAGGCCGGGAGTGCTTGAGATAGGTATGGGCGGGCTTGAGATAGTTTTTCAAATAGTTAATAACCTAAGAAGGAGTCAAGCGAACATATGACACTCGCAGACGCAGTAAATACAGCAATTATCGGCAAAGGCCTGATGATCGGCGGCGGTTTTATCGGCCCGGGCATCGGCATTGGCCTTATCGGCGGCAATTATTTGGCAGCTGTCGGCCGCAACCCTGAAGCAGCGAAGTTCCTGGGCCAGGCCCTAATCTTCGTGGCTATCGTTGAGCTGTTCGGCCTATTGGCCTTCGCCTCAATCTTCATCGTCAAGTAAAAGAGGAATTGAAGACGCATTAATGATTACAGCAATCACACAATTCGGTGACAGCACGTCCGGTATCGGTGCCTTAGGCTTCGATGGCAAGGCGTTCCTGATACAGCTGATTACATTTATTTTGGCGCTCTGGGTTTTGAAGCGTTATGCTTTCGGCCCTATCGTCAAGCTGCTTAATGAACGGCGCGAAACCATCGACCGCGGCGTTAAACTTGGCGAAGAAATGCAGAAAGAAAAGGCCGAACTGGAAAAACAAGTCGACGAAGAACTTCACAAAGCGCGCCAAGAGGCTGATCAGATGATTGCCGGCGCCGAAGACACCGCCCGCGAAGCGGCCCGCGCTGTCGAAGAAAAGGCCAAGAAAAAGGCTGACGGCATCGTAGCCGAGGCCGAGGGCCGGATAGAACTCGAAACGGCCCGCGTACGCAAGCAGCTCGAGAAAGAAATGGCTAACTTGGTAGCGGAAGCTACGGAGGCCGTAATCGATGAAAAAGTTGACGCCAAGAAGGATGAAGCCTTGATCGAACGGGCCATTAAGGAGAGCCGGACAGCATGAAAGCTCCGCGTACCCGCCTGGCTAAGTTTGTCGCTGAACGCACTTTGAAACAGGGTGTGTCCCGGTCATTTTCCGAGGAAGTAGCGGCATATTTGTTGAGCGAGGGGCGGACTGGCGAACTTGATTCCCTCCTCCGGGATATCCAGGCTGACTGGGCCGGAAAAGGACATGTTGAAGTGGTGGCGACAAGCGCCCGGCCGCTGTCCTCGGCAGTCAAGGCGGACATTACCAAGAAAGTTAAGGCGCTGTATCCGCAGGCGGAGAAAATTGTCATTAATGAAGTGCATGATCCAGAAATCATTGGCGGCGTACGCCTTGCACTACCCAACCAGCAATTGGACCTGGGTATTCGGACGAAACTCAATAAGTTTAAGCAGTTAGCGCAGGCGGCAGGAAAGGAATAAATGGCTACCAAAACTGAATTATCAATCCAAGATTTATCGAACGATATCCGGGCGGCTATCGCAGAACTGAAAGAGCGCCCTGAGATTGAAAATGTCGGCATTGTTACCCGCGTGGGCGACGGTATCGCCTGGATTTACGGTCTCAGCAAGTGCGGCTATAACGAGATGCTCGAGATTGAAGGCATTGACGGCCAGCAGATTACAGCATTTGCCTTTAACCTCGCCGAAGATGAAATCGGCGCCGTATTACTCGGCGATGATGTAGATATCAAAGCCGGCGCAAAAGCCCGGTTGTCCGGCAAAGTATTGGAAGTTCCCGTCGGCCCGGAGCTAGTTGGCCGCGTGGTTGATCCGCTCGGCAACCCGCTCGACGGCGGAGACCCCATTAAGACAAAGCAAACGAGCCCCGTTGAACGCCGTGCCCCCGGCGTATTGGACCGCAAAAGCGTCCATGAGCCCCTCATGACCGGCCTTATGGCTATCGATACTATGATTCCTATCGGCCGCGGCCAGCGCGAGCTCATCATCGGTGACCGCCAGACTGGTAAGACGGCTATTGCCGTTGATACCATGGTTAACCAAGCCCGGCAAAAAACAGGCGTCATTAATGTCTATGTGGCCATCGGCCAGAAATTGTCCAAAATTGCCGCCTTGCAGGAGCGCCTGAAGCGCGAAGGCGTGATGGATCAGACGATCATTATCGCGACCAGCCCGGCCGACCCGGCCGCCCTGCTCTACCTTGCACCATATGCCGGCTGTGCCATGGGCGAATATTTCCGTGATAACAAAGAACACGCTCTGATTATTTACGACGATTTGTCCAAGCATGCTGCCGCCTACCGCCAGATGTCACTTTTGCTTCGGCGTCCACCGGGCCGCGAAGCGTACCCGGGCGATGTCTTTTACCTGCACTCCCGTCTTTTGGAACGCGCCGCCAAGCTGAGCGATGGGCTTGGCGCAGGTTCGCTCACTGCCCTGCCTATCATTGAAACGCAGGCCGGCGATATTAGTGCCTACATTCCGACAAACGTCATTTCCATTACCGATGGCCAGATATTCCTGGAAACGAATCTCTTCTACCAGGGTATCCGCCCGGCTATTTCGGTTGGTTTGTCGGTTTCTCGTGTTGGTGGTTCGGCCCAAACCAAGGCCATTAAGGCCGTCGGCGGTGGCCTTAAACTAGCGCTAGCCCAGTTCCGCGAACTGGCAGCCTTCAGCCAGTTCTCTACCGACCTGGATGCTGAGACGCGCCATACCATCGAACGTGGCCAGCGCCTTACCGAACTGCTCAAGCAACCGCAATACAGCCCGTATGCTATCTGGGAAATGTATGCTGCGTTGATGGCTGCTAACGAAGGTTGTTTCGATGATGTCCCGCTTGAAAAGATCAAGATTGCCGAACAGGCGCTGCTCCGAGAACTGAAGTCTAGGCACACCAAGCTTATTGAGGCGGTCAACACCGGCGATAAGCCGACAGATGTCCAGAACGATACGATCATCAAATTGGCTAAGAAAGTGGCCGAAACGTACAAAGAGTCGAAAGCCGCTAAGAAAGCTGAGGCAAGCGAGTAATAATGGCTAGCACGATCACGCTAAAACGCCGGATTACGTCCATCAGCAATACGCGCCAGATCACTAAGGCGATGGAGCTGGTGAGTGCTTCCAAACTGCGCCGTGCCCAAGCCTATGCCGCTAAGAGCCGCGATTACCAGAATATGGCCTATGACCTCTTGCGGCGGCTGAATGCTATGAGCGAAGTCGAACAAATGCCACTTTTCCGCAAACGCCCCGTGAAGAACCGCCTGTATGTGGTTATCACAAGCAATACTGGCTTGGCTGGGGCATATAACGCCAACATTTTGAAGCTACTGACCCAAGGTTTGCGCGAAGACCGCGATAAGCACATCAAGAGCCATGTCATTACCATCGGCAGCAAAGGTGCCCAGTTTGTCCGCCGTTTAGCCGAGGTTGAACTGATGGCCGTATACCAGCCATTTGGAGATGAGCCGAGTGCTAACGACGTCCGCCCAATCCTCAATACTGTTATTGAACAGTACACGGAAGAAAAGATCGACGAAGTCCGTGTCCTCTACACCGATTTTAAGTCTAATCTGGTACAAACCGCTACCAGTTTGCAGATCCTGCCTGCACCGGTGATTGACGGCGCCGACGAGGAACTGGTAATAAGCAACTTCGAACCGGATGTTGAAACCGTAGTGGCCGAAGTTACCACGCGGCTAATCGAGGCCCAGATTTGGCAGGCGGTATTGGAGAGTTTGGCTTCTGAACATGCCATGCGCATGATGGCTACTAAAAACGCTACTGATAATGCCAACGATTTGATAGATGATTACACGCTGGAATTAAATACAGCCCGGCAAGCGGCCATTACCCAGGAATTGGCGGAAATTACCGGCGGCGCGGAAGCGTTAAATGGATGAATGAATTAGAAGGAGAAGTATAGATGGCGACAGCAACTAAAGATAAACCAAGAACCCAGACTGGCAAGATTACCCAGATTGTCGGCGTGGTGGTCGATGTGGAGTTTGCTACCGACAAACTCCCAGCAATTTACAACGCCCTTAAAGTTACCCTAAACGGCGAAGAGTTGACGCTTGAGGTAGCGCAGCACCTGAGCGAATCAAGCATCCGTGCAATTGCGCTCGGCAGTACTGACGGCCTAGAGCGCGGCACAGAAGTCGCCGATACAGGCAAGCCTATTAGTGTTCCGGTTGGTGAGAAGACCTTGGGCCGTATGTTCAATGTCACCGGCGAGCCTATCGACAGCAAGGGCGGCGATTTCAACGAATTTGCGCCAATCCATAAAACTCCGCCGCCGCTGATTGATCAGTCTGGCGCCGTAGAAATCTTGGAAACCGGTATTAAAGTGATCGACCTTATCTGCCCCATGACTAAAGGCGGCAAGGCCGGCCTCTTTGGTGGTGCCGGTGTGGGTAAAACAGTGCTTATCCAGGAACTTATTAATAATATTGCCAAATTCCACAGCGGTTATTCTGTGTTTGCCGGTGTCGGTGAGCGCACCCGCGAAGGCAATGACCTCTACCATGAAATGGAAGAGGCTGACGTGCTTAAGAACACTTCCCTGGTCTTCGGCCAGATGAACGAACCGCCTGGAGCGCGTCTTCGCGTGGCCCTTTCCGGCCTGGCTATCGCTGAAGGTTTCCGCGATAACGGCAATGACGTGCTGCTTTTCATTGATAACATTTTCCGTTATACACAGGCTGGATCAGAAGTATCCGCCCTGCTCGGCCGCTTACCGAGCGCCGTCGGTTACCAGCCGAACCTCCAGCAAGAAATGGGTGCCCTCCAAGAGCGCATTACGTCTACGCACAAGGGTTCAATTACTTCTGTGCAGGCCGTGTATGTGCCGGCAGACGACATGACGGACCCAGCTCCGGCAACCACCTTTGCTCACTTGGACTCAACCATCACCTTGAGCCGCGCATTGACGGAAATCGGTATCTATCCGGCTATCGACCCGCTCGACAGTACTTCGAACATCCTTGATCCTGAAATCGTCGGCGAAGAGCACTACAATGTAGCCCGCGAGGTCCAAAGGGTGCTTCAACGCTATAAGGATCTGCAGGATATCATCGCTATTCTGGGTATGGAAGAACTTTCCGAAGAAGACAAGCAATTGGTCGGCCGCGCGCGCCGTATCCAGCGTTTCTTGTCCCAACCGTTCTTCGTAGCTGAGCAGTTTACTGGCAATACAGGCCAGTATGTCAAACTTGAAGATACCATCAAGAGTTTTCGCGAAATCCTCGACGGCAAACACGACGATAAGCCGGAGAGCGCTTTCTACCTGAAAGGCCCGATCAGCGACGTAACCAAGGCAGCCAAGAAAGCGAAATAAGCGTGTTCCACTTCCAGCTGGTATCTCTAAGCGGTAAAAAGTTCGACGAAGATGTCTATGAGGTTATTTTACCGACTAAAGACGGCCAGATCGGCGTATTGCAAGACCATATGCCGCTTGTCAGTGTGGCAAATACCGGCGTTATCATCGTTCGCCGCAATCCGCGCGATACGGACCGTGAACGCGAGTATTTTGCCACCAATGGCGGCGCTATAGAAGTTGCGGACAACACTTTGCGCGTCCTGGTGGATGAGGCCGACCATGCCGAAGAAATCAATGAAGCCGAGGCTGAAAAGGCATTGCAACGGGCTGAAAAGATGAAGGCTGAGGCTACCGACGAGGTGAGCCTGGAGCATGCCCAGGCACTGGTTGACCGCCAAGCCGTACGGCTGCAAGTCGCTTCGCTCAAACGCCGCCACCAACGCAATCGTTAGTAGTTGCTTACGAGATAGTCACTAGAAGAAATACTTAACTTTTAGCTGGTAATTTGCTCGTGCAAAAAGCGCATTTCGTAGCCGCCTTAGGAACATCACTCAGGCAAAATGGACATTTTTTCTCTGAGGGATCTTCTGGCGTCTTACGGCGGTTGGAATACTCCATAAGCGTATTTATCGGTTTAACGATAAAGAAGAAGACTACAGCGGCGAGAATCATGAAAGAAATAACAGCATTCAGGAAGTCGCCATACATAACTTTACTGTTATTGATGGTGAAATACAGGTTAGAAAAGTCAGGCTTGCCGCCGATAGCTGCAATAAGCGGCGTGATTAGATCTTTTACCAGGGCTGTAACGATTGCGCCGAAGGCGGCGCCGATAACGACTGCAACGGCGAGGTCGACAACGTTACCCCGCAAGATAAATTGCTTAAATTCCTTAAACATACGAACAGTATAGCAGCTGCCGCTACTCCTCGAAGTACTGGCTGAATGCGCCGCCGTAGGTTTGGCGGAGCTCTTGGTGCAACTTAGCTTCGCCGAGAAGCGTATAGAGGTATAACATATTCGCCGTTACTACCGACCTCATTTCGGCATCGTCCGGTGCGGCCTGGTAACTGCAAGCCATAATAAAACGTGCAATATTCGGCTGGCTTTTCTCGAGTGCCTTCCATTGTTCCAGCGTTCTCTCTTCCAGGGATGGTATTGTTTTGAGCCTGCGCAAAAAAGAGCTAATAAGCTGGTCGGACGGGGCTGTTTCGAGGATTTGTACGGTGTTATCTGCTGGTATTTTGTCTGGCATATGTTTATGCTCCCATTTGATGCTTACAGGATACTGTAGTTTTTCCCAGATGTTTGTGAGATACCATACATTTTCTGTGTGATATATGTCTTGTATTACTCAGTTGAGAGGAGTAAAATTAAATCTTGTGTTTTAAAAATTTAATGGATTTTTAATAGGGATAACAGACGTAAAATTTATGAATCATGAGACGCGCGGAAATATGATACAAACACCAACTTTTATAATCGTAGAAACTCCTATCAAGACCGCCGGGGCCGAGCTGATAGCGCCGGAACTCTTGGAAAAACAAGCCCAACAAGCAGTAATATGCCTGACAGCGGTTGATTATCGCACCTCGCGCGGCACCTGTATCGATGAGCGCCCGCGTGAAGAGACGGATCCGCGCCTCTCCGTACCGGGCGGCCCCGATGTTTATGCTCTTGCCGTAAATGAGCTGATTGGTACTTTTGAAGACAGCGACATGCCCGCCGAGGAAAGGCTGCGCTCTACGAAAAAGACCATTAATAACGGTGGTATCCTCAGTGGGGGTCATTTTATTTGCGCCGCTAATGGCGTATTTGCGACATGGATCCCTGCAATCGGTAAACACCCAGATGCTATGTTGGCTTATGCGCAGAGCCAAATGGGGGACCGTTACCATCCCGACGCAGCCCATCGCGTAATTGAAAATGCTATACGGTTCGAAGATAGCCATACTTACAAAGGCTGGAACGAACAGGTTTTGGTAAATGTTCTCGGCTCTGAAGCCGCTGAAGCCATTGAGAAGCTAAGGGATGTCCCGCACGAGGGCGTCACTTTAGTTCGGAATAAGATAGAGGGCATGACGGTTGACCAGAATGAATTATATGACCGGAGCGTAATTGGCAAGGGTTCATTTGTATTTGATGATCCGTATGCCGATAAAATCGAGCATGTTTTGGCCAGCGGCCCGGATGCTGCTGAAAAGAAATTGCTTGCTGAGCATGCCCGGGAGATGATTCTTGCAGCGGTTGCCGGCGCGGTTCCTAACCCAGAACTGTATCAAATTGACCTCAATTAGCACAGGGGCGGTACCCCTGTAAACTTTACAAAACTATTACTTCACGGTACTCTAGGGTCATCAACACTAACAGTGGAGGTTCCATAATGTTTGGAAGACAAAAAGCAGCTGCTTTGGTAGCAGAATTCCTCGGTGCGGGTATATTGACCCTGCTCGTCCTGAGCGTACAAAGATCAACAATCGGTGTCCCCTTCTTCGTGGCTATTGCCGCCGGGCTCACTATAACAGTTATGATGTTTGCCGTATCTAGTATTTCCGGCGGGCATTTTAACCCGGCGCTTACTATTGGCCTGTGGACGGCACGTAAAGTCACCACTGCCCGCGCCATTGTCTACATTGCCGCTCAATTGCTGGGTGCCTGGGGCGCATACTACCTGTACACGTACTTCGTGCACAACTCCTTGCAGCCAGTCGGGGGCCACTATACGGGCCGCATTCTGGTAGCTGAGGCTGTCGGTACCGGTATTTTCGCCTTTGGCTGGGCATCTGCGCTTTACCAGCGCTACAGCACTGCTGTTACGGCATCAGTAGCCGGTTTGTCATACATGCTCGGTATCATTGCGGCTTCATCTGCAGCCCTCGGCCTTTTGAATCCGGCATTGGCACTTGGTACCCGCGCTTGGGTATGGACTACCTATGTACTCGGCCCGGTCCTTGGCGCTATCATCGGCGTTAACCTGTATAACCTGCTCTTTACGGAAGACGGTGCAGGTAACTTAGCCGCCGCTGTAAGTGGCAGTACGTCGAGCAGCACCCCTGCCGTTGCTGCTAAGCCGAAGAAATCTTCCGGCAAAAAGAAGAAATAGCATACCTTTCACGATAAAGGCATAACTGCCCGGTAATTTGAAAGCCGGGCAGTTTTTCGTTTAAATAGTACCGTCAATAAGATCTTGCTCGAACTGTTGAACGCCATCTATATCCTGGGAGTAATGTGATATATCCGGCAAATCAAGCGCCATAATCTTTTTCCACACAGCTTCTATAAGGAGCCGCAGGCGTTTAACGTCATCCTCTGAGGGCGCGTAAGAGAGGCGTAGCAGTTTTTGCGTGTCTGCCTCAACGTAAACCATCTGGCCTTCAAAGTTTTTGTACTCGCTGAACTGAGGGGTTTCCTGGGCTAAAAGGGCATAAAAGATCAGCTGCATTTTATGGTTATGGGCTTTCAAGGCCTTAGACTTATCGCTGGTTGCAAAGCTGGAAAGCGGTTTGCCCGTCTTATAATCTGCAATCAGTAGCGATGGGCTGTTTTTATCAACCCGGTCCAGCTTACCGCTGATAACCGCTTCGCCGAGGTGGATGTCTTTGAGTTCTTGCTCTGGCAAGTTGCCTTTTTGCAGCGTGTATCCGTATTCATTGAATAGCCTGTCGAGCATCTGCTTTCCTTGCTCAGTGAACCGCTTGGTTTCGGCCGGACTAAGCTGTTCTTCTTCGAGGGCCAAAGCAAACGCCTGTTTTATGGCGGCGAGGTCGAAAGAGTCTTTATTGGTTAATTTTTGGGCTTCTTCCATGGCGCTATGCATGGCGGTGCCGTACGACAGGGCTACTGATTTTGCTTCGGGCAGGTTTAGTAAATTCCGTTCTTTGAAGTACTGCGGTCCGCCTTTTGATAGGTCGAGGAAATTAAGTAAATGAGTAACGCTAAGGTTGTAAGTTTCCAATTTGGCTTTGAGCATCTCCCGTTCTTCCCCGCCGCTTAGGTCAGGCCAGTGCAAATTTTGCTCGAGAACTTCTATGAGCCGGTCTTCGCCGGTCTCTGTTAGCTTAGTTATGTCGAAGGCGGTCTGGATAATAGTGCTGGCGGCAACGTCTTTGCCGGCGTGATCCTGGTAATAGCCGCTAATAGTAATGGAAGACCGGGCGCGAGTCATGGCCACATACATCAGGCGAACGTAATCGTCGAAATCGTCTCCGTTGGGCTGCAAAGGTAAATTAGATGGGGGTTTACGCGAACCTTTGCGCGGCTGCCATATGTCTTCAATGGCGTCGATTATATAAACGTCGTCGAACTCCAGGCCCTTGGCCTTATGAACGGTAAGTAATTGCACTGCCTGGTTGCCGGTTATAAAAGGCGATTCGTCGGCGACGACCTTATTGTTCTCCCTATTGATATCAATAAAGCGTATAAGTTCTTCAAGTGTAGGCTCGCCTTGCCGCGCAAACTCGTGCACGAGCGCTCTAAGCAGCTGGATTGCCGAGAGACTGCTCAAATACTGGCCCGCCCGGTCTTTATTTCTGTCGATATTTCTGTCGATAAAGTACTCCCGGATGGGCGACGTGTATTCGTGGCTTTTGCGTAGTCCTAAGATGTGTTCCAGTGTTACTGCCAGTGGTTGGCTGCCTGCCTGCCGGGATAGCCATACCAGCCAATTGCCGGTGGTTTGTAGCTGGCTGGACCGGTTATTCAACAGCGATTTTAACCAGTCGCGGCGGGGATAGTTGTCAACTGCGAGCTGCCATAGTTCTACTGGCTCTATGCCCCACATGGGGTGGCGTAGAACTTGGTGCACGAGTGCATTAATCGTTGCTTTATCACCGCTATTTATCGCTGCGAGCAGGCTGGTTATCAAATATACTTGGTTAACTATTTCGTGGTCTAAAATGTTGCTCTGCTGCTCATACCGGACGGGTACGTTTAGCTGTTGCAATATACCAGACATTTTTATAAGGCTGTCATGGCCGCGGGCTAAGACCGCTATTTCTTTTTTCGGCTTATAAGCCGATTGGATTTCCCGCGCTATTTCACTGAATTGCAGTTCACGAGATGAGTACGAAACTGCCGCAATCCTGCCCGGATCTTCTGGCGGGTCCTCGGCTACTAAATCTTTGCTAAGGGAGGTATCTTGGTTGACTAAGCGGCTTTCCGCCTGTTCTATTACCTTTTTGGCGCTGTCTAGCACCTGCTGCGTGGACCGGTAATTTTTGAGCAAAACGATACGCTTGGCGCTCGGATAATTACGCTCAAAGCCGAGCATATTATTAAGTTCGGCGCCATTGAATTTAAAAATCGACTGGTCATCGTCGCCGACGGCCATCAGGTTCGGCTCATCTGTGCTGTGGTGGTCAGCAACTAGATGGGCCAAGCGTAATTGGGCCGGCGTTGTGTCCTGGAATTCGTCTATAAGCACGTAGTTGAAGCGTTCCTGGACGTCTGCCAGTATATCCGGATGCTGTTCCAGTTGGGCTATGACTTCCACGAGCATATCGGCATAGTCGTAAAAACCTCTTTCATGGACGAGCTCGCGGTAAACTTCGTATACATTTGCCAGTTCACGCCACCATTCATTGCGCTGGCGCTCCTTCCACATGCCTTTTTCGCCGTTCACGGTTTGTACCCAGCGTTGTTTCCAGGCGCTTGTATTGGCGGTTTTGCCGCTGCCCTCATCTTGCGCTATGGCATTGTCCAAACTTTCTATGAGAACTGTCGACAATGAAACTAAAGGGTAAACGCTCTGATCGATGGGCTGTTTGGGCAGGGCTGCAACTTTTGTGCGCAGCTCTTCAAGTGTTTTTGCCGATAAGCGCTGTCCTAGTATTTCTACCAGGCTTGCCTCAATTTCATTGATGTACGCAAGGTTTACATCTATAAGCGCGCTCAACTTTCCAGGAGTGAGCCCGGCGTCCTTGGCGAGACCGATTGAGCGTTGAATGTCACCAAGCAACGTGTATTGGCCTGCAAACTTCAATGCCAATGGATTATCGAGCGGCAACTTGCTGACGATGGACTCGATTATATCCAGCTGTACAGACTCCGGTGCCACCGACAGCCGTGCGGCATTCCAGAAATAATCTGGATACAAATTCATGATTTCGCCCGCAAAACTATGGAAGGTTTTTACGGTTACCTTAGCGCCTTCAACTCCTGTCAAACGAATAATGCGCTCCTTCATGTTGATGGAGGCTTTATTGGTAAATGTCAGGCAAAGAATGTTAGATGGCTTGGTGTCCCGCGTTTTTAAGATGTTTGCCACGCGCATGCCGAGTAACTGGGTCTTACCGGTACCCGGCCCAGCGACTACCAAGACCGGCCCTTCCGTCTCTTCGACCGCTTCCTTCTGGGCCTCGTTCAGGCGCTCATATTCGTCTTCAAATAATCCCATCTGATATATATTGTACGTGTTCCTTGCCGCTAGAGTAGACAATTCACACTTGTTACATGCTAAGTTCTATTGGCGGAAATTGCCATGGCTTGAATTCTGTTTGGGCGCCGCAAGCCATCTTGCCAAAAAACAACATGCTTTTTTCGGGGCCGGAAACGCATGAATCAGGTATTATGTCGGTCCTTCCGTCCGGTGTGAGCTGATGCCGTATGCTGTGGAGCCGTATTTGATCATCACGGGATAGCCTTCTTTCAATGCGGCTTTTTTGCATGTCATATGCTTCGCGGCTTTCGGGGAGTACCGGCGGCAAAGGATACTTTTGCTTTAATTCGGCCATTTCATGCAACGCCTGACGCAGGGGACAGATTTGAGACGGATCGAACTGGCATTGGATTGCCGGAGGTACGGAAGAGATCTCACCTGCCATAGAACACATTTTACCTTTTATGGCGCTATTCACATAATTTAGCCAGTACTCCTAAAAGGTCAAATAAAAAGAAATACGAGGAGTAGCAGTATGCAAATTATGAAGTTTCTTTTACCGCGTCTGCCAGCGTAGATAAGCTGGTTGAGCGCAAACCATAATATCGCCCCGCACAGCGTAAGGGCCGGGAATAAAATAAGATATACGATGCCGCCATCCGTGTCATTTGCATCGGGAATAGCTAGGGCTACAACGATCAGAAAACCTACTACAGCCCCAATGAGTATAGCTTTTACGATGTTCTCGGGGACGATTATTCGAATGAGGTGTTTTACTGCCATGCGGCGATTATAGCAAACCTAGTTAGGTTGACCGGGGTTGATGGCGCAAACCGGGCATTCATCTTCCGCAGTGAATTCAGTAAACCATTGCCGGCCAGCCTTTTTCCATGATTCTAGATCGCGAAAGCCATTCATGTCGGCGGCTTCCCGGAGCGCCCAGCCGATCCAGCCGTAAAGGCGGAGCCTGCCCCAGGCTACTGCCGCCCAATGCGGCCCGCACGGGATGACCGACACCGGCTCTCGTACCACGTAGCTTCGGAATTTTTTGCCCGACGCCCGACGCTTTAAGTTGCGGGCAAGGAACTTGCCATCTTGCAAGGCAGTCTGAGCCATGCCGCTGTATGGCGTATTAGCATTGTCGCCTAGTACATAAATGTCCGGTTCTGCTTCAAGATATGCATTGACGGCCACTTTGCCCCGGCCGGCCAACACGAAGTTATTATCTTTAAAAAAAGGATGGTTGGTAACGCCCGCTGTCCAAACCACAGTATGGCTACGGATAGGTTTGCCGCTTACGGTGAGCTCATCGGCGGTTTCGCCTTCAACGGTACTGCTCAAATATAGCCGGATACCGAGTTTAGTTAATTGTTTCCGTACGGCCCGGGAAGTGTCTTTCGGCAGCCGAGGCAGTAGGCGCGGCGACGCTTCTATAAGATCGATGTGCACAGCCCGGTGCTTCACGCCATGATTTTTCATGATTTTTTTAAGGTAGCCAGGCAGCGCGCCTGCTAACTCTATACCTGTAGGGCCCGCGCCGACGATTACATAATGCAAGTCGGGCTGGTGTTCATCGGCCAGTTGTTGGTGCAGGTGGCGCTTGAAACGGGCCGCCGCAGCCTGTGTTTTGATGCTATAAGAGTATTCTGGTAAACCAGGAATGCCAAAGTAATTGGTAACCACGCCGAGAGCAAGTACCAGGCTGTCATATTCGTATGCCCTGCCCTTATCTGTGGTAACTGTCTTGTCCTTTCTGATAAGCTTCGCGGCGGTGCCGATAGAAACGGTTACCGGCTTGTTGGCAAAAATTGTCCCTAGTGGGATCGAGGAGTTGGCACGCTTGCCGCCAGTAGCGCTATGGTAAAGCGTCGGATAATAGCGAAGGTCGGGGTCATCAGTGAGCAGCGTGACGGCAAACCGGTCATCTTTGCATAAGTCCAGTGCGGTTTTTACGCCGGCAAAGCCACCGCCCACAATTAATATTCTGTGTTTTTTTACCATTCTGCTTATGATTGTATCAGATAGTCCACGGGGGAACTACTTGATAAAATTAGAATAAATTTATATAATATGTGAATTATGGCCCAAGCAGAACAAACGGGTTCTTCTTATTTTGATGCAGCGCAACTTCGCGGCCTGCCATTCGGCCAGTTATCAGAAGTACTGCTCACTGAAGCGGAGAAAGTAATCCGGCCATTACCAGGAGAATTACAAGCTCTGGACCGGGTAGAGGCAGCCTCTATGGGCCTGCCGACATGCGATATGGCCTCAAAAAAGTTAAGTGAAATAAGTTCGCCCTTAGACCCTTTTGTCGCGATCGACAGGCTGAAGCACCGGATAGAAAACGGTATCAATAACGGATTCGAGCGCGGCCGCCCATGGACGGAATCAGACTTAACAAATGCGCTTGGCCGGATGTGTATGAACCAAGCAAGGGTTGGCATAGCAGTAGAGAATGATTTTATCCGCCGGACAGCGATGGAACATTTGGGTTCTGCGCCTGGTAACCGGGCTTTGGTGCTACTGGAGCTGGCTGCTGGTGGCGACGAAGCTGCTTGCCAATTGGGAATCAATGCTTTACAGGAGCGCCTTGAAGAGACAGATCAGCTTGAGTGGCAGGAGGCATACAATATGTGCGAAGCCGTACTTAAGTGTTTTGGGGCGGCAAGTTCTGAAGAGCAAGGCGTTTTGGCAGGAGTTACCCTCGACCTGTTGGCTGAAATGAAGGCCTATACCGGTAATGACTGGGCGGCAGTAGACTATGCTGTCATGGCGGCCCAGTTGAGTGCCGAACTCCATAGTTTACCTTCAGAAGCATCTGTCCAAGATTATCTTTAATAGTCTTTGTGTTTACCTGGCTTGCATTCCAGGCCCACAAAGCCGTAAGCTTAAGGGGTATGGATGAAATTAAAAATGCGCTTGCTCATGATGGTTTCAGGGGCGAGATGGATGATTCCGCCGACACGCTCGATCTGTATAGCCACGATGCCTCGATGTTTGAACTGAGGCCGGAGCTCATCGTAGCGCCGAAAGATGCCAAGGATGTCGAGCGGCTCGTCAAGACAGTTGCAGAAAAGAAAAAATCGCGCCCAAGCCTAAGCCTTACCGCGAGGAGCGCCGGTACGGATATGTCGGGAGGCGCCATTAACGAATCCATTATCGTGGATTTTCGTAAGCACTTTACGCAAATTGAAAATATAACTTCTACGTCCGCCCATGCCCAGCCGGGAGTTTTGTACCGTGAGTTTGAGCCGCAGACGCTCAAGCATGGCGCGCTTATGCCTACCTACCCCGCCTCCCGCGACCTGGCCTCCATCGGCGGTATGGTCAATAACAATTCCGGCGGCGAGAAATCGCTTGAATTCGGCAAGACCGAAGATTTTGTAACTGAATTAAGATTTGTCTTCGCAGATGGGATTGAGCGTACGGTCAAGCCGCTTAATAAAACCGAACTCGATAAGAAAATGCGGCAGAAAGATTTTGAAGGCCAAGTATACAAAGGCTTATACGAATTGGTGGAAAACCATTACGATAAGATCAAGGCCGCCAAGCCGCATGTCACTAAAAATTCAACCGGTTATAACCTATGGGACGTCTGGAATCGGGAAACCGGCGTTTTTGATCTGACTAAATTGATAGTCGGCGCCCAAGGTACGCTTGGTTTTGTGACCGATATACATTTCCGCCTGGTACCGGCACGGCCGCATTCCGGGCTACTCGTTTTGTTCATGAAAGATATCGATGATCTCGGCGAAGTTATACCTAAGGTGCTCGAAAGCAAGCCTGCTACTTTTGAATCGTTTGATGATGCTACCATGTGGCTCGGTATAAAATTCTTGCCCAGTTTTCATAAAATGCTCGGCTGGGGTGGCGTTGTAAAGTTGCTACTCAGTTTGGCGCCGAGCGGGTTGCGCATGCATGCTTGGCGCGGCATACCAAAACTTGTTCTCATGGTTGAGTTTAATGGCGAGAGCGAAGAAGAAGTCCGCGAAAAAGTCAGGGCGCTGCACCGCCAGCTTAAAGGGCACCGCGCGCGATATGAAATTAACGGTTTCGAAGAAGACCCGACTGAGGGCAAATCAGAAAAGTTCTGGTTGATGCGACGCTACAGTTTCCAGCTGCTTCGCAGCAAAGTAAAGGATAAACACACCGCCCCGTTCATCGATGACTTGGTTGTGCCGCCACAGTATTTGACCCAATTTCTGCCAAAATTACGTAAAATCATTAAAAAATACGACTTGTTTGCGACTATTGCCGGCCATATGGGCGACGGCAATTTCCATATTATTCCTCTCATGAAACTAGAAGACCCCGTTGACCGTAAAAAAATCTTGCCGGCTATGAAAGCGGTAAATACCCTCGTACTGAAATATCACGGCTCACTTTCCGGCGAGCATAATGACGGGCTGGTGCGCGGCCCGTGGCTGGAACAAATGTATGGCAAGGATGTTTTGAAGATTTTCCAAGAAGCCAAGCACATTATGGATCCCCAGGGTATTTTCAATCCGCATAAAAAAGCCAATGCCGATTGGGAATTTTCCTTCGGCCATATTCGTGACCATTTTTAGTAATATGAGGCGCCGAAGAGCGTTAAATCTTTCTGGCATGTCTCGTTAGCCCAGGTTTTGTCAGAACTATTCTCCCATGAATAGTAAATAAGCATTAGATTGCATACCACCCCATGCCGTTTTATGGCATATTGAATATCCAGCGACTTGTCATCGCTCCTCGGAGCGTACATTTGGAGCAACGGTTGGTTAGGGCTGATATTAGCCCAGCCCTGCGACTTCATAAAACGGTCAAAAGCGAACGCTTCCCCATGTTGCCAGCGCTGTTCAAAGGACTTTGAGTAGCCGGGGAACTTTAGCGATTCCATTCGCTGGCACGGTACTCTTTCGTGGAAGCCCTCATACATGACGTTTCCGCCGGATGCGCAGCCGACGCCGAAACTTTGGTCTTTTGCGAAGCCATATGATGCGAGTTTGGTGTTGACCGGATAGAATACTTCATCATATGTTGTGTTGACGGTATCTTTATTGGCGAAGCTCGCGTATGCCGGTATAAGGCTGCCACGAATCCAGCCGCGCTCGGCATAGGCCGCCGTCCATACGACAATGCCAAGTATGGGCACGATAACGAAGGCCATAATTTTTTCCCAGCGTTTCATGAACGCAGTATAGCAATTCTTTAGTAGCAGCTTAAAGGTGTTCACCTCCCTTGGTATTCGAATTGAAGGGGTTTGCCGTGGTACAATTAAGCTAAAGCTTATGTGAAGGTCAGCTGATGAACAAAAAGCCTAAACTGGTATTGGTTGGAGTGGCGGTTGCCGCTTTCATAGTGGCGCTGGCAGTATATTTGAGTGGCCATACTATCGACGTATTGCAACCCGCCGGCCAGATAAGCTATAAAGAGCGCCAGTTGATTATTCTTGGCGTTTTGCTTTCGGTAGTTGTGGTAGTGCCAACGTTTGCGCTGACTATTTTTATCGCGTGGAAATATCGGGAAGGTAATCATCGCCCTAAGAAATACAACCCCGACTGGGATCATAGCTGGTTGTTCGAGTCAGTTTGGTGGGGTATTCCCATCGTAATTATTGGCGTTCTATCGGTAGTAACGTGGCGCAGCGCTCATGCGCTGGATCCTTATAAGGCACTGGTTTCAAACAAAACGCCGCTCACCGTCCAAGTAGTATCATTGGATTGGAAATGGCTGTTTATCTATCCACAGCAAAATGTAGCAAGCGTAAATTTCGCGCAAATCCCTACCGATACTCCGGTGAATTTTGAATTAACGTCGGATACGGTGATGAATTCTTTCTGGGTCCCACAGCTTGGCGGCCAGATTTATGCTATGCCCGGTATGAATACTGAATTACATCTGATAGCAGACCGAGACGGTGCTTTTAATGGCTCCTCTGCCAATATTAGCGGCAGCGGATTTGCCGGCATGACTTTCACGGTTCGCTCCGGATCAACAGCCTCGTTTAATAGCTGGGTAAAACAAGCCCAGGCCGCAAACCGGCCGTTAAATTCAGCAACGTATGCGCAGCTTGCTGCGCCCAGCAAGTACAATCCGCCATCTTATTACTCGACCGTTCAAAAAAAACTGTATGATGACATAATGATAGCGTATATGGAGCCAGGCGGGTTGCCTGCGCCTACTGCAGCGAATAATTCTAAGCCGGTGCCCACTACCCAGTCTAGTAATGCCGCAGAGGTGAAAAAATAATGGTCATGGCCGATCTTCTTGGTAGGTTGACGCTGCATTCTTTCCCGCAGGATAGAATTACCCAGGGTGCTGCCGTTACGATTGTCGCTGGTACGATTATTGTATTGCTTCTACTAACGTACTTTAGAAAATGGAAGTGGCTCTGGCGGGAATGGCTGACAACCACCAATCACAAGAAAATTGGCATCATGTACGTTATTGTTGCGCTTTTGATGTTGCTGCGCGGCCTGTCGGATGCCGCTATGATGCGCGCCCAGCAGGCTACCAGTGTCGGCGCGTCACACGGCGTGATATCGGCGGACATGTTCCAGCAGGTGGTGTCGGCACACGGTACTATTATGATTTTCTTCGTAGCTATGGGGCTGATGTTTGGCTTGATTAACCTCATAATGCCGCAACAACTTGGTTCGAGAGATGTGGCATTCCCTTTTATGAATGCGCTGAGTTTCTGGCTGTTTACGGCCGGCATGCTATTAATTAATTTGTCATTAGTTGTGGGCGAGTTTTCGGCAGCCGGTTGGTTAGCGTATCCGCCACTCAGCGAACTTCGTTATAGTCCTGGAACAGGGGTTGACTATTGGATATGGAGCTTACAGATTGCCGGTATCGGCAGCCTGATGAGCGGCATTAATTTCATGGTGACAATTTTGAAAAACCGATGCCAGGGCATGACTATGATGAAGATGCCGCTTTTCCCCTGGAGTGTATTCGGTTCAATGGTACTTGTGGCTTTCGCTTTTCCAATCCTCACAGTTACACTAACATTGCTTTATCTTGACCGGACACTCGGCATGCATTTTTTCACAGCCGGCAACGGCGGCAATGCTATGATGTACGTTAACTTGATATGGGCATGGGGTCATCCCGAGGTATATATTTTGGTGCTGCCCGCCTTCGGTATTTACTCGGAAATTGTAGCGACCTTCTCACGCAAACGACTCTTCGGTTACAAATCGATGGTTGCCGCTATTTGGGCAATTGTTTTTCTATCTTTCCTAGTATGGCTGCACCACTTTTTCACGATGGGCGCCGGAGCGGATGTCAATGCCTTCTTTGGAATCATGACAATGTTTATTGCGATTCCTACGGGGGTCAAGATATTTAATTGGCTTTTTACTATGTACCGCGGACGCATTAAATTTGCTTCGCCTATGATCTGGTTCATGGGCTTTATATTCTTATTCACGATGGGTGGAGTAGCAGGAGTATTAATGGCTGTACCGCCAATTGATTTCCAGGTTCATAACAGCTTATTCCTAGTAGCTCATTTCCATACCATGATAATCAGTGGCGTTGTATTCGGCTTTTTTGCCGGCTTAACGTATTGGTTCCCTAAGATTTTCGGCTTTCGGTTGAACGAGCGCTTGGGCAAATATGCCGCTTGGTGCTGGATTGTAGGCTTTGTGCTGGCCTTCGGCCCGTTATATATACTCGGTTTGATGGGTGCTACCAGAAGATTGGATCATTACAGTGCCTCTCTGGGCTGGCAGCCATTATTCATCGTGGCGGCGATAGGCGCGGCAATTATCGGGCTGGGCGTTGCCTTTCAGCTGTTACAGTTGGGCTACAGCATTTGGAAGCGAGATGAAAACCGTGACTTAACCGGTGATCCATGGAATGGCCGGACACTTGAGTGGTCAATACCTTCACCCACCCCTGAGTATAATTTCGCGATATTGCCTACAGTTACCGGCCGTGATCCTTTTTGGGATGCAAAGCACAGTAAACACGCCGACCTAGCCCAGCCGCATTACCACGATATTCGAGTTCCCAAAAACACCTCGACACCCATCATAGTCGGCGGGCTTGCTCTAGGGGCTGGATTCGGCTTTGTGTGGCACATCTGGTGGTTGGTTATTGCGTGCGGTTTCGGCATACTTGTCGCGATGCTGCTGCACACCTTAAGCGATGAAGATAGTGAACGCGTCATTCCTGCGGCCAAGGTCGCCGCTATCGAAGCCGAGTTTGCCCGCCGGCGAGAGGAGGCTTCGGCATGAGCGCCATGACAACGGCGGAACGAGCGGACCTGCGCGAAGAGCGGCATCAAGCTGACAATAAGACGTTGTTCGGCTTCTGGGTCTACATCATGACAGATTGCGTGCTGTTTGCCAGCTTATTCGCAACGTACGCCGTTTTACACAATAATACATATGGCGGCCCTGGCGGACACCAATTATTTGATCTCCCTACCGTGCTGGTAGAGACGCTACTTCTATTGACCAGCAGTTTCACTTGCGGCTTGGCTATGCTGGCGGTACACCGCCGGGCTAAAAAAGAGGTATTTTTATGGTTTGTATTTACCTTTTTGCTGGGCCTCGGCTTTTTGGCCATAGAACTGCACGAATTTCACCATCTGGCAGCTACTGGTAATAGCTGGCGCCGCAGCGGATTCTTGTCGGCCTTTTTCACTCTGGTCGGCACGCACGGCTTACACATAACCGTCGGCCTTACGTGGATGTTAGCCATGCTTGTCAAAGTTGCCAGAGGGGGTCTTAGCCGTGCTAACGTGCGGCGGCTAACCATGCTTAGTTTGTTTTGGCATTTCCTTGATGTTGTCTGGATATTCATTTTTACTATTGTATACCTGATGGGAGGTGCTAATTTATGAGTTCAAGCGTCATTCATGGGCAATTAGATAGTGAGCGCGGAACGCTCAGATCATATGCTACTGGTTTTGTGTTATCGATTGTGTTGACTGTGGCTGCCTATCTACTGGCAACTCACCATGCTCTTTCAGGAAAAGTATTAATGGCAGCCTTGCTCGGCTTGGCAGTGATCCAGTTTATCGCGCAGCTTTTTTTCTTCTTGCACATCGGCCGCGAGACAAAACCGCGCTGGCGGCTACTGACCCTGTTTATGATGATAACTGTAGTGCTTATTGTGGTGATCGGTTCCATTTGGATCATGTATAACTTGAACTACCGTATGACGCCGGCGCAGATAAACCAGTATATGCAAAAACAGGCCGACAGCGGATTTTAGCGGACTTTGTTTTGGGAACGTTCAGACAATATTACTCGTTGACGAAACCCGGCGTTTTGTATGGAAACGTTATTACCGGTGCAGCCGGTTTCTTATTCGCTTCTGGGTACTTCAAGCACTTTGAGCTGACCCTATTTATAGCGGTGTTAGTAGGTATGACCTTGGTGATTGCTTCAGCCTGTGCGTTAAATAACTATCTAGATAAAGATATCGATAGTATTATGCAACGGACTAAAAAGCGAGCCGTGGCTAGTGGGGCTATCCGTGGTCGTAACGCTGTACTCTTCGCAGTCGTGCTCGGTGTTAGCGGCATAGTGGTGCTGGCAGCATGGGTTAATTTACTAGTGGTGGTTATTGGCTTATTCGGCTTCGTGGACTATGTTCTGCTATATGGAGTATTAGCTAAGCGTTTGTCTATACATGGGACTCTGGTTGGCAGCATATCTGGAGCCATGCCCATTTTAGCTGGCTATTGCGCCGTTAGTAACCGGATTGACGCCGGTGCTATACTCGTCTTTCTGGCGCTGTTTTTCTGGCAAATGCCAGAATTTTATTCGATCTCCATCTATCGGCGAGCAGAATATAAGGCTGCGGGCGTGCCAGTCATGTCTGTTGTTAAAGGCGTTCGCAGTACTACAATCCAGATCTTCGCGTACACAATAGCTTTTGTTGCAATGACACTTCTTCTCACGGTTTTCGGTTATGCTGGCTGGGTATATTTTGCAGTTATGGCGCTGCTTGGTATATTTTGGATACGTTTAGGGGCTCAGGGCCTTGTTACTAAGCATAGTTCTGCTTGGGCCCGCCGGATGTTCCATTTTTCGCTTATCATTTTGCTGGCTTTCTCTGCCATGCTGGCAATTGGCCCTTTAGTGCCTTAATAACGTGCAAGTCGCGGCTGCCTGCCACATAAAAAAACTACTCTGCACTACCTTTTAAGCGGCGGTAGCTTCTGTAAGCTGTGCGTTGGCATCCGAGGGGAACAATAACTCCTCTAGTTGCATGTGCGTTGTCGGTTTGCGGCCGGCTGGCCATGCTTGATCAATAACATAAGATATCGCCGGCCAGTCCGCCCGTAGCTGTTCAAGGACGGAGCCTATTTCGCGGATAGTCGGGGCTCGCTTCGTGAGCTCCATTAAATCTGCAGTGCAAAGATCCTCTCTGGCTTTAGCAAGTAAGCTATGCATTTCATGGCTAGCTTTTGCAGAATCTTCTGCTGCTGCCTTGAGTTCTTTTTGGGCGATAGAGAGATTCCCGTTGCTTGGGATGAACGACAGTACGAACTCGATGTCAGACAAGAGTCTTTGAGTGTCGTATGCCGAACGGCCGGCAACTATTTCTTTGCCGTCGCCGTCTGCCGCGCCGCGGATAAACATCGCCCTGGCAGCATCGAGCTGACGCCGCCGGATCTCTTTGCCGCCCAGGACTACCGGCTGGCGGAGATCGAGTTTGCCGAGCATCTCATCCAGTTGTTCGCTGTAGTTAGGAGCCGGCGCAGATTCTTCGGCTGGCGCGCTGGTTTGCAGCGATACCTCGCCCGCAAGTAGTGCTGATGGATGCTCTTGGCCTTCGGCCGTTTCTTTCTGTTGTTTGCCTAGTCGGTGATGACGGCCTCGTATAACAAGCGAGAAAATATCCAACTCATGCGCGTTGCTGGCTGCAAGCTTATTCATATTATCCACTTGTCGCCGCATATAATCGCTTACCGGTGGCTTTATTTGTCCAAAACCTACACTATCGGCAATTTGGCCAATGGTGGCAATGACCTTTGCTTGTGCCTCAAGTTTTTCCTCTGAGTTCATGTATTCGTTGCGGGCAATATCTTGCATTTTCTTATACATGTTAAGTGTTACTTTCACGTCTTTTTTGCTGCCTAAGGCTAGGCAGGTTTCGAGAACCATTGAGGCATGGACATGGTTTTCGAATAGCAGCAATGTGCGATAAGCGTCAACATTTTCTTCAAGCTCGGCAAGTCCTTCAGGCGTGTCTTCCAAAGGAAGCGACCCGCCTCTCATGATGCGGCGCATCACTCCAAAAAGCGGTTTCATCGTCTTTGTCATGGATCCGGCCGACTCGAGTGTTTCGTCATCGATGTCGTCACCGGACCTCGTGGCGTAGGATAAATAAGCGTACTCACCGGCGCATTGTGCCCGCATTGCTATCCGAACAGACCCAACGCCATCTGTGTAAGTTCCTCCGCGGGATGCAACATCGTTGAGAATGTCCTGCCTTGCAATGGCCTGCTCATCAAACCAGGTGTGGTGGGCGCGGGGCCTCTTAACATGGTTTGTCCTGTTATAAGCAGTAGTAAGCTGGCTAATCATCACGCCGAGGTTATTGGTGTGAATGTTTATTATTTTCTCAGTATCAGCCGTTTTAAACCAAGGAGAAAGCCTTTCGGGAAGCTCTAGGATACGTGCTAAGCCATCTGCGGGGAATATTACCTCGTTGTGTATTCGCTCACCCGGTCCAAGAGTTTCGGGGCTCATGGAAGATTATTCTACCACATATGTAAAATATATACAAGAATTACTTTTGGTTTAGGTCTGAGCGAGAGGAATCGATACCGTAGCTGTAGTGCCCTGGCCTTGCCGGCTCGTGATGGTAATTGTGCCGTGGTGCAGCTCGGTAATCATTTTGGCAATGCTTAACCCCAGGCCGAACCCCTCCTGCCCGGTTTTGTTCCTCGAAGTGTTGTCACCTCTGTAGAAGCGGTCAAAAACATGCTCGAGCGTCTGTTTGCTGATCCCGCGGCCCTGGTCGCCTACTACGAGCTCAACGCGGTCATTTACTTTTCGCCCGCTGAGCGACACTACCGAACCTGAAGCGCTATATTTAATAGCGTTATCAAGTAATATTACAAGCAATTGTGCGAGGCTAGCCTCGTCACCGCTTATTTCAGCATCAGACGGTTTGATTTCCAGTTTAATCTTTTTGTCTTCGGCAATTTTACGGACTTGTGATGCGGCATCATCCAGCAACTCGGGGACTTTTACGGCGGAAAAATGTTGTTCCAATTCGTTTGCCTCCAGGCGCGTAAGACGCAGCAGGTTGTTTATTAAGTTTTCCAGCTTTGTGGCCTCTTCCAAATTAGATGCGAGTGTACCCCGGAGCTCTTTTTTGCCATTTTTGTCATTCATAAGGGCAACTTCCGTTTCCATTTTGAGAGCTGTTAATGGCGTTCGCAGCTCATGACTTACGTCGGCGGTGAAACGCTTTTGCTGTTCATGGGCTTCCTCGATAGGCGCTAAAGTCCGCCTGGCCAACCAGTAGCTCGCCCAGCCGGCCCCCACCAAAACGATAATGTTAAAGCCGACCAACCTGAGTAGAATGCGGTGTGCGCCGTTATCGTAATCGGCGCCTGGGCGCAGCAATGGGTCACCTTGGAACACTGGGAATTGGTTGTATATGCGTTCCGTTTCGCGGTTCAGGCCACGGTTAAGCTCGCCGGTGGCAACTTGGTAAACCACGACGCTAAATACCAGGCTGATGGCCATAACGATCGCCAGATACCATAGTGTAAGCTTAAACGTTGCGGAACGGAACACGCGTTATTCTCCTAATTTGTAGCCAAATCCGCGCAAGGTTTGCAAAAGCGGCTTGGCTTTTGGAAATGGGCGGTCTATTTTATTGCGTATGTAGCCGATGTAAACCTCCACGGTATTAGGAAGGATGTCGGCATCTTCGTCCCATACATGGTTGATAATCATGTCTTTGGTGATAACTTGCCCGGCATGATGCATTAGGTATTCCAGAAGCATGAACTCTTTATTTGAAAGCTTAATCGGCGTTTCGCCTCTGTGCACTTCATAATTCACCGTATTGAGCCGCAAATCATCCACTTGCAGGTCGGTACCCACTTGTTCCTTTGGCCGCCTGAGCAAAGCACGGACCCGGGCGGTCAGTTCGTCGAATGAAAAAGGCTTTACCAGGTAATCGTCCGCACCGCTGTTTAGCCCTTCTACCTTATCGCCGATGGTTCCGCGCGCCGTTAGCATAATTACTGGGGTGTTAATGCCGTCGGTGCGCAGTTTTTGACAAAGCTCGATACCGTCCATACTGCCCGGCAGCATCCGGTCTAAGACAATAACGTCATAATTCGGATCGGAGGCATAGGAAAAACCTTCATCGGCATCATGAACCATGTCAACGGCGAAGCCTTTTAGCTCCAAACCTTGTTTGACCGCGGCTGCGATCTTGGGTTCATCTTCGATTACGAGGACACGCATTACGCTCTATTATAAATCTCCTCTTGAAAAAAACCTGAAAAGAATTAGCCTGTCCGCCTAAGTGATCCGAGCCGCAGCTTATCCTTGGCATGGGTGGCTAAGACTACGAGGAATAGAAGGCACAGGAAAATTACATAACTACCCCTGTCAATAATGTTAGCTGAGAGGATATTTGCAGTTGAGACATGATGTAAATGCTGCGAGAATACCAGAAAAGCCTCGCGGAAACCGATAGCATCGGGAGTGAGCGAAACAAACAGCGCAAAGTTTGCTGCTCCGGCATACGATACGGCCTGGCTCCAGACGATATGCGGATTTACAGCCTTGAGCTCCACGAAGTATGTTATGGCGGTAAGCAAGACTTGCAAAAAGGTCAGAATGGCGAGCCGGGCCAAAAGTGGCCCATGCAGATGAAACTGGGATTCTCGCGGTTTTTTATCTCGCTTCACGAACGTGCGAATAAGGTAATAGCTGAAGCCCGCGACGGCAGCCAGGCACAGCACCGTTTGCCACCATACAAGCGCGCCGGCAAAAAGGAACAAGGCGCTGAAAAAAGCAAACATGCCGTAGTAAATGAGCGTAGCGAGCGTGTAATCACGCAACCTGACCTGGTGGCGCGTTTTAAGATACCCGGCCCGTACGCCAGGCCCGCTTTGTAGCGGTCCGAAGAAGTTTACAATCGATGAATAAGAAGTGAGTAAGAAGTTTTCTTTCCACTCCAAATGCTTGCTGCATAATGCCAGACACACATCATATATGAGAACGAGTAGGCCGATCATCGGTATGTTTAGGGCTACGACCGCCACAATCCACCATGGATTAGTTTTGCCTAACTGTTTTATATACTCCGGGTGCACCGCAAAGAAATGAATAAATACCGCCACTGTAAGCACAAGAATGGTGACGATGAGTATATTCTTGACGTGTTTGCGCCGTAAGAACGCACGGAAGCTTTTGAGGGCTTTGGAGGGCTTCATCTCGGATAAGTATAGCACTACAAAAGCTTTCAGCCAGATACCAGCCTTGCTTGTATAATAGACCGTGATAAGCGCTCAATAGTAGAGCCGGAGCATGACGAAGAAAAATATTCACCCTACTGGCAAAGTTGACCGGATCGTTACATTTCTTGGGTCGCGAAAGTTTTTCATTGGCATAATGGTAGTTTTTTTGCTGGAAGCTGCCTGGATTGCGCTGAGCGGGCGGTATCCTATGGCTTTCGATGAGGACTTCCATTTGGGTATCATCCGGCTTTATGCGCATCATATAAGCCCGTTTTGGAATTCCCATCCGGCGGGTTCTGAGGCCTACGGCGCAGTTACGCGGGATCCGTCGTATCTTTACCAATACCTAATGAGCTTCCCATACCGGCTCATTACCGCTATAACATCGAGCCAAGCTGCACAGGTGCTGTTCCTGCGCTTTATAAGCATTGGTATGTTCGCGGCCAGTTTACCGCTTTATAGGCGGTTGCTGCTTAAAAGCGGCGCTTCACGCGCACTGGTGCAACTTAGTTTGGGAATTTTTATTTTAATTCCTATAGTCCCACTTCTCGCTGCTCAGATTAATTACGACAACTTGCTTATGCCGCTCACGGCCTTGTCATTACTTCTCTCGGTAAACTTCGTGGAAGAATTGGAACGGTATAAACGCATCGATGTTAAGCTCCTGTTTTTGCTGGCGATCACCGGGCTTCTAACCAGTTTGGTGAAGTATGCGTTTTTGCCGATTTTGCTGGTTGAATTCGTATACGTAGCGGTGGCTGCACGGCGGGCCTATCCTTCTGCCAAAAAATTCTGGCTGAGCGTTGGATTCGGTTTGACACTGATGACCCGGCGCATACGGACAGTTCTGATGGTCCTGGTTCTATTATCTGCGACACTGTTCGTCCAGCGCTACGGCGTTAACATTGTGCGCTATCATACACCTGTTCCAGATTGCGGAGCCGTCCTGACAGTTCAACAATGCAGCGCATATCCGCCATGGAACCGCGACTATTCCCTCGCCCAGACCAAAGCTGACCGCGGCGGCACGGATAGCCCACTGGTCTTTTCAGCGGATTGGTTTTACGGCATGTGGATGCGCTCCTTCTTTGCCGTTGACGGGCCCAATACGAATTTCCAGACCCGAGGGCCGTTTATTCTTCCGGGTATCGGCGCCATAGTTTTTGCATCTGCCGGGGCGGTTATGGCAGCCGTATCGTTAAAACGGATGTTTAAACGCTATGACGGTCAGATTCTGGGTTTGTTCGTGGCGGTTACCGGCGTATATGTTTTGCTGCTTTGGGCGGATGAATATCACTCGTTTTTGCGAACTGGCCAGGCGGTCGCTATTAATGGCCGTTACTTGCTACCGGTTTTGCCGCTGCTTTTGACAGTACTGGCCTTAGGCGTGCACGTTTTCCTTAGGGCGCGCGACGGGCTTAAGCTGGCTTTTGCAACAGCGGCTGTCGTTTGCATGCTGTGGGGCGGCGGCGCGCTGACGTATATTCTCAGGAGTAACAACGCTTGGTATTGGCCCAACCGTACCGTGCAAAATGCTAATCATGCCGTACGGCAAGTTTTAGGCCCCGTAACGCCGGGGTATCGTTCGCCGGGTGAATTTATGGGCCGGAATTAAAAAACCACCCTCTGCCCCGCCTTTAAATAGCTATTTCTTTTCGAAGCGCTTGCGTTTGGTTTGTTCGAGGTTGTCTTCTATAAGTACGCGGTTGATACGGATAAGATCGGCAATAATATTGAGTACCAAACATAAAAACGCCGCAATCATGAGCAGCGAGCCGATCAAAAGCGACTGGATATGGCCGCGGGTGGAACTATCGTCGAGACTGAGGGCTATGAAGCGGGCAAAGGGGATTAACCCAAGTACGAAAAGCGCACCGCCGAGCCACCCGAATATAAGATAGGGCTTGTACATAATAAAGGCTCGAATGATAGTAACGGCTGATTTGAATACGTGCTCCCAAGTTGATTTAAATAGCCGAGATTCACGGAGTTTGGGATTGGTGTCGATAATGACCGATTCCATATGCAGGCCTTTATTTCCGGCCTGAATAATAGTCTCCGTACAATAACTGAAACGCGTAATGGTATTGAGCCGAAGGAGCGATTCGCGGCTGTAGGCCCTAAAGCCACTGACGGCATCCGGCAGCTGTGTGCCGGCGGCCCTGTTAACAACCGCGCTGCCAATGCGCTGCAACAGTTTTTTGAAGCGGGAAAAATGTTCTATCGTGTGCGTTTGGCGGTCCGCGATCACAATATCAGCCTTCCCTTCCAGAATTGGCTGCACGAGGTCGGCTATCTGCTCCTGCGGGTATTGATTGTCGCCGTCGGTGTTCACAAGAATATCCGCCCCAAGTTCAAGTGCGCGCATAACGCCATCGTGAAACGAACGGCCGAGCCCTTGGTTGCTTGGATGGCGAACAAACTCTCTGACCCCGTGGGATCTGGCTACTTTAACCGTTTCATCGGTAGATCCATCGTCGATCACGAGAATCTCGATGTGGTCTATGCCGGGTATTTTCTTTGGGATAGATTCCAACACCAAAGGCAGCGTAGCCTCTTCGTTTAAGCAAGGAATTTGGACAACTAGCTTCATAGTCTCAAGATACTACCAGTATACCGTAAGGAGCGCCTAGGGCCGAAATCACTGGGCCTCGGTTGATCCGCCCGAGTTACCTTGGGAATTGTTTTGCGTGCCACCCGGCCCGCCGAAACTTGGATTAACAAGAATACGTTCAGCGGTAGTCGATGAGGAGCTGCCGGCCGTTACGAGTACTGTATCGCCGGTTTGTATGTCGCTGTAAGGAACAGCGCTGCCGTTATCGGTTATTTGGGTAGAGCTGGTGATGCTATAGGTTTTGGTACTGCCGGAACGCTGGTCGTTAACCGTGATACTCGAACTGCTGACAGTGGTAACGCTACCGATACTGCCGTTCATGCGCCGGCCGCCGAACCCTCCGCCAAAGCCGCCTTGGCCGCTTACGAACTTGCCGGAAGTAGCAGTACTTTTATTATGGTTCTTTTCATAGGCTGTGCCGGCATAAAAGCTTGCTACGCACAGCAAAATTGCTGCTATCACCGTAACCAGCCAGGTAACGTTGAGTGTTATTTTTCTTCGGGGCGGCTTAGCGCCGGCGCGCGCGGTAGCGGGTGCAGTATATTCTGGGTCGGTTGCAGGAGTCTCATCGGCCATTGTTACTTGCCTTTCTTTCCCTTCTTTTCAAGTGAGAGTTTGCCGTCTTGCAGCCGGAAAGTCTCGTCTGTCTTGCCGGCTATTTCGGAATCGTGCGTAACTACGATAATGGTCGTATTCTGGGTTTTTGCGAGATCGTGCAGTAAATCGAATATCATTTTCCCCGTTTCGCTGTCCAGGTTGCCTGTCGGTTCGTCGGCTAGAATAAGCTCAGGATGGTTAGCCAGAGCTCGAGCTATGGCAACCCGTTGTTGCTGGCCTCCGCTCAGCCGGCTAGGGTGCCGCTCCATTTGTTCAGCTTCGAGGCCTACCTGATTCAGCAGATCAGTGGCGCGGGCTATACGCTCGGTTCGCGGCACTTTAGCGAATTCCATGGGAAGCATGACGTTTTCAAGGGCGCTTAAATTTGGTACCAGATTGTAGCTTTGGAAAACAAAGCCGATGGTCTTGCCGCGGTAAGTCGTGAGATCATGGCCGCCAAGTTTGGATAAGTCCTTGCCGCCAACAATAATACTGCCGCTCGTCGGTTTATCTAAAGCCCCGAGTAAGCTCAGCAGAGTTGACTTGCCTGAGCCGCTGCGGCCAACGATTGACGTGAATTGTCCATTCGGAACATCAAAGCTAACATTGTCGGTAGCAGTAACCGTGCCACCGCCGGTATCAAATTTTTTTACAAGATTCTTTACTTCTAACATGGTTATACGCTCCTTAATATTTCGGCTGGCCGGACCTTGCCGATCATGCTGGCCGCCAGTGCGCTGCCGACTACAGCTATTAGAACTGCTGCGCCAAAGCCGTCAAGCAGAATGCCCCAGCCTATTTCGGCCTTAACGTTTTTCACGCCGCGGACTGCACCGTTATTACGCAGCTCCCTACCGAAACCGCCGCCGCCTGGACCAGCACTCCCGCCATTGTTATTGCCGCCATTAAATTGTACGGTTCTGCCTCCAGGTCCCGCTTGCGTGGTCGCCGTAGAGGTAGTGCTGTTATTTACAAGCGTGTTGGTCACGGGTTGGCCGGCAATAATACCGATCAAGAGGCCGATAATTGTGGCTACCACGGTCAATGTTAGGGCTTCTACCATAAACTCACTGATGATCCGGGCATTGGAGCCGCCGATGGCTTTGGCGACGCCGATTTCACGCTTACGCTCGCGCACTACCATAACCATAGTGAGCAGGATAATAACCGCGCCAGCGATAATGGCCCCGACCAGACTGTAGAGTGAGACTGCTTTGACGCTGTTAAGTGGCTTAACCGTATTATCTGCCTGTTCCTCGGAGCTAACGACGTCAGCCGAGCTGCCGAGCGCACTCTTTATGGCATTCGTGGCGGTTGTTAGGTTATCTAGCGAGTCTACGTTTGCAGTAGCATTGGTTACGGTGCCGGACTGGCCGCTTAAGCGCTGCTCGGCCGGCAAGGAGAGTATGACGCTATCATTGTCACCCTGGGTGCTGCTCTTAAAAATGCCGGCAACGGTTAATGTTTGGTTATAGGCGGTAAAGGTAGAGTCTACCTTTAGGTTATTTTTACTCGCCATGGAAGAGCTAATAAGGGCATTATTTGAATCTGTGGATCCGTCGATTGTTTGGCCGCTAGTTATTTTAACTGTAGCGCCATTAAGGGTGCCCGGCGTATTAGTGCCAACAAACGAAACGGGCAGCGAGAAGTTGGTCGGTAAGCTGCCGCCGCCATTTATGAATACGCGCGGGCCACCCTGTCCTTTGCCCGAACTATTCAATGTAACGGGTGATGTAAGGCTGGTAGTGGCGCTACTGCTGTTATCCCTGCCGAAACCAAATGACGGCGTCGATGAGCCCGTGGTACTTAAACGATCGGTTAGTTCTTCGGTGACGCTTGTTACATGGGGTAATGCCTGCACCTTTTTCAGCTGGTCAGTAGTGAGCGCATTATTCGCCTGGCTCCCGGGGTTAAAGCCAGCGGGAGAAATAGTCACATCTGTACCTATGGAGCTTTTGACATCGGTAATCTTATTCGAGACCGCCTTATTGGCGACGAGCATCGTGAAACTCAAGCCTATGCTTAAACTTAGGATAGTAATAATAGACAAAGTGCGTATGCCGTTTCGAAAGGCATTTCGTATACCACGGTTGGCTGGGTTCATAATAATTTCCTTTTATTGAGACTGATTACATACGTAAATGCTGAGAACTGCCTTAACAATTAGCATCTTTTGGAATGGCAATCTTTTTTATCAGAAATAAGGCGTAAACTCAGCCCGTTCTCAGACAGATTCCATACGCTGTGATTTCTAAAAACATTCGCCAGGAGCCTGGAGAATGGGTATAATGAAGCACAACCTCGATGCAACCAAAATCACGACGTACCCCGCCCATCAACGGATCTGCCCGGCCTCGTCCCGGGCAAGATATTATTACGGCCAAAAAACAGGCAGGGAACTTTCCTGGAGTAGGTATGACGCTGCCGACGTATCGTAGCAATGCGGCCGGTCGCGCCCGTTTAGGCGGCCCTTCGCGGACGCAAACCCAGCCAGGACGCCTCAAGCGCATTTTCAGCAAGCGCCACTTGAAGCGGGCCGCTCTATCATTATTAGTACTGCTTATTTTAATCGGCGGCTTCGTAGGCTTTAAATTTCTTTATAATGCTCACAAACTTTTTGGCGGCAGTATTCTTGGGGTGCTCCACACTACTAAGCTCAAGGGCGAGGACAGCGGCCGCGTTAACATATTGTTGGCGGGAAACTCGGCTGATGACCCGGGGCATAACGGCGGCGATCTTACGGATTCAATTATGATCTTAAGCATTGATACTCGTAACAACACGGCCTTCCTTTTGAGCGTACCTCGCGATTTATGGGTTGATATACCGGGCGGTGGGCACCAGAAGATAAATGCCGCATATGTTGTGGGCAATGAAGATAACTTCAGCGAATCCGGTTATCCGCAGGGCGGCATGGGTCTCTTGGAGAAAGTCATTCACGATAACCTTGGCATACCGATTGATTACTATGCACTTATCAATTACAACGCGCTCAGGGACTCCGTAAATGCTGTCGGCGGGGTAACATTTACTGTAGATAGCAGTGATCCGCGAGGCCTCTACGATCCGAGCATCGATTACAAGACACACGGTCCTTTGGTGCGCCTAAGTAATGGCCCGCATGTTCTTAACGGCGAACAGGCACTGGATCTGGCCCGGGCCCGCGGCGACGCCTACGGTTCCTATGGTTTTGATAATGCAGACTTTACCCGCACAGAAAACCAGCGGCAACTATTAATAGATCTGAAAAACAAAGCTACGACGGCCGGCGTACTCACCAATCCTGCCAAACTCACAAAACTATCCGACGCGGTTGGCAATAACGTTAAGACTGATTTTACACTTAGCGAAGTCCACCGTTTGGTAGACCTTGTGAAACCCATCGGTTCTAAAAATATCAAGTCGCTCAGCCTAAATGACGCCAATGGGAAGGATTTATTAACAAGCTACACCACGGCGGATGGCGAATCAGCACTGATTCCAGCTGCAGGAATCGATGACTTCAGTGATATCCAGGCGTTTGTCCACCAGCAAACATCAAATAATCCGGTGGTGCGGGAAAATGCCGGCGTTGTTGTTTTGAACGCTACCGATATATCCGGCCTGGCCTCGCAAGAGCGTACTAAATTAAAGGTAAAAGGCCTTAACATAACTGATATCGGCGATGCGTTAACCAACCAAGCTACGACCTCGATCATAGATAATTCCGGCGGCAAAAAGCCTGCTACAAGGCAGTTACTTGTGCAATTGTTCGGTAACAATGTGACTACTACGAATCCTTACGGTGATAAATATGATGCCGACTTTATTATTCTGCTCGGTAACGACCAAGCAGCCGGCGCGGCGAATAACAATTAACGCTTCTCACGCAGCCGGTTCGTGATACTATAACTAGACAGATGGCAGATTTGGCGCCCAATTCAAATTTCCAGGCATTCCTGGAACAATATCCTGTCCGCACCTTTAAAAAAGGTGAGATTATTATATTTCAAGGCGAGGCGCCGCGTGCAGCCTTCGTCGTAAAGAGCGGTGTCGTAAAAGCATATAATTTGAGCATTGACGGCGATGAGAAACCGGTAGATTTTTATAGCGAGGGTGATGTGTTCCCGGGTCCATGGGTGTATGGAAAGTTGTCGAGCGCCATCTACTACTATGAGGCTTTTACCTCCTCTGTCAGTCTCTACGCTGTCGATAAAAACGCTTTCGTGGAGTTCATAAAAAGCCAGCCAGAACTCCTGTACCGGGAACTTAACCGCTACCTTACTGAGCAACTAGGCAAATCGATGCGGCTTAACGCCCTTGAGCATTCTAGGGCGAGTGATAAGCTTATCTATACGCTCCACTATCTCGCCTTAAGCCACGGTAAGCGAATAACGCCGAACGACGTGGAAATTACGCTAGAACTGACCCACCAGGACTTTGCCAACCTGACGGGCTTAACCCGCGAAACTGCCGCTACGGAGCTAAATAAGCTCAAGAAACGTGGTGTAATCAGTTATGACAAGCACAAACCCTATCGCCTGCATTTCTCAAAACTAATGCAAATGCAGAACGACCAGTATATTGCCGACGTTCAGGTTAGGCTTTAGCGCCGTTTTTCTGTTTCGGGCGCTTAGCCTCGGTCGTATCGTTTTCTTCGAGTGCGTCTGCGACAACTCGGGCCAAATTATGCGGTGCGGTCCATGACTTAATAATGCACCGGTGCGCGCCGAGCTTATACGCCTCTGTGACTTCCGGAGAATTCTCCATGTTGGTAAAAATTAAAACCTTCACATCCGGATGCTGGTGCGTAAGATCGTACTTTTGCAAGAACTCCAGCCCTCCCATAACGGGCATCAATAAGTCCAGTAGGATAAGTTCAGGATTAAAGTCTTTTACTTTCTTCAGGGCTTCTTTGCCGTCATAGGCCGAGACGACTTCGTGCCCCTCGCTCTTTAAAATGATGCAATATGCATTGTTTAGGTCGTGGTCGTCTTCTACAACTAATATTCGCGCCATTCAGTGTCCTCCCTTTTTGTGGTGAATGCCGATAGTCTATTTATAGCATACAGCAAAGATCTGCAAGTGTGTTTTTTTACAGAAGCCATAGCTTTACGACTCCGCCTTATCGCGTAACTTCGGAGCGCGCCGTGCCCTTGGAAGGCTCAGGAAAAAGTCCGTTCCTTTACCCTCCTTACTCTTAAACCAGATTTTACCCCCAAGAGCGTCTACCAAACCTTTTACCAAATATAATCCCAGCCCGGTACCTGTAGTTTCTCGCTTAACAACATTTTCTGCCCGGAAAAACTTGCTAAATATCTGGTCCTGGGAATATTTCGGGATTCCCCAGCCGGTGTCGCTGACCCGTATTATCATTTCATCGGCGTGGGGCGAAACGCGGATAGTTACCGAACCGCCTTCAGGAGTGTATTTGATGCCGTTAGAGACCAAGTTTGTTAAAACTTCTTTAAGTATCATGCGGTCGCTGCGAATAGACTTGGAATATTCGCTGCCTATGCGGGAGGTGACGCGTACTTTTTTACTTGCCGCAAGGTGCTCAAGGTCTTTTTTTACTTCATTGACTAGTTCGTCTACTTGGAGCGTACGCATTGTGGTGGCCACGGCGCCGCTTTCCATCCGGGTAATATTCAGGAGGGTGCTGATAAGCTCATTCATGCGGTTTGAGGCCTCTACGATGGTTTGCAGAGCTTTTTGCTGGCTTTCGCTCACTTCCCCCATGTAACCCTCTATAAGCATGTGAGAGTACGTTTTGATGGCGGAGAGCGGCGTACGTAATTGGTGCGATGCCAGTGATATGAATTCGCTTTTGATGCGATCAACTTCTTCTTCGAAACTAACATCGCGGAATACCTCTATGGCGCCGACAGGCTTACTACTGACCAGAATCGGTGAAACCGTCATAGCTACCGGCACTACTTGCCCGTTTTTCCGCCTATAATAGGTCTTTTGGGAAATCGGCCGCCCGGCGAGAAAGGCTTTTGTGATCGGTCTATCAATTAAATTAATGATGTTGTCGTTAGCATCAACCATGATGATTTTTTTGGGAAACCAGGCGCCGATTAATTCCGTTCGTTTGTAGCCAAGGATCTTTGAGGCCATTGAATTGGCGCGGGTAATCCGGCCGAATTCATCAGTGGCAATGGCGCCGTCGCCGATACTATCAAAAAGAGCTTCAGCCGTCTTGGCCTCATGCTCAACGGCTGTCGCCTCAGCTTTCTCGAGGTCGAAATCAGCCATGAGAACCACCTTTCTTATTGCTTGGAGTGGGCGGCTCGCTGGTTAGTTTTCTCAGTTGGCCAATGTATTCCTCTACCACTTCCATATCATCGGTCAGGAGCGAAACGGCCACGCGGATCCAGTCAACTAATTTCAGTAAATCTTCATTTGTAATTTCTGACGGGGGCTTGTGCAAATGGCTTTGGACTTGCCGGGCAATGAAGCGATCGGCGGCGGGCCCAAGGTAGACGTGCGTAACTCTGACTACTCTGTCATATAAAGTATCCCCGGCAGATGCAGCCATCGTATGCTACACCTCCTCGATTTTTTTGAGGCGGGAGGCGCCGAGTGCAATAAGAATGAAGCCGATACCGGTTATGATCCGGAACAGCAAATCAAGGAATAAGTGCGTGTTCAATATGAGTTGGTTATCAGGCGCGCGGACCGAAGAGGCATACTGGAAGGCTATGGAACCGATGACTGTAGCAATCAAACCGGCCACCATGAGCTGGAGTGCCTGCCGATACAGGACGCCGCGCACCTGGCGGCTATAGATGGTCATTTCATAAATTGCCAGAATGCCTACGAACCAGGCGTATAAATACGGCACTATAATTGTAAGTACCATGAGCCATATGGGCAGATGGAAAGGGTTGTCGCTGGAAACGAGACCACCTGAATGGAATTGGCGGAAAATCAAATAACAATACAAGACGCCGCCCACCACAAAAAGAAACATCATGGTTCTCATGCTGGTAGACGTAAGGCTGATTTTTGCCCGCTCAAACAGATGCCGGGATGCTGAGCCTATCATAATAAATGCCACCAGTGAGAGCGCCAACCCCGTATAGTTGTTGATAACGACTGAAGCTGAATGGAAACCGGGGGAGCTATTAGCGATTGCTCCCGTACATATATTGACGAGTGAGCGTATCGGCAGGCTCCACGCCAGCCATGCGCAGCCCAGCGCCAAACGGCTAAAACCGTCGGCGTCGGCTGTTTTTTGAATCGATTTGGCGTATTCTTGTAATTTTGCATATCCAAAAAATCCTACAAACCATATTGCTAACACTGGTAAAACAACCGTAAAGAGCAGGATTTTGTACTCCAAGGAGGATAAATTGTGGTCGTGCATGACCTGATGGTTCGCCGGCAGGATAAAAATGAGCGCGACATATAGAATCGCTACCTGGGAATACCGGTACATTGCTCTCGCAGTTGGCGATGAAAAACGGTTCGAAAACTTAAAAGAAACCATTTTTTAATTATACAAACTAGCGGCTGTCTTCACTAAGTAAATCATAGAAAACAGCTACTTATTGTAAGATTTTCGACATATTAGCAGTTTTGTGCTGTGCATTGCCGATGTTGCCCGTATCCTCTATCTCAGCGATAATATGCTTATGTCTGCAAAAATGAAACAGTCTCAGTCTTGGCATCGCCAGCTAATTGTACTGGTACTGGCAGTAATTGCCATGTATGTGGTTTTGCCAAAACTGGGGAACTTCCGTCACAGCTTATCTTTGCTGCCATCTGCAAATACGTCCGAACTACTTCTGGCTGCCGTATTTACCGGACTGAGCTATCTGTTTGCCGCTGGCACATATAAATTGCTTGCATTCCACCTTTTACATTATGGACGGACAGCTCTGGTACAAGTGGCAGGCATGTTCGTGAATAGGTTATTGCCGGCTGGCATAGGCGGTATCGGTGTGAATTATGCCTATTTGCGGAAGTCGCGGCATTCGACTGCAGAAGCGGCCAGCGTCGTAGCTGTAAATAATACGCTCGGCATCGTCGGCCATCTGCTTATCCTTGCTGTGTTGCTCCTGGTGTCTTTTAAGAGCCTGCCGAGCCCGCATTTATATCACATTAAAGACGTCCGTATATTTATAGCAATTGCGGCCGTGGCCGTGCTCGCATGGAGCGTTTTCTATTATCAGCATAAGCAGCGGATTAGACGCGCTGCGGAGCTATTCATACGGCAAGTTCTGCTCTACCGTAAACGTCCGCGTAGGTTGTCGGCTGCCTTAGCTTGCTCTATTTGCCTAACGCTCTGTAACGTCCTTAGTTTGTGGTTTTGCGTGCTTGCCCTGCATGCGAGCATTCCATTTGCGGCCATTCTGATCGTATTCAGTTTCGGGATAATTCTTGGAACCGCTACACCGACGCCCGGAGGTTTGGGCGGCATAGAAGCGGGTTTGGTAGCCGGGCTCGTGATATACCACATAGATGGCGCTACAGCGCTCGCTATCGTGCTTACCTACCGGCTTGTTTCATACTGGCTGCCGTTATTCATCGGCGCCGGGGCGTTTATTTTGAGCGAGCGGCTAGGGTATCTTTAGCCGCTATCCAAGAATGCTGATGGCGCGGGCTGCTACAAGCGCTACGGCTACTAATGAGATTGTTGCCTGTACGAGCATTAAGAGCTTGGCCCGGCGGCTAAGCGGCTTGGTGTCCGCCGGCCCGAAGGTCATGGCATTTACGGATGAAACATACAGATAATCAACAAAAGTAGGCTGCCAATCGGGGTGTCGGTAGTCATCATTGCGATTCTGCGGGAATAGAAAATCATGTTCGTACTTAGCGACAGCCTCACGTTCACCCGGTCCACCGCCATCCATTTCCCAGTACCAGAGCGCAAAAATAATAATATTGGTAAGGAAAATATTAAGCGCCGTCAGGACAAGCTCCCGGCCTTTAGTAATATGCCCATGCTGCAAAAGCTGCCGGGTAATCTCGATTACCGAATATAAGTTTGCCGCCGAAGTAAGGCCGATAAGAAGTAGCACGTTAATACGCCTGCTAATAGATTTAAATATCCGTTCCTTCGGCGTGGTGAAGGACATGGCTACAAGCAGCAATACTTCGGTAGCGATTAGCACATAGCGCGAGCCGAACACGAAATTATCCGGTAAAAGTAATTGCAAACCTATTGCTAAAAGTACTGCTAATTGGACGTGCCAGACGGGCTCATGTTTGCGATATTTATTTCTTAGAAGGGGTTTCATATGACTATTGTATAGCAAAAATAAAAAAAGAGAGCCGTTTGACCGGCTCCCTTTCTTGCGATGTCATCGCTGACACCGCTATCACCTTGCGGTGATAACCACCTCACAGTGGTACCTTTAACTTTACGCCCCGGCGCATTTTGTGTCAACAAAAACTACAGGCTGCACCTGTGGACGAGTGTGGATAATTACCAACTATCCCCGTTAGCATATGTGGATAACGCCCGCTACATTTGGATTCTATTGAAACGGTTTACGGCGAAAGCTATGCAGACGACGAATGTAATCGCAATAATTATGAGGTCCCGGCCTATGCTGAAATGGCCGGCGCCTGTTAATAGTTGACGAAGCGCGTCAACCATATAGGTTACCGGGTTGATGGTGCTGATAATTCTCAACACTTCAGGAATGTTATTGAGCGGATAAAGCGCGCTTGAGAGGAAGAAAAGCGGTAAGATAAGCAAGTTGTTAATGCCTTGGAACCCTTGGAAATCATCCACTGCCGAAGCAATCCCGGCGCCAAAGCTGGTTAGCGCCATACACATAAATACCAATACGCCAAAAGCTGGTGGAACTAACCACCAATTATGAGGCCGGAAGCCGAAGATAAGCGCCACGATAAATATCATAATACCCTGAATTATGGACACTGTTGCACCTCCAAGTGCGCTGCCGGTAAGAATTTTGATGCGGGAAACGGGAGCTACCAGCATTTCGGAGAGAAAACCGAACCGTTTGTCTTGCAAAATAATGATTCCCCAGAAAATACCCGAAAGTAAAACGGTTTGAGTTATGATACCGGGCACTAAGAAATTCAAGTAGTTACCTTGGCCGGCCTGGCGGTAAATGGCGCCGATACCATAGCCAAGCGCTAACAAGAGAAGGATAGGCTGCCCGAGAGAGCCCAGTAAGCGCGAGCCGCTGCGCCAATAGCGCCGTACCTGCCGTAACCAGAGAGCGTACAAAACATCCATCCTGAAGTTACCTCAGCGTCCTATTCCGCCGGGCCATACGGAAATTCAGCCCGTCATTATTACCTGCTTCGCTGTCATCGCGTGTTGTTGTTCCGGTGAGTTTCAAGTATGCGCTCTCGAGGTCTTTTGTTTTAGTTTGCTTGGCAAGCTCTTTCGAAGTCCCTCGAGCAATAATTTTACCGTGGTCAATAATAGCAATCTGCTCCGCTACATGCTCTGCCTCGTCGAGGTAGTGCGTGGTGAAAAAGATTGTCATACCCTTCTCTTGGCTGAGTTTTTTTACATAATTCCACATCAGGTTGCGTGTTTGCGTATCCAGGCCAAGCGTCGGCTCATCTAGAAACAACACCTTTGGCTCATGCAGTAAGCCGCGGGCAATTTCTAAGCGGCGGCGCATGCCGCCGGAAAAAGTTTTAACCATAGAATCCTGGCGGCTCCAGAGCTCAACAAGTTCTAAAAGTTCGCGGATACGCTTTTTGCGCGTTTGTTTCGGTATGCCGTACAGTGTGGCGTGCAGATCCATATTTTCGTAAGCCGAAAGCTCTTCGTCGAGACTTGGGTCCTGAAAGACAATGCCGAAAGCCTTACGGGCGGAATCTCGCTCTTTGGCTACATCATGCCCTGCTAGCCGTAGCTCGCCGCCGGTTGGCCGGAGCATAGTGGTCAGCATTTTGATGGTTGTACTTTTGCCTGCGCCGTTAGGGCCCAAAAAGGCAAAAATCTCCCCTTTTTTGACTTCAAAAGAAATATCATCGACCGCGACTATGTCGCCGAAGTGTTTTGAAACTGACTTAGCGGAAATAACTGTTTGTGCCATGTATTGCTTATAAGTATAGCACCTTCGCTATATTTTGTATACTATTACTTCTTAAAGTGGCCGTATCACAGAAAAAGAAAAGAGACCGGTAGCCTCCTCCAGTCTCTTTATTGCTTCTGTGTTAGGCGATACAACTTAGGCAGTTATTTCGTCGCCATGGACGACTAGCGCGTAAATGATGAAGGCATCTACAAGCATTGAGACGATTGCCCAAACCGGGAAAACGCCCAAGAAAGCCATATTTACGAGGAACGAAATTCCCGCAAAGAATACGGCTACGATCCGTGCCCAATTGCTGCCATGAAGCAGTGAAAAACCTACTGCCAGCAGCAAAACGCCGACAGCTAGATCGACCCAGCCCCAAGCCGCCGTGTTGGAGCTCGTTACGATCAGCTGGTGGCTATTGTTTGTGACAAACAGGTAATGCTTGTTCACGAGAGCGGTAATACCCAAGAATCCTTGGGAAATACCTCTTAATATAAGGAGTATACCGGCAAAGTATATCCATCCTACCCACCCTGTTACGGTCCTTGGTCCGTTTGGCATGTTACCCTCCTGCCTTACGTTGCACCCTAAATGTACAACTAATTAAAAACACTGTCAATTACGTAGCATAAATGTCTAGGCTTTTGAGTGAATACGTGGTGAGGCTATAATTTCCGCGGCTAGAACTAGTACGATAACCCAGAGAGCGCGGATAATTATGACCTTTGGGGATATTTCCGAAAGCAAGACATTGATAGCTATTATGCCCACGATCGCCCACTCAAATAGTGTCCTATTGCGTGCAAGCCAACCTGTGGCGGTATTTTCGTGCGGCCAGATAAACCGGTGTATGGGGGTAGTAAACCACTTATCCAGAAGACGCCGGGCCGCAGCTGCCGGCTTATAAGAGCTGCTTATCCAGGTAATTACCCCTATCGTTATCATCAGGCATAAGATAGCTAATGTTTGGACAACCAAGTGGTGCATTACTATAGTAGCCGCGTGGCTGGCTGCTGTCTGATAAGCTGCGGGGGCTTTAAGCACGAAATAATGTTTCACAACTTCTACGCCGCCAAGCGTGATCGCCATTCCAGCACCTATAACGGCTGCGAGGCCTATAATTGTCGCCCTGCGGCGCCGGGCCAACCATATGGCTGTCCCGGCGAACACAGCTACTAAAAGAAGCGTGACCGGCTTCAGCCAACCCATGCTGTTGATGACAAACCGCGCCTTGGGAATCCATGGAGCATTAATAACCGTGATAGACCCTACGTGCTGCGGCAATGATTTACCGGCTAGAAAGCTCAGCTTTGTTCCCTGCAGATTTTGTCCCAGTGTATCGTAAACATCTTGCAGGCTTATAACGCCATTGCCATCGGAATGCTTTATAGAGGATATTAGTTTGTCATGGGCTGTCCGGTTCGTATTTACCCAGACCGCTTGAAACTTGTTGCTTGCAAGCACTGACTGCAGGGTTTTATCGGTGGTATTTCGGAGCCCTGACGTAAGCGCTGGCGCTAAAAAGCCGGCCTTCGGCGGCAAAGCGTTCTGAATAATGCCGGTTACATCAACCTGGCTGAATAATTTTCCTGCCGTATAATCGGCTATAGCGGCTTGGACAGCGTGATCTTCCAGAATCGGTTGGACGGTTTGAACGTAGCGGTCGGTATTTACCAACGTATTTCCGGCCCAAAAAACTACATTGCCAAGCACGAAGAAAAGGGCTGCAATTATAACGCATAGCCCGACGGCTAAACCCCTCCAAAAACCACCTTTTTTCAACGGATGCTGATGGTTCAGCTCCTCTTGGAGGTGCGTGTTTTCAGCGCGCAGCTTTTCATTGTCCTTCGCGAGCTCTTCAATCTCGTGTGCCAGTTTCTTTTGGCCGTTTGGTGCCACGCCTATTGTCCTCTTTTCAATCATTACGATAGCATACCGGCCTCTGCCTAGGCTAGCGCGTCAAAGAATTAACTTATTCCGATATTTCTACGGGACGTTTGCGGAGTTTAAAGATTCTTCTAAAACGGCGTTTTGGTACATGCCGTTTGCCTTCGTTATCTATAGTGTCCATGTCCCGGTAAACTTCCATGAAAACTTGAATTGTGGTTACGATCAAGATCATGAGTACCGGGCCAATTATAATTCCCAAGAAACCGAAAAATTTGAGACCGGCGAAAACAGATAGAAGCGTTAATGCCGGATCCAGGCGAGCTTCATCGGGTACGAGTTGTGGCCGCAGCACATTATCAATATTGGTTACGATAACGAGGTGCCCGATTATAACCAAAAGTCCTTGCCATACATTGCCGGTAAAGACCATGACGATGCCGATAGGGATAGCTATAATACCGCCGCCAAGCGGGATAATCGACAGGAGTGTCAAAAGGAAGAAAAAGAAAAAGAACGTATTGTGTAATCCGGCGATGTACAGCAGGCCGGCATCAGTAAGGCCCTGCAGGATCGCGATAATGAACTGCCCCCGAACCATAGCGCGGGTCATAGCTGCCATTCGCTTGATATAAAGCTGGCCAATTTGATTACCCAGCGGATTAAGCGCGTGAACGGCGGAAAGTAGCTGGTCTTGCTTTGTTAATAGCGACAAGAAAATATATATGTAGATAATGGCCATAGTAAAGAAGCTGAAGACGCTACTCACCGATGAGCCTGCGTCATGGAGCAGGCTGTTGCCGATATTTTTGAGAAACTTACTGAGCCCGTTCGTAACGTCGCTTACGCTCAAGCGATAGCTGAGGTGCAATGATGCCATTACGTGATTGATTGAATCAACAGCATGTTTGAGCAGGTCATTGACATTAACGTTGTGGCTGCCATGCGTTACCGTGTTCGCCAGATTAATGACCTGGTGCACGGAAACGAATATAACAAGCGCTACCGGGATGATCATGGCAAGAAGCGAACAGAAAAAAGTCAGGCTTGCTGCAGTGCCAGGCCGGCGGCCGGCTGCAACCAAACGCTTATATATAGGATTAAATGTAAAGGCTACGATTGCCGTAAAAGCAATCAGTAGAAAATAGGGCTTTAAGAAGTAGATGCCGACAATTAGGGCCAAGGCCGTGGTAATGCCGAGAGCCTTCTTCTGGTTTGGGCTGACTTCAATGTGATGCATAGCAGAGTAGTATGCCTCATTTATACGTGAATTTGTGCACAGTAGCAACAATGCAGGTTGCGCACGGCAAGACATTGGCTACACTAGTAGATATAAATAGGGGGCTAATATTATGAGTGATCAGGAAGTACCGGAGAAACCATCAAAAGGCTACGGTAAACGTCCCATGTGGCAGGGGATAGTATTGTATGTTGTGATCGCTATTATCGTGTATGGGTTGATCTATCTGCTCTTTATACACAAAAGTGGTGGTAGCTCAGGCGGCAATACCGGCGGCTACGGCTATTAGCCGTGAAGCTTGAGCACATGATATATCACAAAAGCCGGCCATACGAGCGCTTTCAGTAGTGCCAGCACCACTGTCCAAAACCCATCAGACTGTTGAATGTAGTATACAGCCGCGCCTATCATGCTGAGAAAGTAAGCGCCACCCCAAGTATTTTTATTCCTGTTTTTATAAACAGTTTTTACTTTTCCGGCATTTCTCTTGTCGGTCATAGTTCTCACCTCCCTACCGTATGCCTACTGTAATAGCAAATGATAAGCGTTATTGCAATTGCTACATCAATTTACGGGATTTTATTGGTGGCGCTGTTCAGCTGCTTGGATGAGATTTGAGCCGCCCCGCTCTTTCCAGCGGTCGAATGTAGGGCTATCAGAAGCATGGCGCTCGCGCCACATATTATAGGCGTCGCGGGAATATACAATGGTTTGGTCGTCATGCAGCCCCTTACCATCTTCCAGGTGAGCGCTGGCGAGAAACCCGCCATTATAGCCAGCCGCAACTATCTCTGCCGTCTGGTCCCAGCTCGGGCCCTGGCTCGTTTCGCCGTATAGTTTCCGCAGCTCAGCCAAATAGGCGACACCGAACTCTATATTTGTTTTCGGATCCTTGAGATTATACGATTTAACCGGTTTTTTGAGGTAACGGCTGGCAATATCCTTTGCTGTTGCTGGCGTTACTTGCATGAGTCCCTGGGCATTATCGGGACTGACGGCGCTGGCGTCGCCGCCGGATTCCATTGTCATAATAATAGCTACAAAGTCCGCATCTATGTTGTACTTTTTGGCCTCTTCGTTTATGGGCGTCTGCCAATATTTAACAGTCGAAGGGATCCACGGCGACGATAGCGGTTGGTACGGCATCGGCGTTCGGTGGGCGTGGGCGAAATTTACGATACCTACAATTATAAGCACGATGACAGCGCCGGTGAGCATCATTAAAGAATCGTGCCCGTTCGGAAACTTGAGTTTCGGCCGTTTTATTCTCATGTGTACATCATACCAAGAAACACCTGCACATGCCCGTAAGGGGTTGGCCAGGCTCCGGCTAGCTTCTTATTTGCTTTGCCAGCCCATATCAGGAACCCATATATACAGGTTGCCGTCATCGCCCAAGCCATAAATGATTGAGTAAGCGGGGTTTGTGTCTATAGCTATTTGTATTACTTTCACATTATCTCCTTCCTGCTTTCAGGATGTCATTTAGTTATTTTTTTATTTTCCCGGCTATAAAATTAGCCACCAGTACCAGAACGATCATAGCTACTATAATGGCAATATCCACCATTCAGAGAGCTCCTTATTTTATTTTTGATATAAAAAAACGCCCACGAAACAGAAGTTTCGTAGACGTTATCAGCTCAATTAAATGGCGGTTATTAGGTGAACGTCATCACCTGCGATCTAACTTATCTTACCCGTTTTCTTAATCAGGAACAACGATTTTGTTGTCATGGTATTTCAAGGCAACATCATGGCTGGGGCGGAGGGACTCGAACCCCCGAATGCCAGGACCAAAACCTGGTGCCTTACCACTTGGCCACGCCCCAACGTCTTTCCGAGACGGATCTACGTTTTTTCTCGATGGGCCTTTCGGAATGAATCCCAATTCTAGCAAGCTGGAACCGGCCCTGCTCTTTTCCCTCTTTAAGGGGTACGAACAGATAAGATTTTAGCGTAAATAAGCCCCGGGCACAAACGTACCAAAGGTTATCTGTAAATACTGCTTGCTTGTTGCCAGTATTTGAGAGAAGTTCGCCGGCCTAATGTTGCCAATCCACCCCAGCCGATCAAGTTGCCCATGATGCGAGCGGCTTTTTCTTCGCGGTAATACCCATCGCGGGCCAGTTCGCCTCCTACTAAATGTAGTCCTAAGCCGACGTTATTTGCCAGGGCTGCATGCCGGTCTCGGTCTTCGACTACGATTTGCCGGGTTTCATTATGGAAAAAATCGTAAACCGCAGCCCCCATATTGGCTGCATTCTGGAGTACTACTGCGCCCAGCAAGGCGCGCGGCGCAAGCCGGTACTTATAGATATATGGAGCCGTGACGGCAGACTTAACTTTGTCCCCGGCGCGGTCTATAGTGCTGCCAAACTCTGTCCGCGTACCCGTCATGCCGGCCACAAAGCCGTCTAGGACGTCAGCTCCAAAAGATACAGCGATGCCTTTTATACCTTTTCTAGTATTGAGTTGCGGAGCCGCCCATACGGCAAGCGCCATTGCCCCGGCATCCATAACATTTGCCGGCGTGATAACACCCCCGGTGGCATCGGAGACCTTTTGAAATACATTTCTTTGCTCGGGCATGCCGCTCCTCATAAGTAAAGTTCCAGCTATTGTACGTTCAAATAAGCGCTTTTACAATCAAATACGCAACCGTAAATTGAAGCGCACGCCATTATACTGATATAATTGCAAGTAAATCAAAGCCTCATGCCTAAGAAAGTCCAACAAAATCCAGCCGACTATATAGTGCCGTTGAATATAAACGGTCTAGAGGGCCGCATGCTGCACGCGCCGGCGCCACCCGATAAAACCCGGAACATTCTGCTCGTATATGGTCATCATGCCATGCTAGAGCGATGGTGGGGACTCGTGCAAAACCTAAACGATTTCGGTGCTGTTACTATGCCCGACCTTCCCGGCTTCGGCGGCATGGACAGCTTTGAGAAAATCGGGCGCAAGCCAGACCTTGATAATTTTGCAGACTATCTTGCGGCCTTCATAAAGTTCCGTTACAAACGAAAGCGCGTGACCATTGTTGGCATATCATTCGGCTTTACGGTTGTCACGCGTATGCTGCAGCGATATCCGGAGTTATCCAGGAAGATTGACTTCGTAGTAAGCATTGTCGGCTTTATGCACCGTGATGATTTCGTTTACTCACCCCGGCAACGCGCCGTTTTCCGCCGGGCAACGCGTCTTTTTGCCACTAAACCGGCCGCTTTTATGATTAGGTATGGTGCATTGAATCGCTTCGTACTCACCACCCTGTATGCTAAACTCCCGAATTCTAAACGGCGCATGATTGAGGTTACCGAAGAAGAATTCCAGGACACTATGGATTTTGAAATTCAAATCTGGAAAGCCAACGACGTCCGCACGCATTGGCTTACTACCAGCGAATTCTTAAACCTGGATAATTGCACGGGCCAAATCAAATTGCCCGTATATCATGTGGCCTCCGAAATGGACCATTATTTTAATAACGAAATAGTTAAACAACACATGTTGGTTGTATTTAATGATTACCACCAGTACAAAGCCCGCAGCAAAGCGCATACGCCGAGTATCCTCGCTGATAAGAAGGCTTCTGCAGTATTAATCCCGCCGGCATTACGCCGAGTCCTGGCCCGCGCGCCAAAATGATATACTGAGGGGAATAATGAAGATGAAAATCGGTCTTGTGTGCCCGTACAACATACATAAGCACGGCGGTGTGCTAGAAGTAGTGCTTGCACTCAAGGAAGGACTTGATGAGCGCGGCCATACCACCCGCATTATTACCCCTAAACCACGCAAAAAAGAACACCAAGAGGCTCCTAAAGACGTAATCTTTATGGGAACTTCGACCGATTTCCATTCGCCAGCACATACGACAACTCAGGTTTCAAGTACGCATGACAACGAAGAAATCGATGCTATTCTCGCTAAAGAACAGTTCGATATATTGCATTTCCATGAACCGTGGGTTCCGCTCTTAAGCCGGCAGCTACTGCAGCGTTCGCAAGCAGTTAACATTGCCACATTCCACTCCAAAGTTCCGGAGACGCTTATGACGCGCACCGTAATAAAAGTCGTGAATCCTTACATGAAATCCGTTCTTAAATACCTTCACGAATTAACAGCAGTATCAAACTCCGGCGCTGAATACGCCTCCGGCATGTCCGACCAGCCGATTACCATCATCCCGAACGGCATCGACCTTACAAAGTACCGGCGCAAGGCATACGAAAAGAATGATAAGAAAATGGTGCTCTTCGTGGGGCGCTTAGAACGGCGCAAAGGCGTGAAATACCTCATGAAAGCTTTCCAGCTTCTCTCCCAAGAGCGCGATGACGTAGAACTGGTAATTGCCGGCGACGGACCGGATCGCGAGAAACTCGAAATGCTGGCCGATGACCTAAAATTGCATAATGTCAGTTTCCTCGGTTTCGTAAGCGAAGAGCTGAAGTTGGAGCTGCTCAACCGCGCTGACTTATTTTGCTCTCCTGCCATATTTGGCGAGAGTTTCGGGATTGTTTTGCTTGAAGCTATGGCTACGGGCACGGTAAGCGTAGCCGGCAATAATTCAGGCTATCAGGAGGTCATGCAAGAAATCGGCGGCTTGTCGCTCGTGAACCCAGAAGATACGGAAGAATTCGCCCGCCGGATGAACCTATTACTCAGCGAAGAAAAATTGCGAAATATTTGGGAAAAATGGGCGACCGGGTATGTGAAGCAATTCAATTATCCGAGAATTGTTGACCAATACGAAGAACTCTACCGCGAAGCGTTGAAACAACATGCCTAAGCTAAAAATCGGTCTTGTCCTGGATACGTCACTCGATCCGCCAGATGGTGTCCAGCAGTATGTAATCGGAGTTGGGGAATGGCTTCGCAGCCAGGGCCATGATGTGCACTACCTTGTTGGCCAGACGGAGCACCGGAAGCTACCAAACGTGCACAGCCTCGCGCGCAATATGACGGTTTGGTTCAATGGCAACAAAACCACTATACCGCTGCCCACTAGCAAGCGGAAATTGCGAAAGTTGCTCCACAAGGAGAAATTTGACATATTGCACGTTCAGACGCCGCACAGTCCTTTTATGGCCCAGCCGCTTATTCGTTCCGCCGAAAAAGATACAGCAGTAATCGGGACGTTCCACATTGCGGCTTACAACCGGCTGGTTACAGCTGGCAATTGGCTATTAGGCTGGTGGCTATATCCGTCTTTGAAACGCTTTGATAAGATGCTGAGCGTCTCAACGGCAGCCCAAAGCTTTGCAAAAAAGACGTTCCGAATTAACAGTACCGTTATACCGAACGTTTTCGATTACCAGTTGTACCACGAGGCAAAACCTTTTAAGCGCTATGGCGACGACACGCTGACCATATTATTTTTCGGAAGGCTCGTAGCGCGCAAAGGCTGTTTTGTTCTCATGCAGGCCATAGCGTTATTGAATGACCGCAAAGACATTCCGAAATTTAGGGTTATTATATGCGGAAAAGGTGCGGAAGGCGCTAAACTCAAAAAATTCATCGACGACAAAGACCTGGCTGACTTAGTTGAAATGACAGGATTTGTAGACGAAGCTGATAAGCCCAGCTATTATGCCTCGGCGGATATATCCGTTTTCCCGAGTTCAGGCGGTGAAAGCTTTGGCATTGTACTTTTGGAGGCAATGGCAAGCGGCCGTGCGGCGGTCTTGGGCGGAGACAATCCGGGATATAGGTCAGTACTCGCCCCTAGGGAGGAACTACTTTTTGACCCGCAAGACATTACCGGTCTCGCCGACAAATTAGAACTTTACCTCCGGGATACGAAGCTCAGAAAAGACGCCGCCGCATGGGGGGCGGCCTATAGCGAGCAATTTGACGTTAACGTTGTCGGTCAGAAACTTCTAGCGGTATATGAAGAAGCGTTGCGAAAACGCCGCCAAGGATAGATAATATTTTTATGGTTCATTTCAGGAGACACGCCGAGGAGCCGGAAGAAGTTGCGATTATCGTTCCGTTTAAAACGCTCGTTCGGATTGCTATTTTTATCGTAGCTACGACAGTTATCCTTGCAGCGCTGCACAGAGCGACGCACGCCGTAGTGCTCATTTTTACCGCTTTCTTCTTAGCTTTAGCCCTAAATGGCCCGGTGTACTGGCTGAGCCGCCACCTCCCCGGCAAAGTCAGGGGAAGCAGATCTGTAGCTACGACGCTTTCTTTTTTGGTAGTCGTCATCCTGATTGGTGCTTTCATTGCAAGTTTCGCCCCGCCGCTGGTTAAGCAAACCGATAGTTTCGTAAATGCGGTGCCAAATCTCGTAAAAGATTTCCGCGGCCAAGACAGTGCTACTGGTAAGTTCATACGCCGCTACCATTTACAAAGCCAGGTTGATGACGTATCCAGCCAGCTATCCGAACGCTTAAAACACGTCGGCGGATCAGCTTTCTCTACCGTTTCCAAAGTTGGCAGCAGTGTCTTCTCGCTCCTCACTATCCTGGTGTTAACCTTTATGATGCTCGTAGAAGGACCGCGCTGGCTCAAATTCTTCCGGGATTCCATACCGGACACCCATCACAATATGGCTGACCGGTTATCACAAGATATGTATGGGGTGATAAAGGGGTATGTAAACGGCCAGGTATTTTTGGCAGCTCTTGCTTCGCTGTTTATTGTGCCTGCCGTGCTTTTACTGCATATCAGCTATCCTGCGGCTCTCGTCGTGATTATATTTGTTTGCGGCCTGATCCCAATGGTGGGCCATACTATCGGCGCTATTATAGTTACGGCGGTGGCATTGCTTCATTCTACAAGCGCTGCAGTCATCATTTTGGCGTATTACATTCTGTACCAACAGATTGAGAATTATCTCATCCAGCCGCGAATTCAGGCAAATACAACCAATATGTCTCCCCTTTTGGTGTTTGCTGCGCTGGTAATCGGCGTTAGTTTCGGCGGACTGTTCGGCGGCCTTGTAGCTATACCGGTTGCGGGTTGTATCCGTATTGCCGTTTTAGAATACCTGCGATTTAAGGGTATTATTGATACGCCTCAATTCGAGCGCGTTACAACGGAAACCAAATAGTGCCCTCAGGCGTATCACGCAAACCGACGCCCTGGTTTTCAAGTTCATCGCGAATTGTATCAGAGCTCGCCCAATCACCTTTTTCACGGGCTTCGGCGCGTTTTTGTATCAATGCTTTCTGAGCATCAGTTATATCCTGCACAGTACCGAGATTGAGACCGAGAAGCTCATCTAAGCCCCGTATCATTGTCTCCAGGTGGTCTGTCATATTCTCTTCAACTAAGACAGCCAATATTTGAGCGCAAGCCTCACTTAAAAACGCCAACGCCTGGGGCGTATCCAGATCATTCTCAAGCAACGCCTTAACTTGCCCTACGACATCTTCAAGGGCAATAGTACCAGTATCATAAGTAACGGCCCGGGGCTGCCAGCGCAATGCAGCCATGGCTTTAAAGTCACGCAGGCGGTTTGTGGCCGCTTCCAGGCTCTCCCAACTAAATCTCGACTGGCTACGGTAATGGGATTCGAGGATGTGCAGGCGGATAGCCTCCGGAGGAATGCCCCGTTTAGTAATGTCTTGCAGCGTGATGCCATTGCCAAGGCTTTTAGATATTTTCTGGCCATCAACCATAACATGGTTCGTGTGCATCCAGTAGTTCGCAAAGCGCTTACCGGTAGCGGCCTCACTCTGGGCAATCTCATTGGTGTGGTGCACCGGTACATGGTCAATACCGCCCGTATGGATATCAAGCGTATCGCCAAGGTACTTCATGCTCATAGCGGAACATTCGATATGCCAACCGGGAAATCCTAGGCCCCAGGGGCTATCCCATTCCATGTCACGCTTTTTATCAGGAGGAGAAAATTTCCATAGGGCAAAGTCAGAAGCTTGGCGCTTTTGCGGGTTCGGAGCTACCCGGCCAGAGGCTTGCTGTTCGTCGAGGTCCAGTTGCGCGAAACGTCCATAGCCTTCAAATTTTGACGTGTCATAGTATACACCGTCATCAATTATGTATGTGTATCCTTTCATTTCCAGCTTCTGGATCAAAGCTATTTGTTCCTTAATGTGATCAGTGGCTTTAACGACATGGTCTGGCCGTAAAATGTGCAAAGTCTGCATACCCGCCAGAAAATCTTCGGTATAAAATTCAGCGATTTCCCAAGCTGTTTTTCCTTCGCGTCGAGCCCCTTTTTCAAGCTTATCCTCCCCCTCATCCGCATCGCTTACCAAATGGCCTACATCAGTGATATTCATGACCCATGTCGGATTTAACCCGGTGGCTTTTAAGGTTCTAATAAGTGTGTCCATGCGGACATATGTAAACCAGTGCCCGATATGGGCGTAATCGTATACAGTTGGGCCGCAGGTATATACCGTAACTACCGGCGGTTGTTGCGGCTGTATTTCCTCAATCTGTCTTGTAAGCGTGTTGTATAGTTTCATCGGTTTTATCTAGTGTAGCAAGTAATTCGGCTGCATATGAAAGCGCTCCAGTTTTTACCTGTTCCAAACTGCGTCCGTCAGTGACTTTGAAGCCGCTGGCATTTGCGTGCCCGCCACCGCCAAACTTTTCTGCCAGCTGGGCCGCCACTGGCGAGTCTGAAGCAGTTCTAATGGCTGCTGTGACACGCCCATCGTCGTATGCCTTAAAAACGATGGCAATACGAACACCAGAGGTCTGCAGCATGTCGTTCTGTATAAGCGGAGCAGGGTTATAAAGTGGACTGTACTGATTGATTTCTTTCTGGGGCACTGAAACCCAAGCTATGGCGCCGTCATTTTCGAAATGAGTGCGCTGTATCAGATCAGCCTTATACTTATAGATCTCCGGCGGCATTTTGCCGTATTCCCGCCTGAGTTCCTCAAGTGCCGGCCGGTTAACGCCAGCATCCACGAACTCGGCCATAATCCTGTAAGTGCCGGACGATGCTAATTGGTTTGTTAAGCCCTGCGTATCCCCGAGAATAGAGGTCATTAAGCATTCTTGAGCTTGAACAGAAAGCGGCCACTTGAGCTGTTTTGCAAGGTAATAAATGAGCTCGCCGGCAGAAGCCCGTTTTGAGTCATTAATGGTAATGGTAGCGAATGGAATAAGGTTATCTACAGTTTCGTGGTGGTCGAGTACGACACAGGGCTTCGCCGCCAACCAGGCTTTTTCACCAGATTGCTCCAACCGTTCAAACAATGTCATTGTCGAGGCGTCTACAATAATACTGGCATCGAATTGTTTCGGCAGCTCCCGCTGCACCCGGTCCCAACCTTGCATATACCTAAGGTAGGTAGGCATATCGACAGCGCAGTACAGATATGGTTCTTTGCCCATTTCGCCAAGGATATGTTCAAGCGCCAAAGCGCTGCCCAAACTATCGCCATCAGGATTATCCGCTTGGATAATAACGATTTTTGGGGCGGCGGCCACAATATCGCTAATTTGTTGGGCTTCAGGGTATTGCATAGTTCAAGTATAGATTACGACGGCAGATAGCGGGAAATTTTTGCCTCAAGACCTGGATAGGCCGGACGGAAGGCCTCGTCATAGATAAATGAAAGCGGCTTCCACTCAAGTTCGGCAACATCGTCCGAGGCTTTGAATCGGCCTTCCCATTTCTTGGCGACTAGAATGAGGTCGATGGCTGAGACGCCCGGCATGTACTCAAGCGTATACGTTGTTATTAGCTCTAAATCACGCTTGTCTATAAGAATACCGGTTTCCTCCTCAACTTCGCGTACTGCGGCATCGAAAAGATCTTCATTGTACTCCACGAAGCCGCCTGGAAAGTCATACTTCCCTTTCTCCGGCTCAAAAGCACGTTTGCCAAACAACAATTCACCCTTGTCGTTAATAAATAACACCGACATAGCTGCCCGGGGATTGTTCCAAAAGTCTGTGCCGCAGTTGCTGCAGCGCGAATGAGTTTGGTTCTCTTCTACGACGGAACCTTTTTTGCCGCACTGAGGGCAATAAGCATAGTTCATAACGCCTGCCGGCCTTCCAGAGCGCGTCCGAGCGTGATTTGATCGGCATACTCAAGATCGACGCCTATCGGCAATCCGCGGGCCAAACGGGTCACTTTTACCTTGCGGTCGCCAATTTGCTGCTGGATGTATAGCGCCGTCGATTCACCTTCCACGCTAGCATTCGTGGCAAGGATTACTTCTTCTACGCCGTCATCATCAATTCGCTGTACTAACTCCTGAATATGCAGCTGTTCCGGAGTTATATTGTCTATCGGGGAAACCAGGCCGCCAAGCACATGGTAGGTCCCCCTGAACTGGCCGGTTTTTTCCAATGCCACTAGATCAAACGGCTCAGCTACGACAGCTATTAGTTTTTTATCACGCCGGGGATCAGTATATAAATCAGACAATTTTTGCCCGGCAGGCACCAAGGCAAAGGTTTTTTCACAATAACCTATACCTCCTGTTAATGCCTCAAGAGCTGCCGCGATTTTTTGCGGATCGTCCTGGCCGTGGCGTAACAAATAATACGCATAGCGTTCGGCCGTACGAGGCCCGACGCCTGGCAACAAACCGAAAGCGTCTATAACGTCCTGCAGAGCCGGTGGCAACACACTACTCATCGTTCGAAGAGTACTTAGAGTCCCAGATTGCCGAGCGCACCCATCATTGGTTGCATTTTTTCGGCGGCAATCCGTTGGCTTTCGCTGATCGCGTCTTTTACGGCCTCTTCTATCCAATGTTCCAGTTGCTCAATGTCATCAAGGTCAACTTGGTCGGGATCGATGTGGACTTTCTTAATTTTCTGCTCTCCGTTAATCTCAACCCGGACAGCTCCATCACCTTTTTCTACGGTAATAACCTGCTTCTGCAGCTCTTTCTGGACTTTCCGGACTTGCATTAACATTTTTGCCTGGTCAAATCGGCTCATGTGTTCACTCTCCTCTCTTAATCTAAAGTATACATTGCTAGATGTGATAGCGGAAGACCGTCTTGGTCATCGCTGCATTCGGCCAGGCAATGAAATAAGCCCGCAAATTATATACGCAGCTGAGCGCGATAGCTACACAAATTAAGCCAATGCCGAGGTTCCTGGCAAGCGGATTAACCGGAAAGACATGCAACCATTCGCGAAGCAGGTATGCCAGACCGGTAGCGGCAAATATGTAGGCTAGCGGAACGAGCAGGCTGAAGCCGACTGGTCCCTCGAGCGCAATCAGAACCGCGCTCACAAGAGAGAATATAAACAGTGTCCGCGCCCGGGCTACTTCAATATGCCGGGCATAGAAAAATATACCTATCACGCATAAGGCCAGTGTGAAAATGTCCAATACCGGAGCACGGCCTAACCAGATTTGAGGATATTCTGGCCCGCGAATAAAAAGGTGCACGAAGACGCCGATGAAATGTTTTATAAGCATGAAGGGTGATGCCAGATGGGCCGGCAAGCCAATCCACGATTTCCATACGTGCGCCTGCACAAGATTAGCAATGAGGAGCGGCAGCCACACAAGCCCAAGCAATATCAATAGGGCTCGTTGCCACCAACGGCCCAAATTCCGCCAACCTTTGGCAATGGCGCTCCGCTGCAGAAAACCATTTATCACTAAGATCCAAATTATGCCGGGGATATACAACAATAAACCCCACAAGATAACGTTGGCGTAGTATACAGAGACCCTTTTGGAATAGCGCTGCAGCAGTGTATTGCCAAGCAATAGTGAGGGCAAGGCCCAAAGGTATAACACGTCGAAGGTGGCAATTCTAGAAACATGCAAAAACCAAGCGCTGCAGGCAAACAAAATGCCTGACATAACCGCCACGCGGTTGCCATACCACAATTTTACGAGCCACGTGAAACTGCCTAACGCCAATAGGCCAAAGAACACGCTTGGAAGCCGCGTTAGCGCTTGGCCGTGCTGCCTGAAGATGAAAAAGTCTACGGAACGCACGAGTTTAATCGGAAGATACAGAGCATCGTGATAAATCCCGTGCCAGCCCACCGGTGAAATTGCAGCGTGTACTTCCGCCAGGCTTGCGCCTTTTGCCAGCGAACCGAGCCGGTACAGTAAAAGAAACGCTAAAGCTGCCGTTACGGCCACGATGATAGCAATGCGCACCGGATCTTTAAAGAAATGTCTCACTTTTGCCATGTAGCTAGATTATAGCGCGATTGCATCATATACCCTATGGCCAGCCTTAACTCTTAAAAGGATCCTGCTGGCGGGTTTCCACGGAGCGGAAGCGTTGTTTTTCATTATCAAAATACAGTTCAATGCCGCCTGTAGGCCCGTTGCGGTGTTTCTTTATGAGAATGTCGGCCAGTCGTTTCCGGTCAGTCTCTGGATTGTAATAATCCTCACGGTAAATAAAGGCTACAACATCGGCGTCTTGCTCGATAGAGCCGGATTCGCGAAGATCAGCCAATTGGGGAATTTGCGGGCTCCGGTTTTCAACGGAGCGGCTTAGCTGGCTGAGCGCTAGCACCGGCACGTTCAGCTCGCGGGCGATACCTTTTAGCCCCCGGGAAATTTCTGATATTTCCTGCACGCGGTTAAAATCGTTGCCAAACCGGCTGCCGCCACTCATAAGCTGCAAATAATCGACAATAATCAACCCTAACGGCCGCTGATGCGCCTCGCGGCGGGCCTTGGTGCGTAAGTCGCTGACGGTAATGCCTGGGGTATCATCAATAAATATCGGTGCTTCGCTTAAGGTTCCCATGGCCTGGCCGATTTTTTCAAAGTCGGCATCAGTCAAATTACCGGTTCGGAGAGCCCAGGCATCAACGCCGGATTCCATAGACAGCAGCCGGTCAACCAGCTGCTCTTTACTCATTTCCAAACTAAAGATGAGCACCGGCTCTTTGGACTGAACCGCCACATTATGCGCGAAATTAAGCGCTAGCGCCGTTTTCCCCATCGAAGGGCGGGCGGCAAGAATGATGAGATCTGAGCGCTGGAAACCGGCCAGCTTATCGTCGACGTCTTTAAACCCCGTCGGTATGCCGCGGATTTTTTGTTTGTCCTTGTGCAAATCATCGAGCCTATCGAAACTTTCGGCTAAAATAGCTTCAAGGCTAATGATATTTTGCTTAATGTGTGTCTGGCTGACTTCGAACAAACGGGTTTCGGCTTCCTCGATGAGCTCTCGCAGCTGTTTTGATTCGTCATAACCAAGATTAACAATATCGCGCGAAGCAGTGATTAGGCGCCGCCTGAGCGCTTTTTGAGCCACGATATCGGCATACTGCTCAACGTGTGCCGCGGTAGGCACAAAATTAGTCAGTTCCGTTAAATATGACGGCCCGCCAACGCTTTCCAAATGCCCGTTACTCCGCAATCTGTCGGTCAGCGTCAAAACATCGATCGCTTCGTGTTGTTCATACAACTGGCTGATAGCTTCATAGATGCGCTTATGGCGGGCTTCGAAAAAATCTTCTGCACTGATATTATCAGCGACCTTTACGATAGCATCGCTATCAATGAGCAGAGCGCCGAGCAAGCTGGCTTCGGCTTCGCTATTCTGGGGCGGCTCAGTAACTGCAGTTGGCTCCATGTTTTCCCTTATGCCTTATGATTCTAGCAGCTCGCCCCCGCCAAATATATTGCTTATGGCTGATAACTCTTCCGGTTGCTCTGCTTTGGCGGGCTTCTGGACGGGCGGTTTAGCGGATTCATCCAATACGCACTCAATATGCACGGTGCCTCCGGTTAAGGCCTGGATAATGTCAAGTAGGCGTTGGCGGTTAGCCGTTTCGCTCAGGCGTTTTTGATGAAAAGCGAAGGCAAACTTCAAAATAACGCCTTCTTCATTAAATTCCGGCTCCGCCATACGTACCAGGCTATAAAGCGTATTATGTTTCTGTTTTAAGTCGGCAAGGACGTTTTGCCAGGTATCTTCATCTAGCTGCACTGATTGTATGCCTGCATTCTCCGCAGGTTTAGCTTCTGGAATAGTAGCGGCTGTAGGTTCCTTGGCGTCAGACTTTTTTTTAGGTACTGGCTTGTCAGCTTCCGGCGGCGCAGGCTTTACGGATTTGTTTTTGGGAGTGAAGCCAGAGGCGTGCGGTGCTTCTGGAAGTGTTTCCTTGGCAGGTGCAGGCCCTGCGTCTACGGCAGAAGCTACCGGAGCCGCCGCTGCCAATAACGTAATTTCCAATAAACGCTCAGGATCATGCGACAACGGGACTTCTAACAGCTTCTTCATGAGCTCAAATGCCGCTGAAGCGCTGAACGAAGATGACTGCTTTATAAGGCCTTCACGAATTATACTTCCTAACTGCTTTGCTATCATGCTTGCTTGATAACCCTGTTGGTAAAGAGCGGTGAGCGCTTGCATGATTTGTGCCGGATCGGCGCCACTGGCCACGGATTCAAGCAGTTTTTCCAGTGCATCCTTCGGCGGTATGCCCAATAGCTCCTGGACGTCCACAACGTCCACCGCCTTGCCGTGGCTGCTGGCCTGGTCAAGCAAGCTTACGCTATCACGGAAGCTGCCCTCGCCATGCTCGGCAAGCAGTTCCAAAGCTTCAGGACTAATCTTGATGCCTTCCTTTTTGGCTAAGGCGCCAAGAAAATCTATCATTTTATCTTGTTTGCCCGGTTTGAAGTTAAAGCGCTGCGTGCGGCTAATAATCGTTTCCGGGAGTTTATGGGCATCAGTAGTAGCAAGAATAAAGACAGCGTGCTCCGGAGGCTCCTCAAGCGTCTTAAGCAGCGCATTGAAGGCTTCGCGCGTTAACATATGCACTTCATCGATGATATACACTTTATATTTCGCGCTTGTGGGGGCGATGAACACTTTGTCGCGGAGGTCGCGGATTTCATCTATCCGCCGGTTACTGGCAGCGTCAATTTCAATAATGTCCAGATGGGCGCTATCGTCATCATATGGTAAACCGTTAATCTCGTGGGCCAGAATGCGCGCGATAGACGTTTTACCCACGCCGCGAGGCCCGGTAAACAAATAGGCATGGCTAATCCGCCCCTGCTTGAGCGCCTCGCTAAGCGTCTTCGTGACATGTTCCTGCCCTACGACATCGGCTAGCTTTTTTGGTCTGTGTTTTCTATATAACGCCTGCCCCATAGACTATTAATTATACCCTCTTTTAGCAACCAAGTCCGTATGAGTTGTCTAAAACACAAAGAGTTCAAGCGTTATGTCTCTAGGATTCCCGCAATCTGCTGGGTCCTGGCATGAGAACATCGTTTCCGGGCAACGCTCGCTTAGCCGTTGCTTATCAAAGTTGAAATCGCTCCGCTGGCCTGAAATGACGCGGTAATGCATAGGGGCACTCGTGATATCCTCGCAGACGCGGGTTTGAATCTTAAAAGTACTCACTGGCACGAAATGCAGTAATACAACCAAAGCCACAAGAGCGGCCGCCACAAGGATTGCGACCCCTGTGTACTTCTTATTCATAGCCTATAATGCAGCTTCGAGAGCTGCCCACTCGGCTGCGGAGTCGTCTTCAGGGATATTTACGCTTACCTGATCGCCTGGCTTGGCCTTGAAGTATGTGACACTAGCAAGTAGTACGCGTAACTTCTTACTGTTCACATCAACGAAATAATGTCCATTTTCGAGCAACAGCGTGCCAACCACCTGCTTACGTGGCACAGGGCCAATTTGCTTGTACAGAAATGCGCCGTCTTCGGCGATAGTGAGCTTGAGGATATCCCCTTGGACGAGCTTGGATTTGCTGGCATAGTTAGCCGGCACAGGATACGTCTTACCATCAGAGCCGACCATGTTCTGGCCGTCGAATACACCTTCAATCACTTTGCCAAGCGTTTCTTCGCGGGCAATCGGAGCCACCTTGCCATCGTCGCCCACAATACTGATCAACAACTCAGTAGCCGCGGCCAAAGAGGTCTCGGCTTCTTGAATCAGTGCCCGGAGGCGCTTGACTTGTTTATCTGGTACGTCTGGCATGGTGTCTGTCTCTCTATCTGAAGTGTTTATTCTAGGTACACTTTCCCCCTAAAACTATCATGTTAGGGCAAACAAGTCAAAAAGTGTTAGCTTCTTGTGGATAAATTACATGTCTACAGTATCAAGTTGGAAGAATATACGCCCTTGAGGGACGCGGGGGTTCGTTTTATGGATACTGTCACGGGGGACTATGTAAGCGCAATTGGGCTTTGCTTCGGTTACCTTTCCGCCTGTTGGTTGCTTTTCCGACTTTATCAGCACGCCATCGGCTCCGATTACGGATGGCGCCATCTTAAGAGCTTTTTCACGGTCAATGGGAGTAGGCGGCTCTACCTCAGGGAGTTCAAAGGCTCTCGCTATAGCCATCTGCCCTTCTGCGTAGAAAGGGCCAGCCTGCATAGGCAGGATCAAACGGGTCACCTCTTCTGGTATGTGATAAAATCCGCGGTCAGTAAGGACAAAATCCTGATGCCAATTACAGGCAGCCTTTTGGTTCTGGGTGTGGGTACGGAAAAGCTCTGCATTCGTCACCGTCGATATAAGCGCTACTGACCCAGGGCCTGGTTCAATGCCAATATACTCATGCCCTAACTCGGCAGCCAAAACGTGTAAATCGGTAGCATTCTCTTCTCCGGCAGTAAACTCTACTCTCCTGCTGGCCCTTCCCGCTTCCGAGTACCCAGGGTGTATCGCTACCTCGTCTGCCAGGCTTTGAATATCATCCACGGTTCTGCTGGGCAGCTCTCCGAGATTTATAAGGGGCGGCGAATTAATTTCTACGGAGCGGAGGCTCATATTGGTCTATACCATACTATCTATTAATCATACTGGCGTTTAGGTTCCTGCTCCCGGCTTTGCCAATTTGCAGGCAAAACCGGGAATATCCAGGAAAAGCTAGGAATTTAAGCCAACTCTACAGTGGCGCCGGCGTCTTCGAGGGCCTTTTTGGCGCTCTCAGCGTCGTCTTTCTTAGCCTTCTCAAGGACAGGCTTTGGTGCACCGTCGACGATAGCTTTGGCTTCGCCCAGACCGAGGTTGGTAATATCCTTAACGGCCTTAATAACGGCTACCTTTTGAGCGCCGGCGTCCTTCAAAATAACGTCGTATTCGCTCTTCTCTTCGGCAGCTGCGCCGCCTTCATCACCGCCAGCAGGGGCAACGGCTACGGCTGCAGCCGGAGCAGCAGCGCTTACGCCCCAGTACTCTTCGAGGAATTTAACGAACTTGCTGATTTCGAGTGCAGACATTTTGTCCAGCTCGCCAACGAGTTTTTCAAATTCTTTAGGTACTTCGACTTTTTCGTCTTTCTTCTTTTCTGCAGGCTTCTCTGCAGCTTTAGGCTCTTCTTTAGCTTCTGCAGCCGCAGGAGCTTCCTCTTTCACTTCTTCTGGCTTTGTTGCTTCTTCTGCCATGAAATTCTCCTTTATTAAACTGTAATTAACCGATATTCTCCGCCCGTGCGTTCAGGACGTTTAGTACTCCGCGGACATTCCCGGAAAGCACATTCGCAAAACCGCTGAGCGGCGCGCCAATAGTACCGACCAGCATCGCTCTGAGCTGTTCTTTGCTCGGCAAGCTGGCAAGTTGCTTAACCTCGTCGGCGGGAATAAAATTGCCTTCCGCCGTAATGGCGCCGACAAACTCAAGCGTCGGGTTTTTCTTGGCAAAAGTGTTCAGGCTTTGAGCCGGGGCAACTTCGTCTTCGCTGTTGAATGCATACAGTAGCATGCCCTCAAGCGCAGAAGTATCGGTATCCTTCAGAGTGTCGACTGACTGCAAAGCTTGCTTAACCAACCGGTTTTTAGCTACTTTGACCTTGGTGCCATTTGCTCGTGCATCACGGCGAAGGCCTTGCAATGCCTTCACTCCCGTGCCCTCGTACTTAGCAACCACAGTCAGCTTGGAGGAACTGAGAAGTTCAGCAACCTCATCGACAACTTCTTTTTTCTGATCTTTTGTAAGTGCCATGTAATTTCTCCAAATTACGCTGGTTATTGAAGGTGCGCTATCGACCGAGCACATCTTGTTGTTGCCATATAAAAACGCCTTTGGCTTGGACCAAAGACGTCATAAACGATCAAAGAGATGTTTACTACCTCGGCGACATTCTTAAGACCCTTATACAGGATCCGTCGCTGTCTTTGGCAACGTACGGTAAATTGTAACAAAATCATCTGTTATTAGCAAGTATTTTGAACCGGGACGCCTTGACAACTCATAGTATGTTGGGCTATATTGTCTGGCGTTGTGAAGACATGGAACCAAGGAGTTAAGCACGCTTCGCTCGTTCGCCAGAACGCGCTCATTGTGATTGCTTAGGTAACTCCTGGAGCCGCGACTTTACGACTACAAATAATCGAAAGACGGCTCCACGACAGAGGGAGCCTTTTTTATTTTCATATGAATGGACAACGAACCACGGAGCAGCTAGATCACGTCGTGGCAGAAGTACGGCAAGGTCTAACCTTCGACCCAGAGTTTGGGATTGACGAGCATCCTAGCCTCGGTAATTGTTACGAGTTTGGGATGCGAACACATAGAGCAATGGCAAGCAGAGCGCCGGATTCAAACCACTACGTGGGGTTCGCTCATGACCACCTTTTTAATACTGGAGCACTCACGCACTCAGGCATATACTTCTTGAGCAGTGACTTGCCTGGTATTACTGCCAGCGAAGATGATACGCCTGATCTACGATACTTATTCGATGATAATCTTTGTGACGCCGTTCGAAACGGCAATATCTCGGGAATTTTAGCGGGAACAGTCCATCTGCGCTTGGTTGAACAGGCTATGCCTGGTGAGCGAATCGACCGCGCAGTAAAAGCTACGGAACGCACCTGGTATACCGACATATGGCTGCGCTCTACGCCGAGCGTCGCCGTCATGGAAGCCGACTACGCGCGCGACGCCCTAATAAACTATAACGAGTTCAGGCGGGGCATCCACTATTCAGAATTTGAGCAGATAAGAGCCAGCTTGGAGCAATTGCGTGTCAGAACGCCGCAGTACGAGACCAGGCCGCATTACAACACCGAACTTCGGGATTTCCCGCGCGTTGTGCGCTACTTTGCCCGCCAGGCGGTGGCAGGCAAACTGGGCGTGTCAGTACGCGACCTCGAAAGGCTCATACGGTCTTACGAGGAAATTTTACCCGAGACCAACGCTTCGGCAAATGTTGTGTTTGGCGATTGCTACAGAGACGCTGGCAAGACTTTCGGCAGCAAAAGAACGGTTGAAGAGGCTTTGAAACGCTACAAAACAGCGGGCTTTTACGCGCGTATGCGCCGCGGCGGCCGCAATAAACTAATCGAGAGTAAGCTCGATAAACTTAAACCTTTATTACAGACTGGGGATCCGGTTAAGTTTTAGGTTTTCTTGCTCGGTTTTTGCTTCTTATCGAGTTTTTCGAGCTTCGTCTGCGTGTAGCGCTCGGCTGCCAGACGGGTTAGCTCGGGGTCTTCAGCGGTATTGACGAATTTCATGGCTTCGGCCAGAAGCGGATGAACCTCGGCGAGTTTCTGATGCATTTGCATGACAAGCTTGCGATAGCCCGGGTGTCCTTGCGGGCTGGTGCGAAGCTCGTGCAAATGGAACGCCTCGCGCGCGTTGTAGGTAACCTTCCAGCGCATTTTATGGCCAAGCAGCGTGGCATACTGGGCCTCATTCGGATAATTGTGCTCCTGCAAAAGGCTGTACAACTTAAGGCTGAGCTCAAAACATCTCTCAAAATTGTCCGTCTGGCCGGCTTCTTCGATAAGTTCGGGAACTTCATAGCCATAGCGGGGTGTTAATTGCTGCCAAGCCATGTCGTCTACCATCCGGTGGCGGTGCAAATCCCGGAAGATGCCGTAATCACAAATAATATCCCAACTATAGTGGGCTTTCTCAAGCGCGCGGCCCGGACGGTGCCGGCGGTTGAAACGCTCGCCCATGTACGCATTAAATACGTCGAGTTTGTCCTGATACGGCCAGGAGTTAACTTCATCTTCTATTTCATCCAGCGAAAGATGGCTTGTTTCATATATCATTTCCTTAAGGAGTAACATTTCATTTTTGGGCCAGTAATCAACGAGTTTAACTGGCTCATCATAGTCTTCGCTGACCGTCTTTTTCAGTTTAGATTTCGTGACTTCCTTAAAGTTCTCTTTAGTAAAAGCCCGGTAGCCCATAGCGGCGATGCCGCGGTCATCTACATCGACGCGCTCCAAGAACGATTTTAAGACTTTGCGCGCCTCGACCAGAATTTGCCTGCCAACAGCGTCGGCTTCCGGTAAATCATCAGTCAAAAGATGCATGATAATACTCTCTATTGCCTGCCCTGAAGCATAAATACCTACCGTGGACTTAGTTGCAACCGGAAGTACTGGGCGGGCAGCATCACAAGCCTGGGCTCTGGTGGCGCCTTTCCACGCCCCATCCTGTTCCGCTTCTGGCACGGACGAATGTTCACGCACATACTTGGTAACTTCGCGAACCATTTTGGAGTAGATAGTGAAAATTTCATCCATGATGGCGCAATACTGTTCCTTAACGCCGCTTTCGAGATACTCCGGTACGAAATAACGGTATTTGCCGTCTTTGTCTTTTTGGTCGAAGTAGATGTAGCGGGTAGACTGCTCAAGATAGGAAGCCAAACGCCCCCATTCTAACTTTTTCGTAAGCAAGTTAGAGGCATTCTCCACGACAATATGCAGACCCGCTAGTTGCTGGACTGAATCATCGCCGTAAGCCGTAATGACACGCTGTAAGAGTTTTTCGTCTTTATCTACCTTATTAGCGAATTCGTCCAAGATGGTGATACGCATATCGTCGCCACGCCGGCTCAAACGCGCCATGGCGGCTGCAATAGTCACGGCGCTCAGCTTTTCCGTAAAAGCATATACGTTTCCTTCAGGATTGGTTACCGCACCGTCTAAATATTTCTTGCCGGCTTCCGTAACGTGGAAGACACCGTTTTCGTCTTTTTCGATAAGTGGCAAGTTCTCTTCCTCATCCGATAATGATTCTGGCGTATTGCTACGAGCTGGCAGTTTGCTACGAGCTGGCAGTGCCTTGTCCTTTATGACTTCTTTAACGGATGCAGGCGGCGCAGCTAGGCTGGCCTTAGACTCTTTGCGAATAGAAAGCTCTCTTGTTACTAGTTGCCAGATTTCGTCAGCTAGCGTGGATTCGTCCTGGGTGGCAAACACTACTGGCATATTCCGCTGTTTAGCTTCCCATAGATAGCCGGCGCGTACTCGCTCCAAAAAAGCGCTGTCGAGATTATCAAAACGCTCGCCGCTCCGCCGGGAACCAAGCCGTTCGCGAAGCACCGCAACCGGCGCATCGAGCACAATACAGAGATCCGGCTCGACCCCGGCAACGGCGAACCGGATGATGCCATTAATCGTATCGTAATCTGGCACGTCGCCTCGGCCGTAGTACTGGATAGCAAGCGTGGTGAGATAATTTCGGTCTACTAGGCAAATCACTCCGTGCTCGACACTGTTTTTGATAACTTGGAGACTCTGGGAACGGGCCGCATTATACAGTAAGACTTCTGTTCTCGTGTTCATAGGATAATGGGGGTCTTGCGTAAGCTGGCGTATGGCGCGGGCCGTGAGATCGCTCTGGCTATCGGGTTCGCGGAGCGTTCGCACCGGCAAGCCTGCCGCCCGCAGTCGGCGCGCCAACTCTTCAATTTGAGTTGTTTTGCCAACGCCTTCCGCACCTTCGATAACTATGTACTTTCCCCTAGTCATAAGAAAGCCCTTCGATTTTGCTCGGCAATGAGCGCGTATCCTGGTATGCCTTAGGCAACATTAAGTCGGGCGACCATGTTTTGATAATGGTTTCCAAGTCCGTACCCTGCTGGTATTTTCCGCTGAAACCCTGGTCGCGTCCCTTACCGTAATCACCCTCCACCTCGCCCGTCTCATGAAAAATGATTTGGGCTGTGCGCTCGCCGACGGGCAGCAATACGGTCTCGCGCTCATTCAGGTTATAGATTTCGAGTGTAAGCCGGTTAATGTATCCCGGGTCAATCCAGCCGGCATCGAAACAGACGGCAATGCCGTTCCGGCCCCAGCTGGAACGCGAACGGACTTCGCAAGCACCAGGCGGTCGGATACCGAAAAACTCGTGCGTATGGGCCAGAATACGCTCGCGCGGCTTCAAACTGATGACCGGGTGGTCAAGCGGGATATTATTGAACGGTTTAAACCCATTCAAGGCGCACCATTCGCCGTGCGGTAAGGCCTTATGCGGGCCGTCAAAATAACGCTCCACGTCTTCGCGGTCAAACGGATTATAAATAGTCCGCTCATTCATTTTTTCTATGCGGTAATAGTAGAATCCTAAGGTCACATCGAGACTGGCGTGGGCGACGTGTTTCGGATTAAACGGATGGCAAACGATGTGATTTTCGTCAATAGCCTGCCGGATTTGTATGTTACTGTAAACCCCCAAATTGTCCTCCAAGGTATTTGTCTTAATTGTAGTCTAGCCGAGGTTAATAAGGCAAGTAGAATAATAATGTGATTTTTACGCAAAAAGGTGTCTAAAACCTGCTTACGCTTATTTTATCGTTGAGGCACGGTATTCTTTTTGCAATACACTCTTGAGAATATCTTGCATAAGCACAGGTGCCAATTTTTGCAGCTCTTCTAAAGTTCCATCGTTATAAACCACCGCATCAGTTTTTACGCCGCTTCGTTCGCGCTCGGTCGGGTCATCTGTATCTCTCGATTCCAAGTCAGGGCGAATAATTCCTAGGACTATGCCGCCAGCCTGCGTGATGCACGCGGCATCTGCAGGAAACCGGACACCGCCGATGATAGCCACTTCAATGTCTTTTTGCTGCTGAATCCGGCGCACAATTTCGCCGTACCATATATCTCCGCCGCATGTTGCCGCCAAATATCCGCCGAGCCATTGGAGTAACGGTCGGAAGAGCTCCTTGTTCTGAGCGGTAATGGCTACCTTTTGCAGTTCTGGACGGCTTTGCATCAGCGCATGATACTGCAGCAGTTTTGCGTAGCGTTTGGGTTCGGTATTAAAATCGGCCTCGGATAGATGCAATTGTTCAAGCGTGGTGGATTTATGGCAAACGGCTGACAGTATCTGGGGAAGCGGCTTCAACCACAATGTGATGGCACCTATATTGTCAGGGCTCGGGGACCCCTGCATGCCTGCACGAAGCGCTGTAGCAACTTCTGCTATCAATTGCCAGCTTTCCCAGTGTTCAGAACGGTATGGCAAGGCAGCAAGGTAGTCGGCAAGCGTCGTTTTGCCGCTGCCTATACCTCCACTCAAACCCACAATCACCATGCAACACAGTATGCCACAAGCGGCATAAATGAAGCGAACCTACAAGCTATTTGCGTCAACTGTGATTGACGGCCCCATGCTTGTAGTCACATGAATAGCCTTCACGTATGTACCTTTTACGCCTTGGGGTTTATTAGCCCGGATGCTCGCCATAAGTGCTTGGATATTATCTTGCAGTTTTGCTTCGTCAAAGCTTACTTTGCCAACACCGACATGAATGATGCCTGTGCTGTCGACGCGATATTCAACCCGGCCGGCTTTTGCTTCTGCGACCGCCCGATTGACATCGGTAGTAACAGTGCCGCTTTTTGGATTCGGCATAAGGCCACGAGGACCAAGCGTACGGGCATACTTGCCAAGTTTCGGCATAAGATTCGGCGTAGCAATCAAGATATCGAAGTTAATGCTTCCTTTATCGAGTTCTGCCAATAAGTCATCTGCCCCGGCAATATCTGCTCCGGCGCTTTTTGCGCCTGCAGCATCTTCGGTGAGTACGGCTACGCGCACAGCTTTACCGGTACCGGCGGGCAGTACAAGCGTATCGCGGATATTCTGGTCTGCCTGGCGTGGATCAACGCCAAGATTCACGTGCACTTCTACGGTCGCATCGAATTTAACATGGCTGGATTTCTTAGCCAATCCTACTGCCTCTTCGAGCGAATAGGCTTTGTCCTTTTCTATTTGCTCTGCACTCTTACGGTAGCCTTTGGCGCGGCGTTCCAAGCGTGAACGAGCCGGCTTAACTGCCGGCCGTTTGGGCGCTTCAGTGCTTTCACCGGTAGTTTTACGCTCCTGTTTGGCCTGTTGTTCAGCGGCTTCCCGCAGAGCTTTACCACTGCGCTTGCCGGCCTTTGCCACTCCTTCAGAGGGTTCAACGGAGCGCTTATCTTCGATAACTTCCTGTTCCTGTTCGGCGGCGTCAACGGCAGCCTCCGTCACATCACTCTCTGGAGTTTCTGGTTTTTCAACCGGTTGGTTCTCTGAAAGTAATGCCTGCAGATCCGCAATCTTAGCCTTCGCGTCAAACTCAACGCCAAGGCCCTTCAGCTCATCCTGTAGTTCCTTCTTAGTTTTTGCCATAATTTACTCCTTTCGTGGTGCTAGCGGCTGGTCTTCAAGCCTCCCACAAACTTATTTAATTGCCTGGTGCTGGAAATGCGCCTCTTATGGACTCCATATACCCGTCACGCTCGCTAGGTGGCAGACGGAAGGCTACGCGTGCTGCGTGCCGTTCAATGTCTTGCCTATTAGCGATTTCTGGCTCTGCGGCCAGCTCCATAATATCGGCACTACCGGGAAGCATGATGTGTCCGGCAGGATAAGTGTTCGCCGGCTCCGGGCGGGCAAAATCGCCGCTCTGGTCGTTCTTTATACTCATAACTTATTGCTCCTTTCGTGGTACAAACGGCCGGGCTGCGGCCTCCCACAAATTACGTTCTAGTTGCCCGAGATGGTTTCTATGCCTACCAAGGCCGCTATGGCCAGCAAGCTTACCTTAAGGGCCTTTTCCAAGACGCCTTCAGGTTTTTTCTGGGGGATTTCATGCCGAGACGACATATTAATCCTCGACCTCTACACCCATACTGCGGGCAGTCCCGGCCACCATTTTCTTGATCGATTCGACATCTTCAGCGTTCATATCTCCAGCCTTGGCCTCAGCAATTTCAGTTAGCTGTTGCTGCGTAAGCTTCTTATCGATTTTTTCGCTGTTCGGCCTGCCTGAACCTTTTTGGATGCCAAGTTTTTCACGGATCAGATCATCTGTGGGCGCGCCGACAACGCGAAAATCCATGCTTCGGTCATCATAAATAGTGATGTGGGCGGTAACCATTTTGCCTTGCATGTCTTTAGTGGCATCGTTGAACGGCCCGATGAAGTCCATCATATTAACCCCATACTGGCCGAGCGTGCTACCAACAGGCGGAGCCGCGCTGGCTTGGCCGCCGCGAATTTTCATTTTTAGATTTGCTTTAACTTCTTTTGCCATAAATCCTTAACTTTCTAGAATGCGTAACTGATTAATCCTATCAAATTTCACCCCTGTTGTCTAGTATATCCCCCGCGGTTGCTGCATGCAGTGGGTAATACCCTCTGGGAGACCGTTCTCGTTCACGACTAATTTGCAGCCTTCGATCAGGCACGTATTCCCGATCAGTTCAATGACATCCGGCCCAAACTCATCTATCTGCCTGCTTAAGCATTCTCTCAAGCTAGGGCCTTTTTCACCGAGAGGCTCTTCTGCACCCATGATTACCCGTTTTTAAACCCGCTTAACTTGCAATCCGTCAAGCTCGACTGGCGTCTCGCGGCCGAACATATTGACCAGCACTTTGAGCTTGCCCTTAGCAGCATCTATCTCGTTGATGGAGCCGTCAAAGCCCTTGAATGGACCGTCGGTGATGTTGACGACCTCGCCAACGGTAAAGTCGATTTTGTGCTTGGGCTGTTCTAAGCCCATGCGCTTCTGGATTTTTTCAATTTCGTCTTGCTCGATCGGAGTCGGGTCGGTACCGCTACCAACAAAACCGGTAACCGATGGCGTATTGCGGACGATATACCAGGCATCTTCGCTGAGTTTCATCTGGACCAGCACATACCCCTGGAAAATCCGCTTTTCAACCACGCGGCGCTTGCCGTTCTTAATCTCAATCATTTTTTCTTTAGGCACCAGAACCTGAAAGATTTTGTCTTTCATGTCCAGTGATTCCGCCCGCTGGCGGATACTCTCGGCGACTTTCTCTTCGTAGCCGCTATAAGTATGAATGGCATACCATTGCTTGGAAGTGTCATAACGTTTGCCTGCGCTCATACTTTCAACTCCTTTACTTTAGTAATATTTGCTTAAATACTTTGTCGAGGCCCCAGTCGACGCCGGCGATGGCGGCGCCAAATACGATGGCAAAAACTAATACCGCAAAAGTCAGGCGCTGGCTTTCTTTCCAGTTCGGCCAGGTGACTAGCTTAAGTTCCTGCCAGCTCTTTCTGAAATAGGACAGAAATAGGACCTTATCGAGAAACCTCAGGACAATCCGCACAGGTTTAAGCGGTGCGGAATTATACAGTTTAGAGACAGTCTGCCTCACGGGACCCGTTACTGGAGCCGTTGCTTTTTTGCCGACACTTCTCAACCGGCTAGCAGGCTTCGGCTTCTTGCCGCTATCTGCAGCCTTAAGCGCCCGTTCGCGGAACGTTTCAGGATTTTTGACCCGTCTCTTCTTCGCCGGCGTATCCGCCATGGTGTAATTTTGCCCTGACTTTCTGCAAATTAAAAAGCCTACATGTTCTGTAGGCCATCTGTGTCAAGCTTAACATAGCCTATACACAGAGGTCAATAAGGACACTGAATATTTCTGTGTTTCGTTATGAAATCGTCAAAAGCGGGGCAACTTCCACTGATTGGCCCTGGTCTGGCACACGATTAAGGGCAGTTTCCTCAACGACACGCGGGCTCGGACACTCGCGGTTATCGCACCCGACAACTACAACAGCTGATTCATTGGGGATAAAATCGGTGGTTACGACATTCAGGCAGCACTTGTCTCCCATGCTGCAAAGAGTTCGTGCCCGGTCCTGTATGCCGCGCATTGCTGTCTCATAACTCATCTCGTCACGAAGGCTGCCGCTTTCTTCTGCATCTGTTATTTTTAACCTTAAAGCGTTTTGCTCTACTATTTCCGACACTTTGTAAAACTCCTTAATATTGACTTACGGTATCAGGATATTGGCATGAAAGCAACTACGCTCATTCGCGCCGTCTTTTGTTTTGCTATAGTACATACATAATGACGCTTTTGCTTTCACTACTTGGGGCTATTACGGTTTTAGAACTAACTATTTGGATGCCGGGCCTCTGGCAAATACGCAAGTTTATTGCCTGCGCAGCAATTTTGGGCCTCTCCGTGGTAAGCGGCTTGCTATTCGGTCAACACTTCCAATTTTGGGCCGGAATCTTGCTTATCCTCAGCGCATACCGGATCGTAAACCTACTAAGAATCTTGGAAGACCGCCTGCAACCGAAGCAACTTGTGGAAGTAACCAGGCGCACAAGCGTTTGGCTCATCACCTCTCAAATTGTGGTCTTTCTGATTACAATACTAAGCAATAAGCTGGCTATTACTAGTAATACATGGCTATACGTAATCGTCTTGCTCCAGTTGGCGGCGGCACTGGTTTTATTCCTTTCAGCCGTGCGCCATCTCCGAACCACCCAAAGCCAGGTTCCAAGCCAGGTACCTGCGCAAAACCTTCCAACGCTTAGCGTACTTGTCCCGGCACGCAATGAAACCAGCGACCTGGAGGCTTGCCTCTCTTCTCTTATCAGCAGCGATTACCCTAAATTAGAAATAATCGTACTCGATGATTGCTCGCAAAACAAACGCACGCCGGGAATTATCAAAGATTTCGCCCAAAGCGGCGTGCGTTTTATAGCCGGCAAGACGCCATCTAAGGCCTGGCTCGCGAAAAATTATGCCTATGAACAGCTGACAGAGGAAGCAAACGGCGAACTTTTGCTATTTTGCGGAGTCGACACTCGGTTCAGCCCGCACAGCCTAAGGGCCATTGTCGAAACTATGCTTGCTAAGGATAAACAAATGATCAGTCTGATTCCTAAAAATACGAGGCCAGGCATGAATCTCGAAGCCGTATTTATCCAGCCTGCCCGGTACGCGTGGGAACTTGCTATACCACGGCGCTGGCGGGGACGCACGCCCGTCCTTAGCACCTGCTGGATTATTTCCGCGGCACAGCTCCAAGCAGCGGGAAGCTTCTCGGCAGTAAGTAACAGTGTCTCGCCCGAAGCATATTTTGCCCGCTACAGCGCCCATCACGGGGATAATTATTCATTCCTGCAAAGCAACGATGCCATCGGTCTAACGAGCGACAAGCCGTTATCCGAGCAGCGGGCCACGGCTGTGCGCACCCGCTATCCGCAACTGCATCGGCGCCCAGAATTGGTAGCACTGACGCTTTTAACTGAGGTAGGGACGCTTACATTACCCTTTGCAGCACTCGCACTCAGTATTATTCGGGGCGCGTGGCCGGCAGTCGTCATTAGCGCGGTTACCTGTATACTCTTGACAATCTTATACGCCAGTATCGTGCGCCTTACGTACCGGGAATTTTTGTGGCGGGGAGTTTGGACTGTGCCATTTGCGCCACTGTACGACATCAGTTTATTGAATTATTCAATGTGGCAATATGAGTTCCGCGAAGTTATCTGGAAAGGGCGGAACGTATGCATACCCGTCATGCAGAGTACCCCAGTGCTTCCGCGCCAAACCGTCAGTAACTAATCGCTTGTTAATTCCATAGCTACGCGAGCCAATTGGCTTGCTACAATGTCTACCGGCTGGTGGCCATCAATGTGCCTGACTGGTGCAATAGCACCTATCTCTTGCATAACAGGTAGCATTTCATTGTAAAAGTCTTCTATGCGGCGCTGGCGGAAATCGGCATCTTCGGTAACGTCCGCTGTTCTTTGCCCGCGCCCTGCCATTCTGGTATCGGCTACTTCGTTGGATACGTCTATGTGGCACATGGCAACTAACTTGTGGCCGGTCTCTTCCAGCATGTCGAAAAACATGCCAGTCCGGTTTCGGTATCTCGGAAAGCCATCCACAATAACTAATCCGTCTTCTTCGGCCATGAACTCCTCAAGTACAAGTACGGGCAGTTGTGGCCTGCCTACGGCCTTATGTTGCGCTAAACGCTCCCGTGAATTGGCCAACTCGTCGGCATAGCGCGAAGCGATATTTCCGTTAGCTATGCCTCGCAAGCGCTCTCCCATAGAAAAATGCCGGGCACCATCTATTAACTTGGCTGCTGCTGCCGAGACAGTAGTTTTACCGGATCCCGGCTTGCCGCCTACCGTTAGTAACTCGCTCATGTCGTGTATTATATCACTTTATAGTAATTATTTCAAGTTTGGAAAGAATACGCTGAAGGTTGAGCCTTTGTTAAGGTGGCTATCCAAGCTCAGTTCAGCGTGAACGAGGCGTGCTAATTTTAACGTCACATATAGGCCCAGGCCGGTGCCATTTGCTTTTCGGGTACGAAAGTCCTCTGATCTGAAAAATTTGTCATATACGCGTTCCCGGTCGCTTTTACTAATACCGATGCCTGTATCTTCAACGGCAAAGCGTACTCCCTTCGGATCGCTCGATGCATGTAGCGTCACGCTGCCTTTTTCAGTGTATTTGATCGCGTTGGTAATAAAATTCTGCAATATCTCACGTACATACAGCTTACTGGAGTAAAGCAGTTCCAATTTGGGGTCGAGGTCGAGCTTGAATTCGAGGCCTTTTTCTTTGGCCTGCGGCGTATAGTTGTTGGATAATTCAGTTGCGAGGTCATGGACATTGATCGCTTCGATTTCAACTTGCAGTTTACCGCGTTCAGCGCGGCTCAATGTCGATAAGTCATTGATCATATCAGCTAAAAACAAAACTTGGCTATGCGCCTCTTTGAGTGCCTGCCGTATAGCGGTCAAGTCACCGGTCTTTTGGGCGATAAACTCGGCATTACCAATATTGCCTTCCGAAATGGCTATCGGCGTACGCAGTTCGTGGCTGACTACGCTGATAAATTCGTCGCGCTCCTCCTCAAGCGACTTTTCTCTAGTTATGTCACGGAGCAACATGACATAACCGCTCTGGCCGCTTGAACCGTAGCCCAGTTTTACGGGGGCTATACTTATATACAAATTGATAGTGCTGCCGTCCTCGTAGCTAAGGCGCAGATCACGATTGGTGGTTGGCACTTTGGTTGCTTTTACGGACGCTTCGATGTCGAAAGGCTGGTTATTTTTATCGATCGGCTTGAAAATATTGGCGAGTGGCGTGCCGGGTTTAATGGTATTAATATCGAACACGTTAAGAGCAGCTGCGTTGTAGAGCACTACTTTGGCGTGTTCATCCAATGCTATAACGGCGTCAGCCATACTGTTTATAAGGCTCGTCAGCCGCTGGTGCTCCAGCTGCTCGCTCGCACTGTCCTTCGGTTTATACGTAAGCGCCATGGATGGCTTTATTATGCCACAAGTTGGGGCTCGTTCCGCAAGATTGGCTGGTATGAGCGCATGGTGCGACGATATGATTTAGCGTCGGGCAGCATGCCCTCTAATACTTTCCAAAAATCAGGCCCGTGACGCAGCACCTGTGTATGGGTCAGCTCGTGCAATAAGACGTAATCGATACAGTCCCACGGCATTTGCATCAAAAAAAGGTTAAGAACGATGTTCTTCTGGTGATCACAGCTCCCCCAGCGGCCTTTCATTTGCTTTACCGTAACGCTTTTGAATGTTAACCCATGTTTTGACGCCAAAACTTCCAGGCGCTGCGGCAAGAGTGCTTCAGCCTGGCGCCTAAGTGCCCGTATACCAGCTTTTTGGGCCGCTGCCTGTACTTCGGGAGAGTCGTAACTCAGGCTATCCGGATAGCCGACAACCACCTCGTTTTGCCTGATACGGGTAGTTATTCTATCCTGGCCGGCGACGAACTTGAGACGGTGCGCCTTACCAATTGCCTGGCCATCTTGCAATACGCCGCCAATGGGCCGTTTATTTTGTATCCAGGATTGTTTAGAACGCGCAAACTCCACACCGGCTTTATACGGCGCCCAGAGCGGTATACTAACCCGCACCTCTCCATTCGGAGTAATACTCAATTTTAGGTTACGGTTACTTCGCCGTTTATAAACGGTAACGACGGTACTATCATCTAGCTGGAACTGCTTGAAAGCCATGGTTATACAACCATTTTAGCGGATCGAGATATTGCGCCGCGACATATCGACGCGGCCCGGGCCTTTTGGAATAAGATTAACAAGTCCTGGCTTAATAGTCTTGGAGCTGGCATCGTCCGTACTAAGCGCGCCCACGTCGCGGAGCTTCCAAACTACGGCGCTCAATTGCGTACTGAAAACGTGCTTGCCGCTGACTACTACGTAGCTTTCGTTATGCGTAGGATTTTGCATGCCGCTAATGACGCTCTCGAAAGTTGTGCGGTCCCAACTGGCGGCGTATTTGTCGTCGGCCCGGCGGCGGTCGCGCTTAACGTTGCGGGCAAAAGCGGTATCCTGATCCATTTGAAACCAGACAACAAGCGGCACGGAGCGGTTCTTTTTAGCAAGCTCTTTAAGCAGGTAGCGTTGTTTGGCGCGCATAGCGTTTACGTCATACACTACGCTCACGCCGGCATTTAAAAATTCCTCGGTCATGTAATTCATCAGCTGCGTGACGACGTCATTTTCGCGCTTGTCATACCGCGGGTCCTCGAATAATTCGCTGCGGATTCTGTCGGCCTGGAGGTGAGCAGCCTGCACGTTTTCGCAAAACTGACGTGCAAAATATGTTTTGCCGGCCCCTGGAAATCCATAGAGCATCAGCAAGAACGGTTTAACCGGAACAATTTTCGCCATATCTACTAGGTATAGCAGATTTTGGCGTCTAAGAAAAGGAAAAACAGATGACAATACCGTATTTTTTTCGTATGATACTGTGTGTGTTTAACTAGCTGAGCAAACCAAGGAGCCGGCTTTGCCGCTCCGATTGTTTGCGAAGCTGAGAGGAGACTCGTAGCCGCAATCCGAAGCTTTTGCCTAAAGGCAAAACGAGGACGGCGTCGGAGTCGACGAAGGGGCATAGTACAACGGCTAGTATAAAGGTCTCCAAAACCTTAGATCGTGGTTCGATTCCACGTGCCCCTGCCATATTCTTACCGCGCAGACTTTCTCTACCAGAAGCATGATAAAGTGATTAAATAAAGCTTATGCCCCGTATACCGCGGCAGCTTCGCCGCTTTTTGCCTTTTGTAATCAGCATAGCGCTGATTATTGTTCTTATTGGCTATGCGCCATGGAACGATGTCGGCGATATCCTAGATGATCTCACCTTCACGTATTTACTGACGCTTTTCCTACTGAGCGTTGCCTACTATTCACTTAAAACGGTGCGGTTTTGGTACTTGCTCAAGGCCATGGAGATTCATCAGCCCTTCCGGGTAGTGGCACTCAGCTATATCAGTGCCCAGCCTGTCAGCATACTGCCAGGCGGCGAATTGTATCGCTCACGCGAGCTGGAACGGCACACCGGCGTTCCCATAAAGCGTTCCGTCGCCCAGTTCACGATGCAAGGCCTGCTGGAAGGCGCTGCCATGGCCACGCTCGCGATCATCAGCGCGCTTTTTCTTGGTAAGCTTCGCATACCATTCATTTGCCTGGGAATACTGGTTATCCTGGGAATTGTGGCGATTTACAAAGGCGGAATTGCTAATGCCGGGCGCGTATTGAATAAGCTGCCGTTTGTGGAGGTGCACGACCAGACTCTTGAAAAACTCAGCCACCGCCACCGCGAGGTTTTACGCTGGCGTTGGTTCTCCCTGTTGTACGGCATTTCCATCGTCGTTGAGATCGTGGGCAGCGCAATCGCGTACTTTTCGGTGGCAGCCGTTGGCGGGCACATCGGTATTCCGCAAGCTGTTCTGGCTTATGTCATCCCAATTATAATCGGCTTTGTCTCTTTGCTGCCTGCCGGGCTTGGTATCAGCGAACAGAGCGCTATCGGCATCATGTTACTGTCTAACATTAAAATTGCCACCGCCGTAGCGGGCACGCTGTTGATGCGCGTAAGCATCGTGGGTACTGGCTTGGTGTATGGAGGCGTTGCGCTTTTATGGGGCCAGCGCCGGCTCAAACGCCTACAACCTGCCGGTAAAAAGGCTTAAGTGACCGACTCCCGGACTTCAAAAACAGGATAAAATCCGATTTTCTTACACTAACTATAAAAATAAAAATTCATAATGCTTGTGCTATAGAGACGTCAGCTCTATAATGGAAGCAGTAAATAGAACATAAATTAAAAAGAGGGTGATGAAAATACTGATGCTTGGGTGGGAGTTGCCTCCCCACAATAGCGGCGGGCTGGGAATTGCATGTTACCAGCTCTGCAAGGCCCTATCTGAAAAAGACGTCGACATCGAATTCATTCTCCCGTACCAGGCAAATCACGACATTGATTTCATGGAGGTTACGGCCGCCAGCCCACTGGGCGTTACTGCTGTTTTGCCGGCTGGCGGCGCATATGACAGCCAGCGCTATATCAAAGTTGACGGCACCGAACAACAACTGTCTATCCATGACCAGCAGCGGGTATATGAACAGGCTGTCGCGCGCCTCGTAGAAGAAAAAGACATCGATATTATCCACGCGCACGACTGGCTTACGTTCCGGGCCGGCCTGCGCGCCAAGGAAAAGAAGGGTTGCCCCCTGATTTTGCACGTTCATTCGGTAGAATCCGACCGTGCCGGCAGCCAATATGGTAATCCACTCGTCAAAGAAGTAGAAGGTATGGCAATGCATATGGCTGATCAGGTTGTGGCCGTCAGCCAGCACACTAAAAACAGCATCGTCCGGGATTATGGCATCCCGGCAGACAAGATTACGGTCATTCATAACAGCATTAATCCTTGGGAACTCGTTCCGCTCGACCCGGATAATGCTTACCGATATTTGGAGCTTATGAAGCAATTCGGATACAAAGTTGTCGTAAATGTAGGACGCCTAACGGTTCAAAAGGGGCTGCCAAATCTGCTCCGGGCCGCCCAGGCAGTTATTGCCAAGGAACCTAAAACGCTTTTCCTTATCGTGGGTAGCGGTGAGCAGTATCATGAGCTCATTGAGCTTTCTGCTGAGCTAGGAATCGGCCAGAATGTACTTTTCACCAATTTCCAGCGGGGCAAACGCTGGCGCGATGCTTTTGCGATAGGCGATTTATTCGTTATGCCCTCAATATCTGAGCCATTCGGTTTGACGCCGCTCGAAGCCGTTGGCTACGGCACGCCGTCTCTTATCAGCAAACAATCAGGCGTCAGCGAAGTTATGCGCAACTGCCTAAAGGTCGACTTTTGGGATATCGACGAAATGGCCAACCAAATAGTTGCAGTTACCAGATCACAGGACCTGCACGACGAACTGCTTAAAAATGCCGACGAAGAATACAAAAAGCTTTCCTGGAGCAACGTGAGCGATAGAATATTCGAGCTGTATGAGATACACCAGCGGAGGGCGTTGGCGTGAGCAAAGCAATCACCCTATACCTTCACGTCCACCAGCCGTACCGCGTACGCCATTACACGGTCTTTGACAGCGGCGTCAATCACAATTATTTTGATGCGCCGTATGATGACCGGGCCAGCAACGAAAGAATCATGAAAAAAGTCGCTGAAAAATCCTATTTACCGACAAATGCCAGGCTTTTACAGCTGCTCCGCGATAATCCCGGTTTCAAGCTGAGCCTATCCATGTCGGGGGTTGCCATAGAACAGATGGAACGGTGGGCACCGGATGCCTTGCGTTCATTCCAAGAACTTGTCGGCACCGGGCAAGTTGAAATTGTCGGTGAAACATATCATCATAGCTTGGCCTTTTTCTATTCTCGGCCGGAATTTGAAATCCAGGTGGATATGCACCGCCGAAAAATAGAAGAAGTATTCGGCCAAACGCCGCGCGTTTTCCGGAATACCGAGCTGGCCTACAATAACGACCTTGCCCAATGGGCCGATTATATGGGATACAAAGGCATTATTACCGAAGGATGGGATCCTGTACTAGAGTGGCGAAGCCCGAATTACGTATACCGGCCGGTTAATACCGGAAATATCCGCTTGCTCATGAAAAATTATAAGCTGAGCGACGACATAGCTTTCCGTTTCGGCGATCACGATTGGAAAGAATGGCCGCTCACTGCCGATAAATTTGCGCATTGGATGAGTGAAGATACGGACGCTACTAATTTCGACCTCTTTATGGATTATGAGACCTTCGGCGAGCACCAGTGGGAAGAATCGGGCGTTTTTGATTTCTTAGGCGCCCTGCCTGGCGAGTGGCTCAAGACGCCCGGCAATACGTTTATGACTATCAGCGAGACTATTGATGCTTTTGAGCCTGTCGGTGAAATAGACATCCCCCACATTGTTACATGGGCCGATACCGAGCGCGACCTTTCGGCATGGGTAGGCAATCCGATGCAAGATTCATCAATTAAAGCACTCTATGGGCTCCAGGAAAAAATTATCGGCACCGGAGATCTTGCCCTCATAGAAGATTGGCGGCGACTGCAGACTTCCGACCATTTCTACTATATGTGCACGAAATGGTTCAACGACGGTGATATCCATGCCTATTTCAGCCCGTACGAAACCCCATATGAGGCCTATATCAACTTCTCGAATGCATATCGCGATTTGCAGGCACGGCTCGCGGAGAAAGGCGTGGCAGTTTAATATGGGCCGGCCGGTAGTCCTCAGTAATGGGCAGCTCTTCGTCGGGCTCGATGAAAACGGGCTGGTGCACGATTTTTACTATCCGTATGTCGGGCTTGAAAATCTGACAAACGCCCGTTCTTCCCAGCACAAAATCGGCGTATGGGTCGACAACCAGTTCAAATGGACCGATGATGGCAGCTGGGAAGTACTCGTCGAATACGAAGATGACGCCATGGTTAGCCAAATTAAGCTCCACTCTGCCGAACTTGCTATTGCTCTGGAGCTACACGATTACATAGACATTGAAACAAACTCTTTTATCAGGCATATTACAATTACGAACGAACGGCCGGAAAGCCGCGACGTACGGCTCTTTATGCACCAGGTGTTCCAGATTTCTCGGGCAGGCCGCGCAGACACGGCCTTGTATGTGCCAGATGCCAATTATGTATTGGATTACAAAGGCCGCTATTCCCTGCTCATCGGTGGCAAATTTGCCGATGGCCAGGTATTTGACCAGTTTGCTGTCGGCAACTACGGAATTGAAGGCAAAGCCGGCACTTTTCTGGATGCCGAAGACGGCGAACTTTCGAACAACCCGGTGGAACACGGCGGTGTTGATAGTGTAATCCGGTTCCGCGTGCAGCTCGAAGGCAATGAATCGACAGAACTTGATTACTGGATCGTTGCGGCCAACAACCAAAACGATGCTGAGCGCATTCACAACCATTTCAACGAAATCGCCATGGCCAACCGGCTTAGGTACGTCCGGCAGCATTGGCGGGCATGGCTTGGCGGTGGCACGGTAGAAATCCCAGCATTCCATCGGAAAGAGCTGGAACGCAGCCTGCTCATTATCAAAGCGCACTGCGATGAGCGCGGCTCTGTCCTTGCAAGCGGGGATTCGAGTACTTATAACTACGGCCGTGATTACTATTGCTATTGTTGGCCGCGCGATGCAGTGTATGCCCTTTGGCCGCTCATTAGACTCGGCCACGTCGAAGAAACCAAGCAATTCCTCGAATTTGCCCGCGATACTATGCACCCCGACGGCTATCTAATGCATAAATACCAGCCTGACCGTTCTATCGGCAGCACCTGGCATCCGCTCATCCATGGCCGCCACAAAGAACTAGCAATTCAAGAAGATGAAACTGCCGGCGTTATATATATGATCGGCGAATATTACGAGGCCAGTCAGGATCGTACCGCAGTCGAAAACTTATATCGTACATTTGTCGTGCCATGCGCTGGCTTCATGACCCGGTTTATCGACGAACAAACCGGCCTCCCCCATGCCAGCTATGACCTATGGGAAGAAAAATTCCTTACTACTACTTACACGGTATGCACCGTCATTGCCGCCCTTGAAACCGCCGCTAAGCTAGCCGACGTGGTTGATCAGCCCGATGATGCCGTCAAATGGCGGCATGCCGCCGAAGGCATACGAGCAAATCTTGATAAGCTATATCACCGCGACGGTTATTTCGTGAAGGGTTTCTTGCTGCAAGAAGATGGCGAGCTCCGATATGATGAGACGCTCGATATTTCCAATCTGTACGGACCGTATATGTACGCCCGCTTGCCGCTCAATGATCCCCGTCTTATAAGTACCGCCCAGCAAATCGAACAACGGCTACTCAATAATTCGCCAAGCGGCGGCGTAATACGATACGAGCACGACAATTTCTTCCTGTCAAAGCGGCAATATAAAGGAAACCCCTGGATAGTAGCCACGCTTTGGCTCGCCCAGTACTATAGCGGTACCGGCCGCCCTGATGACGCGAAGAACCTATTAGATTGGGCTATTGCCCGCGGGCTGCCAAGCGGCGCGCTCAGCGAGCAATTCGACCCGGAAAATGCTACACCACTCGGCGTTACGCCGCTGGTTTGGAGCCATGCCGAGCTCGTAAATACTATCCTTGATCTATCAAAAACAGCGCCACCGCCACAACCACAAGCTTAAAGTTTAATTACTAGAGAGTGAGCCTGCGCCCAGATTAGCGCTTAGGAGCTTCGTTGCGGCCGAGATTTTTCTTCGTCTCGGTAAAGGTAACGTGCCTGCGCAGCTTTGGGCTATACTTGCGAAGCGAGAGTTTATCAGGCGTGTTCATCGTATTTTTGGTCGTGTAATACAAACGCTCACCGCTTTCTTCAGAAACGAGACCGATGATTTTACGCTTATCGCCTTTTGCCATGAACTATTCTACCTTTTCTAAAATTATTACCCTTATAGTAACAGATACGAAACAGATTGTAAAACTTAAACTAGCCCTTCCACGGATCCACCATAGGCCCTACATATATCCTAGGGCCGCCAAATTGGTCTGCTGTTATGTCCACCATAGCAATGTCACCAAGTAGAACTGTATGTGGGTAGGATTTATAATAAATATGCTCAGGTTGCCCATACCCAACATCCACCTCTTTGCTCAAGAAGGCCGAAGCAAGACCGCAGCACCCTAAAGGAAAAGATGTATTTGCCAAATCAAGAAATTTGCCCCTGTCCCAGTGGCGTGCATCCGGTACCCAACTACAGTATCTCGCCCACACTACTTCAGGGTCAAAAGACCGTTGCTCAAAGCCTTCTCGAACTTCTTTCGCAACTCTATAAACCTCTTTGATGTTGGGCGGCACAATCTTAAAAGCTTCAGTCATAAATGTGGAGCCACCTGTCGGATTCGAACCGACGACCTACTGTTTACAAAACAGCCGCTCTAACCAACTGAGCTAAGGTGGCACGTTTACAGACGTAAAGTGTAGCAAAAACAGGGATAATTTGCTACTATTGTCTGGTATTTAGGCCATCTTAGCTCAGGGGTAGAGCACTTCCATGGTAAGGAAGGGGTCTCGGGTTCAAATCCCGAAGATGGCTCCACGATCCATCCAGCAAGATGAGATAGGCAGATAAAGAACGATGCGCAGGGTTACTCAAGCGGTCAACGAGGTCAGACTGTAAATCTGATGGCTTAGCCTTCGAAGGTTCGAATCCTTCACCCTGCACCACTTATCGCCTTATGCCTACAACGCCAAATAGTATCACCGGACTATGGGGACCCAGTGAGCGACCTCATTACATTGTCGACTGGGATAGTACGTTCTGCAAAAAAGAAACCTTGGATTTCCTTGCAGAGCTCGTTCTTGACGCAAAAGCTCTCGAAGCTTTCCAGGCCTTCACCGACCAGGGTATGGATGGCAACTTATCGTTCTCAGACTCATTAACCCAGCGGTTTGCAATGCTGCGCGTACACCACGAACAAGTTCTTGAAGCCGGCGAACAACTTGCCGGCCATCTAGACCCTACGGCGGTGGCCCGTCGCAGTTGCATCGAAAAAAACCAAGACCGCATCCACGTAGTTTCGGGAGGTTTTGAAGAGCTCATACTACCCTCTTCATCCCGGATCGGCATTCGTTCGGGTCACGTACACGCAAACCGGTTCGTATATGATGATGACGGGTACGTGGAAGGCGCGGATCCGGGCCGCTTAACATGCCGGGATGGCGGCAAGGCGGCACAAGTTGAAGCATTAGAACTGGAGGGCTTAAAAGTAGTGATTGGTGATGGCTATAACGACTACCTCATCAAAGCTCTTGGTTGCGCTGAAATTTTCATCGCTTACACTCGCCACCAGGCCCGCCAAAACGTTATACCGTTAGCCGACGCCGTAACCGATAGCTTCATCGAGCCATTACTCACATAACTATCGTATCGGCAGCGGCGGGCCCAGAACTGTAGGCCGGGGCTTAAATATGAGCTGAAACACCATTTTGTCCGTAGATAAAAATTCCCGCAGGATGTAGTTTACCGTGAAGTCACGTTCCGTATGCGTAGCCGCGACCCCTATATTTTGGATGCCCAGCCCCTTGCAAGTAACCATAGCCCGCGGCAAATGGTACTCCTGTGAAACTAGCGTCGCATTCGTGACCCCGAATATATGCCTGGCCCGGTAACAACTATCATACGTATTGTAGCCAGCATAATCTTCAACAACCGCCGACGCCGGCACGCCGAGTTTTTCAGCGTACTTTTTCATGACAGTCGGCTCATCATGCCCGCGCGTACTGTTATCACCGCTCATTAAAATAATCCTCACCCTCCCCGCTTTATAAAGCGCGGCAGAAGTTGCAATACGGCTACTCAAATACGGTGTTGGCTGGCCGTTTGATAATATGCCTGCGCCAAACACGATAGCCACTTTATGATAAGGAATCATGTTCGCAGGCTGGCTGAGCAGATCATAGCGCTGGTTTCGCGTACTCAAAAAAGTGTAAACCAGCGGAGCAACCACCAAGACTATCACGATACATACAATTATCGTTACTGCCAGCCAGTACTTGGATAGCCACGTTCGAGCCCGGTGCCGAGTTTTTTCTGCCATTAGCATGGAGTTTAATTATATTACACTACGACGCGGCGAAGACGGCGGATACGGCGGCGTTTGGCGGGCGGCGCCAGTTTCTTCAAACGGTCCGCCACAAGGTCAGCCTCTTCGGCCATACCATGGTCGGCATAGGCCTTATGAAGCAACGTGAACGTTTCCCTGTTTGGCTCGAGTTCAGCTGCTTTTTCAAGTTCTTGAAACATTAGCTTGTCGTTGCCAAGCTTTTCCTGGACTTTGGCATACGCGACATGCCGGGCGGCAAGGTTATCTTCCAGTTTTAAGGCTTGCTCGAAAGCCACTGCGGCTTTTTCATAATTCTCTGTTTCATAGTAGATGAGGCCTAGGTTGTGCAAACTGGAGGGCGTGGCTTCGATACTTGAAGCGATTTCAAAACAATCTATGGCATCACGATATTCTTTCTGCTTGGCATAAAGGATACCGAGCCGGTTATAAGCGGCAGCATTCTTCTCGTCGATCTTAAGAATTGTCAAAAGCGCCTTTTCGGCACGTAAAAAGCGGTTCTCGCGCATGCCCTGGTGGGCTATATCCCAAAGTTTACCCAAACGGTCGCCGACGCGCCGGGAAACGTTTGCAAATTCATCATCATGAACGGTGGCGTTCTGATAAGCCAAGCCTGCGAATACCGCGATGATTAAAAGTTCGTACATATGCTTGTTTTAGACTACGCTATCTCTGTCAAAACTGCAATACCAGCTCTGTTAAGGCCAGCTTGGGCTGCGCGTTAGCCATAAGCGCCTCCGCCGCCTTATAGCTGGCAGCAAGTACCCGTTTCCACCGCTCGGCATTTTTCCCGTTTGCCGTCTGCAAGCTTATATTGGCCATGCGGCTGAGCATATTCACGGTATCGAGCGCCCGGGCACGATCTTTCGATAAGCCATCTACAGTTATAAGCCGTTCTGCAAGCGTCTGGCTGAGGAGCGTGCGAGCCTCCGCAATAGCCGCGTTTAATGCGTGGTCTTCTTCGTTCAAAAGCGCCGACATCAGGCCGATACTACCGCCGCTAGCCGCATAAACCCGGCCGATCTCGGCGGCCTCGTGCCCCTGGCCGATAAAATGCTTCTCCAGCTCATCTTTGCCGGGCATCCGTACAGTAACGACTTGCAAGCGGGATTGGATAGTCGGCAGAAGGGATTGCTGCCTGTCGGCAGTCATGATCAATACAGTTCCGGCTGGTGGTTCTTCAAGGGTTTTGAGCAGTGCATTCTGTGCTTCAGCCGTTAGCAAATGGCTGTTCTCAATAATGGCAACCCGGTTATACTGCTTGTCATTCGGCACTTTGAGGTTCAAGAAGCGTTCGAGCTGGCGGATCGCTTCGATACTGATCGACTTTCCACCTTCCGGGCTAATTATAGTGGCGTAACCATATTTCGAGAGACCGCCGGCCTCGATGCCTAAAATCAGTTCGGCCAAATGCGTCGCTGTACTAAACTTGCCAATGCCTGCCGGGCCCACAAGAGCAATGGCTTGCGGCGGGTGCTCGCCGAGATCAATGAGCAGGCGCGCTGTCTGCGGATGTAGTACCAGGCCGTTCATGTCTGCATGGCCCTTTCGAATTCTTCTGGGAGTGGCGCTTCAAATATTTTACGTTCACGGCTTGGCAGAGTAATCTCAAGTTTATACGCATGCAAAAAAAGTCTGTCCGCCTGGTCCCCACCGTATAAGGTATCGCCTAAAATCGGATGCCCTAGATAACTCAAATGGACTCTCAACTGATGTGTGCGCCCAGTCGCCGGCTGCAGCTCCAGCAAGCTGTATTTCTGGTTTCTCTGCGTAATCCGGTAAGCCGTTACCGCCGGTTTGCCATTAGCGCCCACCCGGAAAGTTTGCGGCTTTTTAGGGTTACGCTCCACAGGCATGTCAATTACAGCCTCTTCTTTAGAAGGAAAGCCTTTTACAATAGCGATATACGTTTTCTTAACTTTGCGCTCTGAGAACTGTTTTTGCAGCCAAGAAAGGGCTTCCGGCGTTTTGGCGCAAATCATAACACCCGAAGTGGCCCGGTCCAGCCGGTGCACAATGCCAGCACGCTCGCCATCCATGCCCTTTATCCTGCTACTCAGCCATGTTGCCACGGTAGCCTCAGGATTAAATGCGCCTTTGCTATGCGAAAGTACACCTACTGGTTTATTTATGACTATGCAACTTCGGTCTTCGTAAAGTATAGGCAAATCGATTTCAGGAATTTCGGGTCGCACAGACGGATCATAGTTTATTTGAACCGTGTCCGTTGCCGCCACTTTTTGACTGGACTTGGCCGCAGCTTTACCATTTACCGTAACCTTGCCGTCTTCAATTAAGCGCGAAGCACCCGCCCGGCTTAAGCCCGGGAACTCTCTAACTATATACTGGTCTAGCCGCTCCGTCTGCGGTAATTCCCCATCGCTCATTATGATCTTAAGCCGACAGCTTGCTGGACGCCAAGCAACCGCTCATTCGCAATTTTTCGCATAGCCTCTTCGCTAGAAATAAGTTTCGTCTCAATTTGATTGCCATCGATACCGGCTAATCTCGATTGAAAATCCGCCAAAAAGGCTTCTACCTTGTCGGCTACAGCTGTTTTGAGCTGGCCGTACTGGCTCTCCCCCATAAATTCGCGCGGCTCGCCGCCAAAGAGGCGCAGCATATCAAGCAAGTTACTAACGCCCGGCTGCAAATCATAATCATATTGCACTGAACCCATACTATCGGTTTCGGCGCTCATGATTTTTTTGCGGGCGGTTTCGGGAGAATCTGTGAGAAATATCACACCTTTCCCTGTCTCGTCACTTTTACTCATTTTCTTAATTGGATTCTGGAGGTCGCGAATGCGCAAACCCTGGTCCTTGCCAAAGAATTTGTGCTGATCGGGAACTGGCTTGGGCACCGTGAAAAGCTCACTGTCAAACCGCTTATTCATTCTTTCGGCAATATCGCGCGTAAATTCAATGTGCTGCGTCTGGTCATCGCCCACAGGTACATATTCGGCGCCGTAAAGTAGTATGTCGGCAGCCATCAAAACGGGATAATTAAATAGCCCGACGCTCACGCGGTCGTCTTGCAGGCCGCTCGATTTGTCCTTGAACTGCGTCATTCTCGACATTTCCCCCATGCCGGTGAAACAATCCAGGATCCACGTAAGCTCGCTATGAGCCGACACATAGCTCTGCCTATATATATGGACATCATGATTATCGAGCGGCAAACCGGCCGCTACGAAAACCCGCAAGTTCTGCATGATCGCTGCTTGCAGCTTATCGTGGTCGATCGGCGTGGTAAAACTATGTAGATCGGGAACAAATAGGTTCACCTGATAATCACCGGCTTTTTCTTTGGCCATATCCACCAAGGGCAGCAACGCGCCCAGATAATTGCCGATATGTAAGTCGTTATTGGCCCTTAGGCCGGTCAAGATCGTCGGTTTTGTCATATTTAACCCTTATTATAGCTTATAGCATGTTTGTAAGGAGCTGGAACGTTTAGGCTGCGGCCATTGCAGAGCTAGCACGGTTAACGCCGGCATAGGGGCTCGGCGTAGGCGTAGGGACTTTGAGCTCGTATAAGGCCGCTGCACCTTCAAGCGCATCGTCGAGTGGCATCGGAGAGCCGGTCCGGTGCTCAGGATTTGGCACCCCTATGTCACTGGCTTCCATCATGATGCCTGCGGGAACATAACCCTCTGACGCCACATCCAGAACGGTTTGTAAGGCGCGTTTTTGGCCCTCAACTGTCTTACCAAATTCTCCTTCGGGATCATGGGCCATTTCGCTGCCATGGGCAGTATCAACAATGAGGCGGCCTTCAGTGGCTTCAAGCGCGCGAACATATGCGCTCCGCCACTTGCGGGGCGTCCGGATTTCTTCGCCTCCCCGGAAAATCATTATAGCTGGGGCAACTTGGGTGCATGTCCGGCTCCGGTCTTTGTAAATATCCGTTCGCAACCGGTTAATGTCGTCTACACGTTCAAGCGCCACACCAATACTTCCATCCAAACCGTTCTTAATACCGAGCGGCAGTTTCGGATCGCGCCTGGCAATCCTATGCATAAACGGCTGATTATCCTGGCTCCTGCTGCCAAACCACCCGAAAGAGAGCATATGGCCGTACCGTGCCAGATGGTAATCATGGGCAAGTTCAATCGCTACATTAGTGTTTTCTATAGCTAAACTTGCAAGCGTAGCATATGCTCCAGCCGGATCGGTTGTTTCAAGGCCATGCCATGCCTCCGGATTAGACCGCGGCTTCCAAACTGACGCGCGGTGCAAAGCAATAAGTCCTGCGTGCTTTCTGCTTAGGCGGGTTATGCGCGCGCCTTCTGCGATTACTCTTCCTCCTGGTTCACTCATTGCGCTACCGCCGATTATTGCTACCAAGCGGTTACCGGGGTCAACCAAAGCGTCGCTGACGGCCTCGCTTGTTTTCAGCACAGCTAGTTGCGCGGCATCAGAAACGCCGTGCTGCGCCTTAAGCTCAGCAGTACTTGGCGTAACTGGTGCTTCCTGTGTGTATCCCATAAATTATGTCTCTCCTTTAAGCGCAGTAAAAAACCGCCTCTTGTGGTGGCGGTTTCTGTCTTTTTGCGTATCTTGTTCTTTTATGCAAACGTGCAGAGCTGGCCGCCACGGATTGTGCGGTTAAACCATGCTGTGTAAAAGGCGCGTGTTGACATGCCGAGTAATATACCACTCCTGTCAATGGATTGTCAAGAATCCTGCCCCAAATATAGCACCTAGGCGCACAGGCTCTAGCGCTTGGTGAATTGGCGCTGCTTACGAGCACCCTTAAGCCCAAACTTCTTGCGCTCTTTTTCGCGTGAATCGCGGCTCAAAAGATCAGCGCGCTTAAGCGTACTCTTGAGGTCTTCGTTCATAGTAGTCAGAGCTTTTGCTATGCCGAGACGGATAGCTTCAATCTGGCCGTCGTGGCCACCGCCGGACACAACTGCCGTAATGTCAAATTTGTTCTCTTGGTCGAGAGCTATAAACGGTTGCTGAAGCTTGGCAAGCAAGTACTTGCTATCTGCGAAGTAATCGCCAGCCGGTTTGCCATTAACGGTTATGGCACCCTTGCCACCCTGAAGGCGGACACGGGCAGTTGCGCTTTTGCGCCGGCCAAGGCCGTAAAAATATGAATCTTTGGCCATCTTTACTTACCTTCCTTTACAGAATATTGCTGGGGTTTCTGGGCTTCGTGGGCATGCTCCGCACCGGCATACACCTTTAGTCGCTTCAGACGTTCATCACGCAGCTTATTAACCGGCAACATACCGCGGATAGCGTGCGTAATGGCAAATGTAGGATCCTTTTCCATCTTTTCGGCGAGGGTGGCATCTTTGATACCGCCGGGATAGCCGGTGTGATGGTAGTAAACCTTCTTTTGCATCTTATCGCCGGTGGCAGCGGTGTTGGCTGCATTAATAACAATCACGTAATCGCCGCAGTCGATGTGTTTCGTAAACTGGGGCTTATTTTTGCCGGTAAGAAGCGTGGCTACCTGGGTAGCTACGCGGCCCAGCGGAGCTTCGGAAGCATCAACAATATACCATTGGCGTGTTACGTCTGTAGGCTTGGCGCTGTACGTCTTCATTACTTCTTCTCCGCTTTCGGTTTAGCAGCCGGTTTTTCGGCCTTAGCTTCAGTTGCAGCACCCTTTGCAGCAGGCTTCTCGGCTGCCGGCTTAGCCGGTGCAGGTTTTTCAACCTTTTCTGCAGCCTTAGCGACAGGAGCTGACTGCAAGTCGTCCACAAAACTGATTCGGGCCATTTGTGCTTGGTCGCCGCGGCGTACGCGCGTCTTTTCGATACGCAAATGCCCGCTGGAACGGCCTTTGAGTTTCGGAGCGATCTCATCCACTAGCTTATGGGCGCTTGCAACCGTCTGCAAGCTACTGACAATCTGGCGGCGGTTATGCAGGTCGGCTTTTTTGGCTTTGGTGATCAGCTTTTCCATGTAAGGCACAACTTCTTTAGCCTTCGGCAATGTTGTTTCAATAGACTCATATTTAACTAAGGAGTCGGCAAGACCCTTAATCAATGCGCGGCGTTGATCGCGCTCGCGGTGCAGTTTCCGACCTTGGTAGCCGTGGCGATGCATTTTAGAGCTCCAACTCCGCTAGCTTTTCTTTGACTTCGTCCAGGGCTTTACTGCCGAAACCTTTGAGATCGCGTAATTCTGCATCATTAAGGGCAAACAAGTCCCGGATGGTGTGAATATCATTGTTGATGAGCGCGTTTGTTGTTCGGGCAGACAAGTTCAGATCTTCGATGGAGGTATTCAGTGCGGTCGGTTCGTCACTGATCATGTCGGCGCCAAATTCCCCGTCTTGGCTTGCGGCGGCAGTCGGCTCTGACACCTCAACGCGCGTCTTGCCGGCAAGCGCCGTGTATTGGTTGATGAGAATAGCGGCAGCTTCCTCAAACGCATCCTGCGGTGTGATAGAGCCGTCGGTATCAACGGTTATGATGAGCCTGTCGAGGTCAGTCGCCTGGCCAACGCGGGTATTTTCAACCTTATAGCGCACGCGGAGTACCGGGCTAAATACGGCATCAACCGCGATCATGTCGCTTGCCTTTTTAGCAGTGCCTTCTTCAATCGTGCGGTAACCGCGGCCGATTTCGATGCGAAGGTCGACAACTAGCTTGCCTTTTGCGTCATCGATAGTAGCAATGACATGGTCCGGGTTGACTACTTCAACATCAGCATTGGTCTGGATATCTTTAGCGGTAACAGTGCCTTTACCCTGCTTAACGATGCGTAAATCTTGGGCTTCGTCGCCGTACACACGGAAACGGATACCTTTAAGGTTCAGCATGATGTCGACAATGTCTTCTTTAACGCCTTTTACATCCGTGAATTCATGGGTGATGCCTTCTATTTTGAAAGCCGTTACGGCGGCGCCAGAAATACTGGAAAGCAGGACACGGCGCAAGCTGTTGCCAAGCGTCATACCATAGCCGCTGTGAAGCGGTTCGACCGCGAAAGTAGCGCTTGTGGCGCTGTGCTCGTCGACTTTGATAAGGCCGGGGGTGTGAATATTATTTGACATGCGTAGGCTTCCTTCTCCTTCTTTAGCGTGAGTAATACTCGACGATTAGTTGTTCATTGATATCTTCTTCGGCATCGTCGCGTGACGGCAAAGCGGTAACTGATACGGTGACTTTTTTACGGTCTACTTTGAGCCAGGCCGGAACATTGCCGGGGGCCGGGCTGTTATCATCCAACTTCTTGAAGTATTCAGTCTTGAGAGCGTGCGGGCGGGCTGCAAGTACATCGCCGGGCTTTAGGCGGATGGAAGGGATATCAACGCGTGTACCGTTGAGCGTGAAATGCCCGTGAGTAACTAATTGCCTGGCGGCGCGGCGGCTTGGTGCGAAACCAGCCCGGTATACGGCGTTATCAGCGCGCTGCTCCAGGAGCTGCAGCAAAACTTGGCCGGATTGGCCTTGGCGGCGACTGGCTTCTTTCATCAGGTTGCTGAACTGGCGCTCCAAAAGGCCGTACAGGCGCTTTACCTTCTGCTTTTCGCGAAGCTGCAGAGCGTACTGACTGGCTCGGCCGCGTGGACCGCGGCCCTGAGGGTTTTGGCCCGGCAGGGATGAACGCTTTACTAAGGCTTTGTGGGCTTTAGGGTGCAACGCATAGCCTTCGCGGCGGCTCATTTTAACAATTGATTGGCGATCTCGTGCCATAAACTAGATCCTCCTCGCTTTCCGCGGGCGGACGCCGCCATGTGGCACGCCGGTTACGTCGCGGATACTTTCGACCTGGATGTCCATATTGCCGAGTACGCGGACTGCGGCATCACGGCCCAAGCCGATGCCTTTTACGAATACCTCTGCTTTGCTGAAGCCGTATTGCTGTTTTGCGGCATTGGCGGCGCGTTCGGCGGCAACTTGGGCAGCGTAGGCAGTGCCTTTCTTAGAGCCGCGAAAACCGCAAGCGCCGGCACTCGAATACGTCAGCACGTTGCCTTTGGTATCAGTGAATGTAACGATCGTGTTATTAAAGGTTGCTAAAACATGTACTTGGCCTTGGGCAACCGTCCGCTTGGACTTGCGGCGCTTAGGGACTGCCGCCTTCTTGGCCGGAGCCTCCTGTTCTGCGGCCGGCGCGTTTGATTCTTCAACTGGTGCTGTAGTCTGTTCATCTGCCATATTATGTCTTCGATGCTACTTTCTTGGCGGTGCCGCCAACAGTGACTTTCTTGCCGCGGCGAGTCCGAGCATTTGTCTTAGTCCGTTGGCCGCGCGAAGGCAGATTGGCCGCATGGCGCAATCCGCGGTACGCCTTAATGTCCTTGAGGCGCTTGATATTACCGCTCACCATACGCTGCAACTCGCCCTCAACGACATAGTCGTTATTAATTACATCCTGGATACGGCTAACTTCAGCGTCAGTAAGATCTTTGACCCGGGTAGTAGCCTCAACCTTGGCCTTGTTAAGAATGTCATACGCACTCTTTTGGCCAATACCATGCACATATGTGAGTGCAACCCATACCTGCTTGCCGTCTGGAATCGTTACGCCGGAAATTCTAGCCATGCTTAACCTTGCCTCTGCTTATGCTTAGGCTTAAACTTATTGATAACGTATAGCCGGCCTTTACGGCGGACTATCTTGTCGTCTGGACTGATTTTTTTGACACTGGCACGCACTTTCATGCGGATCATGCTCCTTTGCTAGCGATGACTCACTGCTCTTAAATAATTTATCCCTTGCGGTACGTAATCCGACCCTTCGTAAGATCGTAAGGCGTCAATTCTACGGTAACGCTGTCGCCCGGAACGATTCGGATAAAATGCTTCCGCATCTTGCCGGCGACGTGAGCTATAATCTTATGGCCGTTCTCAAGCTCTACCCGGAACTGGGTTCCCGGCAATGTTTCGACGATGGTACCCGTCAGCTCGATTACTTCCTTATTAGCTGCCATAAATATAACAGTAGTCAATTATAGCACTCCCCACAACGATTTGTAAAGAGTTTTATATTCTTTAACAAACCCTCGCCGTGTGGGCGAATCGTTACGCCTATAGTAGCATGTTTATCTATGATTTTGAAGACTTCGAGGGCTTGCCGCGCTTTAGGAGGCGGGAGCCGAATCTGAGCCGGCGGCCACCGGTTGCAGCATCGGCGGGGGCTTCCGGTTCGTAGAAAAAGTCAGGTTGTGAATACTGGTCGTAGGTAACCATGAGAGCGCGCGACTCGACCGCACGCAATGTCTGGAGAGCCACCGATACCAAGATTAGAACGCTGGTACCGCCAATAGTAACGTTCGTCGTAATGAAAACCTGTGCAATAACCGGGAGAATAGCCAGTAAACCGAGGCTGAACGCCCCAAATAGTGTTAAGCGGTTAACAATCCGGCTGAGGTATTGCTCCGTCTGGGTGCCGGAACGCACTCCTTCTATAAATCCGCCTTGTTTATGGAGGTTCTCGGCAATCTCTTTGGAGTTGAAGGTAATGCTCGTATAGAAGAACGTAAAGACAAATACCAATAAGAAATACGTAACCGGATAAATATATGCCTGCCAACCTTCGGTTGCGAATGTGGTCGCCGACGGCGGTTGGAACCATGTTGTTAAATTAGCCCCGACATGCGCCCAGTGCTGGCTATGACTACTATTAAGCAACTGTCCGGCAAAGCTCGGCACACTGAGGAAAGCCACGGCAAAGATTATCGGCACTACGCCGGCCGTAATCAGCTTTACGGGCAATATCGTCGTAATTCCGCCGTAGGTACGATTGCCCTGAACGCGCTTAGCATAGTTGACTGTCAGGTTTCTGGCTGCCTCATTCAGCATGACCACCAACCATGTCACCACTAACACGGAGACCGCTATGATGGCGCCTGTGATTAAGCCGCCCTTATTGAACGGCATGGTGTGGCCGAGTAGTACAATATCGTTGCCGTTTTTTGTCACCGATTTAAAAATGTCTCCGATAGTAGCAGGCAAACGGCTGACGATACCCACGGTAATAATGAGTGATATACCGTTACCGATACTCTGTTCCGTTACCAGCTCGCCAAGCCACATAAGCAGCATGGAGCCACCCGTTAAAGCAGCCACCATCAAAGCCCATTGCATGGGTGAAGTATTGGCTGTGATATCGCCTACGCCGCCGATACTTTGGGCCGCATTGCGGATAAGGAAAATCGAACCGACGGATTGGATAATCGCTAGCGGCAAGGTGAGGATACGCGTATACTGGTTGATCTTTTTTTGGCCGAATTCGCCTTCTTTGTGCAAGGCCTCAAGCTGCGGGATCGCCTTAGTAAGCAGCTGCATAATGATGGATGCATTGATGTATGGCCCAAGGCCAGCAATCATAATCGAAAAGTTTGCCAAGGCGCCGCCAGATAGAACATTTATGAAGCTAAGCAACTGCGGCGTATTGTTGGAGTTGAAAAGGTTCTGCAGTACCTGGTGTAGCGTCTGCGGGCTGCCCAGTGGGACAGGTATATGCGCCAGGATACGATATATCAGCAAAATGCCGAGCACAGCCAATATGCGGTTACGCATATCCTTGTGTGTTAGGGATTTGCCGATTATTTTCCAGTTCATATTTTTTTACCCTCTGTCATGTCTTGTCCTATATTATCGCATATCTGGATATCAGAAAGTGGGATCAACGCTAAGTCCCATTTTTTCAAGCGCCTTCCTTAAAACGTACGCGCCAGAATAGGCCTGCCATACCCCGTCTACCTGCTCGGATGACCGTAAAACCGTTTTTTCACCATCGGCATTTGCTACCGCAAATGCTTCTTCACTTAGCTCGTCTGGCGTAACGGTGACGTTGCCGCGGGCCGACTGGACACATACTTCAAACAAGGCTTGGTCCTCAAGCTGTGGACAAATTGTAAGATCGAGGACGCCCTCAGAAAGGCTAAAACCAACTTGGTAGGCGGTATCTGTCTCCTGTCCAGCAGATGACAGTGCCGCGTTCATAGCCCGGGCCATTACGCCTCTTTTTTCTCTTTTTTGCTGGTCTCAGGACGGGAAAGGCGAGCTGTCTTTTCGAATGATCCGCCAGCTTTTTCGATGGCAGCTACCGCGCTCTGACTAGCCGCTGGTAACTTTACGGTAACTTTCTTCGTTATGTCGCCTTTTACCAGCAGCTTAGTGCTCACGTACGGAGTACTTATAAGCCCTGCTTCTGCCAAGGTTTCGGCAGTAACGGTCTTACCACTGAACTGGTCAAGCTGGCCCGTATAAATCGTCTCCGGGGCTACCCGATGGCTGTGAAAACCTGGGAGCTTCGGCAGCTTTTGCATCAGCGGGTTTTGGCCGCCGGCAAAACCGGGCTTGGCCTTGGCGCCGGTGCGGGCCTTCTGGCCTTTCGTACCACGGCCGGCGGTCTTACCACGGCCGGCAGCAATGCCGCGGCCGACGCGGCGGGAAGATCTCGATGATTTTGCCTGGAGTTCGTGATATTTCATTATGCCTTCTCCTCCGTAGCTTTTTTAGCCGCTTTGGCTTTGGCAAGAACTTTCTTAGAGGGATTTGCGCGGTTTTTTGCAGTAACCCACTTGTCGGCAGGTACAAGAGATTCCAAAGCCTGCAGCGTTGCATAAGCAGTATTGGCTTTATTACTCGAGCCAAGCGACTTACTGAGGGCATTGTGCACGCCGGCAACTTCCAAAATGGTGCGTACGACACCGCCGGCAATTAATCCCGTACCGGCGCTAGCCGGCTTTAAAAGGATGTGGGCACCAGCGACGGTGGCTTCGGCGTCATGCGGCAACGTATCTTTATATAATGTCACCAACACCATATTTTTCTTAGCAACATCGGTCGCCTTGCTTACCGCGCTCGTAACGTCAGCGCCTTTTGCTAAGCCGATACCAACTTTGTGCTTGCGGTCGCCAACAACCACAAGTGCGCGGAACCGGAAGCGGCGGCCGCCTTTAACAACCCGGGCAACACGGTCAATATGCAACGTCCGTTCATCAAACTGCTTTTCTTCGGCCATAGCCGGAGCACGGCGATTAGACTGCTGTCTCTGAGGTGCTTGTTTTGTGCGAGTGTCAGCCATTAGAACTCCAATCCTGCTTTACGGGCAGCGTCAGCTAGCGCGGCAACTCGGCCGTGATACAGCTTACCGCCCCTATCGAATACAACGCGCTTAACCTTAGCAGTCTGTGCCTGCTTGGCGATTTCGCCGCCAACCCAAGATGCCTTCTCGGTCATCGTGCCCTTCAAGCTTTTCTGGCCGACGGTAGTAGCATAGCCGACGGACTTGCCGGAAACGTCATCGATCAGCTGGGCGGTGATGTGCAGGTTACTAACTGTCACGTTCAAACGTGGCCGTTCAGCCGTACCGCTTACGACGGCGCGGATGCGGTGTTTGCGCTGCTGCTTATTCTGTAATTTATGTACTAGTGCTTTACTCATGATTATTCCTTACCGCTCTTTCCGCTCTTACGGATAATGCGTTCGCCGGCGTACTTGATGCCTTTACCCTTATACGGTTCAGGTTTTTTCAGTGCCCTGATCTCAGCGGCAACTTGGCCGACTTGCTGCTTACTGATGCCGCTTACCGTAATAGTGTTTTGCTCAACGGCCGTTGTGACGCCCTGAGGGACATGATAAATGACATCGTGCGAGAAGCCCAGGTTGAGCTTCAGGTCAGCACCCTGCTGGGCTACGCGGTAACCAACGCCATTGATTTCCAGTTTCCGGTTAAAGCCTTCGTTTACGCCCGTAACCATGTTCTGTAAAAGAGCCCGCATCAAACCGTGCTTGGCGCGGATTTTTGGCTCATTGTTAGCACGGGTCACAATCAGCTCGTCGCCTTCCTGCTTAACCGTTATGTCCGGCATAGTGAACTGCTTAAGTTCCCCCTTGCTGCCTTTGACGGTAATTTCAGAATCGTCGACAGTGATTGTCACACCGCTCGGGATAGCGATCGGCAGTTTTCCTACTCGACTCATGATTTCCTTTCTTTACTCCTAATAAACCTTACAAATTAACTCGCCGCCGACATGTTCGGATTTTGCCCGGTCGCCAGTCATCAAACCCTTGCTCGTCGACAGAATGACGACGCCGCGGCCGCTCTTAACGACAGGGATTTCCTTAGAATTCACATAATGGCGGCGGCCCGGCTTGCTAAGGCGTACGATTTCGGTAATGCGGGCGTTGCTGTTATCGTTATTAATTTTGATAACCAAAGTCTTTCCAATGGGCGCATCACTGACGGTAACCTCATCTAGGAAGTTATTTTCTTGCAATAAACGGGCTACCGACTCCTTGATATTGGAGTGGGGCAAGCTTACTTCCGCTTTGCGCACTGCAATAGCATTCCGGATGCGGGTAAACATGTCTGCGATGGGGTCTGTGGTGGTTGTGCTCATATATTCTCCTACCAGCTCGCCTTCGTTACGCCTGGCACTTCGCCTTTTGAGGCGTGTTCGCGGAAACTGATGCGGGAAAGGCCGAATTGGCGCATATAGCCGCGTGGGCGGCCGGTTTCAATGCAGCGGTTCGTGCGGCGCGTCGGGCTGGAATTGCGGGGCAATTTAGCCAGGCCTTCCTGGTCGCCCAATTCTTTCAGCTCTTTACGCTTAGCGGCATACTTGTCGATCATCTTAATACGCTTAGCGTCACGAGCAATAATTGATTTCTTAGCCATACTAGTTGTCTCCTTTCTCGAAAGGCATACCGAACTTTTCGAGCAAAGCGCGGGCATGCTCCTTCGTCTTACAATTAATGACAAATATTACTTGCAAACCGTGGGGAGGCGTCGTCTCTTCGAAACTCAGTTCCGGGAAGACCGACTGGTCGGTAAAGCCGATTGAGTAATTACCTTGCTGGTCGAAAGCCTTGGCAGATACGCCGTGAAAGTCTCGGAGTCGCGGCAATACAGTTGAGATGAGGCGGTCCATAAATTCGTACATTTTATCGCCGCGCAAGGTGACTTTTAGGCCAATTTTGTTGCCTTCGCGCAACTTAAAACCGGCGATAGAGTTCTTGGCAGTAGTTTGGATAGGCTGCTGGCCGGTAATTTTTCTAAGCGTATTCGTGGCGACTTCCATGGTCCGCTTATCGTCCTTGGCTTTGCCGAGGCCACAATTAACGACAATTTTATCAAGGCGCGGAACTTCGTGGATATTCTTAAGACCGAGCTCTTGCTGTAATTCTTTTGCGATCTTATCGGTGTACTCTTTGCGGAGACGGGGAAAAACAACCGGCGCCGCTTTAGTCTGGGTGTCAGCCATTACTTCATCTCCTTTCCACTGCTCTTATATATACGCGCTTTAGTGCCATCAGTATTAACCTTATAACCGATGCGTGTAGGTTTCTTTGAGGTGGGGTCAATAACGGAAACCTTGGAAACCCAGATAGGCTTGGTTATCTCAACGATTGCGCCCTGAGGGTTCTGCTGATTTGGCTTAACGTGCTTCTTTACGACGTTAATATTCTCGACGGTCACCTTATTTTCTCTCGGGTGCGTAGCAGTTACCTTGCCGGTCTGGCCTTTGTACTTGCCCGAACGGACGACAACCGTATCGCCTTTCTTGAGGCGGATCTTGTACGTCTTCTGGTTCTTGGGGGTATTAGCCATTACAGTACCTCCGGCGCGAGTGAAATGATTTTGGCATATCCCTGGTCGCGAAGTTCGCGCGGAACCGGGCCGAAAATACGGGTTGCCCGCGGCTGCTTTTCGTCGTCTACGATGACCGCGGCATTATCATCAAATTTAATGGTTGAGCCATCTTTACGCTGAATCTGTTTGCGGGTGCGTACAACGACAGCCTTTACAACCGACTTCTTTTTGACGTTGCCGTTCGGGCTCGCCTGTTTTACGGTCGCGACGATCACGTCTCCAACCCGAGCATAACGCTTGCGCGAGCCGCCAAGTACGCGGATACAGAGAATTTCGCGGGCGCCGCTATTATCAGCTACAACTAATCTGGATTCTTGCTGGATCATTTAAACGGCTCCTTCCTCTGCCTTTTCGGCAGCCTCTTCTTCGGCTTCGACCTTCGACGACTTAGCATCGCGGCGATTAGTGCCCTCATCTTCGCTCTTTGTAATGGACAGTGAGTCTTCGCGCAGCTTCGGTTTCTCAATAATTTGACTCAGAGTGTACCGCTTGCGCGCGCTCAATGGGCGCGTTTCCACGATGGCAACTTTATCGCCCGGCTGGCACTCATTCTTCTCGTCGTGGGCAATAAACTTCTTCGTTACGGTGTACTGTTTTTTGTACAGCGGGTGCGTTTTGCGGGTGTGCGTCGTTACTACGATCGTCTTGTCGGTCTTATTCGAGGTTACAACCCCTACGATTGTCTTTGCCATTACTTGGCCTCCTTCACGAGCGCTTCACTCAGTACTGTTAACATGCGCGCCAGATCTTTTCGTTTGGTGCGGATAATGCGGTTATTCTGAACTTCTCCCATGTGCACGCGGCGCCGGAGTTCAACGATTTCTTCACGAAGTTTGGTACTCTCCGTAGTTAATTCTGCCGTGGATAATTTACGGATATCAGCGACTTTCATATTACGCCTCCTCCCGTGCTAAAAACTTGGTCTTGATCGGCAATTTGTGAGCGGCGAGACGCATAGCTTCGCGCGCCACTTCTTCCGGAACACCCTGCATTTCGAACAGAATGGTTCCGGGCCGGACCTTGGCAACATAAAACTCAGGGTTGCCTTTGCCGCTGCCCATTTTAACGTCTTGCGGCTTGCGAGTAACCGGCGTATGCGGGAATACACGGATCCAGATTTTGCCGCCACGCTTAATGTGGCGGGTCATGGCCTGGCGGGCGGCCTCGATTTGGCGGGAAGTAATACGTTCCTGGCCCTGGGCTTGTAATGCATAGTCGCCAAAGGCAATATAATTGCCGGCGGTAGCGACACCGCGGATCCGTCCTTTACGCACCTTACGATGCTTTTGGCGTTTGGGCATCAACATTACTGCGTGTCCCCTTTGTATATCCAAACTTTGACACCAATAATTCCGGCAACCGTCTGGGCATTTACTTGTGCGTAATCAATGTCAGCGCGCAATGTATGCAATGGCACGCTGCCAGCGACTTCTTTTTCGCGGCGTGACATTTCGGCACCATTCAGGCGGCCGGCCACTTCAATGCGCACACCCTTTGCGCCGGCCCGCATGGTAGCGGCGGCGGTAGATTTAATGGCGCGGCGGAAACTCATGCGGCGTTCTAGCTGATGGGCAATGTTTTCGGCAACCAGCTTTGCATATAGGTCGGGTTTCTTGATTTCTTCGATATTTACGCGTGTCGGTACACCGTAAATCTTCTCAATTGCCTCTTTGAGCTCTGCCGCGGAAGAACCGCCACGGCCGATTACTACGCCTGCCTTGGCGGTAGAAATCGTTACTGTAACCAGGTTCGGCGTACGGTTGATCTCAACCTTGTTGATCGAAGCGCGGCTGCCCATTTTATCAGCAATGAGTTTGCGCACTTTTAAGTCGTCCTGCAGGAATTTAGCATAGTCGCGCTTGTCTGCGAACCATTTGCTGCGCCAATCTTTATTCACCTGGAGACGCATGCTGATTGGATTAACTTTTTGTCCCATTATTTGGCCTCCTCTTTCGCGGTTTCTGCTTTCTTGGCGGCAGGTTTCTTAGCCTCGCGCTTATCACCATCTACAACTACGCGGATATGGCTGGTCTTGTGCTGGAACGGGTGCGCCATGCCGCGAGATACCGGGCGGAAACGCTTCAAGCGGGGGCCAGCAGTAACGCTGATTTCAGTAATCTGCAGGGTATTCGGCTTGTAGCCATGGTTGTGATCAGCATTTGCTTTAGCGCTCATAACAACCTTTTTGACAGCCAGCGCGGAACGACGCGGCGTATGGTCGAGAATAGTCAGAGCATCTTCAACGCTGCGGCCGCGCACGAGAGCAGCTACCGGCGCGACTTTGCGCGGGCTAATGCGTACTCCTTTTGCGATTGCTTTAACTGCCATGATTATTCCTTATTTACCTTTCGCTAACTTACCACCGTGATTGCGGAACTTACGGGTTGGTGCAAACTCGCCGAGCTTGTGCCCAACCATGTTTTCTGTGATGAATACCGGTACATGAACCTTACCGTTATGAACAGCTATCGTCTTACCAACGAATTCCGGTGCGATAGTGCTTGCCCGGGCCCAGGTTTTGACAATGGTACGATCGTTATCACCCAAGGCGTTGACCTTCTTGGCCAGTTTGAAATCTATGTACGGTCCTTTTTTCAGTGAGCGGCTCATGTTTTATCTCCTCTTCCCTTGATGACGGCTTCTGACAATGAACTGACTGGTGCTCTTGCGCCGGCGCGTCTTATAACCAAGTGTCTTCTGGCCCCATGGTGTCTTCGGCGACTTACCATAGCCGCCCTTGCCGCCGCCACCGATGCCGTGCCGGCCACCGTCGCCACCACCGTGCGGGTGATCAGCCGCATTCATAACGACACCGCGGACCGATGGGCGCTTGCCCTTGTGGCGGTTACGGCCAGCCTTACCGATCTTAATGTTCTGGTGCTGTTCATTGCCGATAACACCGATAGAAGCGGTACAATTTTCATTCACCAGGCGGACTTCGCCGCTTGGCAGGCGAACCTGGGCATAGCCGTTGTCGCGGCCCATCAATTGGGCGCTGTTGCCAGCACTGCGGACTAGTTGTGCCCCGCCACCAACTTTCAGCTCAATAGCGTGAACCAGGCTGCCGATTGGGATTGTCTTGAGCGGTAAGCGGTTTCCGGTTTCGATAGCGACTTCCTCTCCACTTGAAACCTTCTGGCCGACCTTCATGCCGTTAGCAGCCAAAATGTAGTGATATGTGCCATTTGATTCTTTAATCCGGGCAATGCGGGCGCTGCGGTTCGGGTCGTATTCGATATGTTCAATGGTAGCGGTAACACCTTCAGCCAGTTTGAAATTAACCAGGCGGTAGAATTTTTTAGCGCCGCCGCCCTTGTGACGAGTAGTAATGCGGCCTTGGTTATTGCGGCCGTTGCCGCGGCGCTTCGGCACCAACAGCGAACGCAACGGCTTCTTCGTCGTAATTCCGTCAAAATCTTGGGAGGTCATGCCACGGCGGGCCGGCGTCGTTGGATTGTACTGCTTAATAGCCATTTACGCGTCCTCCTCTTCAGTGCCCTTTTTGCGGCGGAGGCCACCAAGACGCGGCTTCTTAGACTCTTTGTCCGATTGCTTGGCCGCAGCTTTATCGAATTGCTCTTGCAGCTTCTGTTCTTTCTGCTCCTCTTCTTCGACGGCAGCAAAAAACGGCAGGCTATGGCCTTCAGCAAGCGTAACGTAAGCTTTCTTGATGTCAGAGCGCTGGCCTTCAGCATTTTTCATGCGCTTGCCAGTAATACTGATGATGCGTTTCCGCTTACCCTTGATGGTTGCCACATTTACCTTAGCGACTTTAACTTCGAACTGGGCCTCGATAGCGCGCGCTACCATATGCTTGTTGGCGTTTTTTGGCACGTCAACGACATAAACACGGCTTTCGGAAAGACCATAGGTCTTTTCGCTCAGGCGGGGGCGCAAAATAATCGACTTGCTCATTATTTAGCCTCCTCGCTTGGGCGGGCTGCCCGCTTGGGCGGCATACTGAGCCACTCAGTTGTAACCTTGAGGGCCGGTTGCGTAAATACAATGCTGTCGGCATTCAATACATCGTATACATTCACATATGCGGCAGCAGTGACTTTTACGTTTGGCAAGTTGCGCGTAGCTTGTTCGAGTTCGGCGGTTTTCTTGTCTACTACAATCAGAATATTGCGGGTAGCGCCGATTTTGGCTAGCAATTTTACCATTTCCGCGGTTTTGCCGTCTTTAGAAACAACATCTTCTATGACAATAACTTTGCTCTCGGTGTTAGCTAGGCTGAGGGCCTGGCGGATAGCTTGGCGCTTTGCCTTCGTGTTGAGCTGCTTGCTGTAATTTTCCTGGCCGGTCGGACCGAAAACGATACCGCCGCCCCGCCAGATAGGATTATAACGAGAGCCGAAGCGTGCGCGACCGGTGCCCTTTTGGCGCCACGGCTTAATGGTACTTCCGCGGACTTCGCCGCGGGTCTTAGACTGGGCGAGGTTGCGCCGGCCATTAGCCAGATACGCATCATAAGCAGCCTTTAAAAGGTCGTGATTCTTAGCTTCAATGCCGAAAACAGCCTTATCAAGCTTGGCAGGTGTCGTAGCTTTGGTGCCGGCCTTGGTATACGTAGCAACCGCCATTACTTCTTACCTCCAGCTGAAGGCATTTCTTTAACAATGACGACGCTCTTCTTCGGGCCTGGAACCGCACCGGTTACGCCGATGACATTCTGTTCAGTATCGACAAGCGCGATTTTGAGGTTTTTCGTAGTAACTTGCGTGTGTCCGAGCTGCCCGGCCATTTTCTTACCCTTAAAGATGCGCTGAGGGTACATGGAGCCGATAGAGCCGACTTTGCGGGTATTGCCTTTGGCGCCGTGCGTGGCGCGTTGGCGGTGGAAATTGTGGCGTTTAATGGTACCGGCCCAACCTTTGCCTTTGTTGGTACCAGTTACCTGCACGGTATCACCAACACTAAAAACGTCGGCGCTGATTTTGCTGCCGACGCTTAAGTCTTCCGGGATTTCGGTAATGCGGAATTCACGAATGAGCTTCGGCATCACTTTGGCATTCTTCACATGGCCGGCTACACTCTTACTAACTTTCTTAGCGGTCTCTGCACCGACTTGTACGGCCGTATAGCCGTCTTTTTCGTCTGTCTTATGATGAAGGACCGTTTGGTCACCGACTGAAAGCAACGTAATAGCCTGCACCGCACCATCTTCATTTATGGTGGATGTCATGCCGACTTTCCGCGTAATAAGTGCTTTCACTTAAACCCTTTCTTATGGTCCTTCTTATATAGTTCCGGTACTGCGAGTAGACATAAAAATGCTTGGTTGTGAGTGGTTTCTACCCCTGTTATTGGCAGACCTGCTGGCACGAACCAAGTAGTGTCTTTTCGAGATACTGCTACCAGAGTATCACGAATTCCTTACCCCTGTCAATGTGTTGCAAATTCTACAAAGAATTTATCTAACGCCGGCTGGCTGGCCCGTAAATTCGTAGGTTACCGGCTGGCCAGCGCTAGGGTCTAGCGGAGTCAACTCAAGGTAAGTAACCTGTTGGATCAAGCGGCCCGGATGAAAGGCACGATACCCGCGCTGGACAACGCTATCTGTAAAAGCATCTGTGCCCTCATGCACAGTTACGGCGTCGGTATTTGGGTGCATATGATCTGCATCTTTGCCAATGAGCTCCTGCGTCTGCCAAACTACGTCCGCGACACCGTCGCAGGCTTCGGATGAACCGGTACTGCTTACGCGTTCTTTGACAAATAAATTGCTGATACGTTTTTTAGTGACATATTTCATAAAACCGCCACCATATGAGTAATATGCATTGTATTCGCAATCCTGAAAGAGTTGTTGCGGCGTTTCCGGTGGAGTTACCGAATCATCCGCGCGAGCGGCTGCCGCCTCTCCGGCGCCGGTAATTGCCAACATACCAGTTAAGACTACGGCACCGGTTGCAAGTTTACGCTTACCAGTTTCAACTGCCTTTGAGAATCTGCTCTTTTCCACTGTGCTCATACCATTCTCCTATCCTTAAAGATTTCCTCGCTTTTCATGTAAAACATTACCATAGTTATCATGAATTGTAAAGTTTATTGCGCGGCTATTTTACTACGCCGGCAGCGAGCGCCGATTCGAAACTTTTCCAGAATTGGGAATGCAGAGGCGATGGCAACGTTTTGCTAGTAAACCAGCCAACTTCGGCTATTTTGTGCGGCTCGCCAATAGTAACCTGCTTAGGATTGACTTTTACGGCGTGAAAAAGCCAGACCCAATGCGTCGGGTTGCCTTCAGGTGTCTCTCGGTGTGCTTCGCCCGCTTTCAAGAACGTGATCTCAAGCGGCTCGACGCCAAGCTCTTCCTTGAGCTCCCGGCGTATGGTTTCCTCTATGGTTTGGCCGAACTCCATGGCGCCAGCGCAAAAATCCCAACGTCCACGCTCGTCCCGGGCTTTCGGGCCACGCTTTTGGAGCAAAAACTGCCCATTTCCGTCATGCAATAGCGAAGGTACCGAAATACCGATGAAATTTATGCCGCGGCGGCCGCTTGAATCATCAGACGCGCTCATACGCCTACGGCTTCATAGGTATACGGCTGCATCGTAAGTGCCGAGGGTACCGCAATCGGCTCCAGCATGATGCCGCCGATTCCAGGACCAATGACATCTTTTATATAGTCTATGACATCAGTATCGCCATTGGCGCCCCAAGCGGCGCGGTCATATATATAGACTTGGCTGCCTTCGGACAAGGTGCGAGGTTCCTGGCATGAAAATTCATCAAACAGTAAGCGCTCCTGGGTATTCTCTTCAAACGGCTGGGAAGTCGCTACGAGAAAGTAGTGATCCGTCGTTCGGACGCAAACGTGAGGGTATTCGTGAGTCCCGGGCTTTAACATGGTTACATCTTAATTTCGACGTCGCAACCGGCCGGAAGGCTCAGATTCATCAGGCTGTCGATAGTCTTTGGCGTCGGCTCAAATACATCAATGAGGCGCTTGTGTACGCGCATCTCGAATTGTTCGCGGCCTTTTTTATAGACGTGCGGGCTTTTAACTACTGTAAAAGTGCTCTTGCGAGTCGGCAATGGAATCGGGCCGGCCAAACTTGCACCGGTACGAAGGGCGGTGTCGACGATCTGCTTGGCGGCCTGATCGATTACCTTGTGATCATAGGCCTTTAAGCGGATACGTATCCGTTGCTTTCCGTCACCGGCGGTGGATTTAGTGTTGTTGGAGGGCTTGGCATCTGCCATAGGTGGTATTCCTTTCTAACTCTCGTTAGCCTACTGTAACATCCCGTTATTTTTCATACGTGACTTTTAGTCAGCAGAAGTTAAATTATGGAGCTTATTTTATCAGATAAGTCGAGGTTTTAAAAGAGGACTAAACCCAGCACTACTTTTTATATTCTTGGATGCATCTTTCGATAGCTGCGCAAGTAAAAGCCGGATCGCCAATATTCTGGCGAAATTCAAGGACACTCATTTTCCAGCCGCCTTCATTTTTAGCCGTAAGCTCGAGAGGCTCTGCCTGGTCTTCAAAGCAGACAATGGCGGTTCCTTGAGGTATTGCCGGGTGTCCTTCCCAATAAAACCTTCCAAATCCTACCTCCGCTTCATAAAAATCAACGCCTTGGTAGCGATCTCTGACATAGGGGTGCGATACCAATATATTTCTGCTCATCTTCGGCCTTATTTCGATTCGGCGCCCGTTGGCAATCTGCCAAGGTAAATATTAAGCTGCCAGCGGGCTGGTTCTTTCCCGCTTATTCCCAAAGGTTCCTCGCACTTTCTATCGGTCTCCAGCGCCACGCCGGCAAGCTGGCCTACCGGCGTAACCCGAAATACAGTTTCGCACCGTTCACAGGTTACGAGCTGGTCGCCGTTTTGTTGGGTTGCCGCAGCAAGCGCGTCGACGACCTTGCGGCCGGCTTCCTCGGCCTGGTCTTCCCAGCGGCCATTGGAAATCATAATATTTTGGAGAAAACAGTCACCAACTACCTCGTTATTCTGACTCATATAAATACTATAAAATACCTTGCGTAAAAATTAAAATAGCTGGCATACATTATGCTGCCAGCCGAAAATTGCATGCTCAATATAGATGGTACACTAATGCTTATGACGGACATGCTTACTCACGGTATTACACCGCCGGAGCCACCCACAAATTCTGTAACTCCCCCTGAAACTCCCTCTGTCAGAACCAGAAGCATGAATCTCCTGCCTATCGTCCTTGCCATAAATGCCGTAGCGGCTCTCGCAGGCGCCATTATTGCTTACCCCACCTCGCCGGCAAGCTGGTTGAACAGTCTACTGTACATATTCTTCTTCACAGCAGTATTCGGTGCGATGCCGTACGCACTAACAATGCTCGTTATTCAGCTCATAGCTAAGAAGCGGCAAGTAAAAACATCGGCCCGTGGGATTGCCTTACCAATATTACTCTACGCGCCAGTGCTAGGTTTTACGGGCTATATAATGAGCTACGCATTTTACATGGCTGACCACCAAGAGTCAGGGTCAGAGTTTATGCCCCTTATATTGTTATATATCGGAGTGATGGGCTTTTGGGTGATACCGCTTCTCAGCTTTATCGTTAATCTGGTTTTGATTTTTCGCCAAAAGAAAATCGCGCCAGCAACGCCGGCCCAACCTCCCGTAAACACAGCGCCACCAGCTCCTCCACCGCCGCCGGCTCCAACTGTTATATAAACAACCGTCCATTTACCAAAAAGAGCCCCGATGCGGGGCTCTTTTGCGGTCGACCACTAAGTAATTTTTACTTATTGATCTTGGTAACAACGCCTGCACCGACGGTGCGGCCACCTTCGCGAATAGCGAAGCGCAGGCCTTGCTCCATAGCGATCGGCTGGAGCAGCTTAACCTTGAAGGTGATGGTATCGCCAGGCATAACCATTTCTTTGTCGGCTGGCAGTTCAACCTCACCAGTAACATCGGTGGTGCGGAAATAGAACTGCGGCTTGTAGCCCTTAAAGAACGGTGTATGACGGCCGCCTTCTTCCTTGGTCAGGATGTAGACTTCAGCATCGAACTCAGTGTGCGGGGTAATGGTTCCGGGCTTAGCCAATACCTGGCCGCGCTCGATGTCATCGCGCTCAATACCGCGCAGCAAGATACCGACATTGTCGCCGGCCTGGCCCTGGTCGAGGTTTTTCTTGAACATCTCGACGCCGGTTACGGTGCTCTTGGTGGTGTCTTTGAGGCCGACAATTTCGACTTCTTCGTTTACCTTGATGATGCCCTGCTCAATACGGCCGGTAGCAACGGTACCGCGGCCTTTAATTGAGAACACATCTTCGATTGGCATCAGGAAGGGTTTGTCGAGCTCACGCTTTGGCTCAGGAATGTAGTCATCCATTGCCTTTACGAGATCCATAATGGCATCTTCGTTAGCGGCATCGCCTTCAAGAGCCTTGGTAGCAGAGCCACGGATGATCGGAGCATCTTTATCGAAGCCGTTCTTTTCAAGCAATTCGCGGACTTCTTCTTCGACGAGGTCAACCAGTTCAGGATCAGCAAGGTCCATCTTGTTCATGAAGACAATGATGCTTGGAACGCCGACCTGCTTGGCAAGCAGGACGTGCTCGCGGGTCTGCGGCATCGGGCCGTCAGCGGCGGATACGACGAGAATAGCACCGTCAACTTGGGCTGCGCCGGTAATCATGTTCTTGACGTAGTCGGCGTGTCCCGGCATGTCAACGTGCGCATAGTGGCGCTTCTCACTCTCGTACTCCTGGTGCGAGGTAGCGATAGTAATGCCGCGCTGCTTTTCTTCGGGCGCGTTATCGATTTCATCATATTTAATCGGCTTGTTTACAGCACTTGGTAATTTCTTGGCCAGTACAGCCGTGATTGCTGCAGTCAAAGTGGTCTTGCCATGGTCAACGTGGCCCATGGTACCTACGTTTACGTGCGGCTTACTGCGGTCAAAATTTTCTGCCATTCGTTAAATTCTCCTTAGGTTAACTGATTTTTGCGCAACCATATAGATAGGCTCACGCAACTTACCGAATAATGGTAACTAAAATTAAGAAGTTTGTAAAGAGTTATTACTACAAGCTTCTTTAGAATATTTTTTGGTGCTATTTGCCATTTTTGGCAATGATAGCCTCTGCCACGTTCGGCGGTACGTCCGCGTAGTGGTCGAGCTCCATACTGGAACTGGCGCGGCCTTGGGTAGTGCTGCGCAGGTTGGTCGTGTAGCCGAACATTTCGCCGAGCGGCACAAAGGCAGTTATTTCCTTCACGCCAGGCGTAAGGTCTTCCATGCTCTCAATGCGCCCGCGCTTGGAGTTCAGGTCACCGATGACGTCGCCCATGAACTCTTCGGGGGTTACTACGACGACCTTCATGACTGGCTCGAGTAGTACCGGGCTGGCTTTCTTCACCCCTTCTTGGAGCGCCATTGAACCGGCGATCTTGAAGGCCATTTCTGAGGAATCGACTTCGTGGTACGAGCCATCGTAAAGCTCCGCCTTGAGATCTACTACCGGATAGCCAGCGATAACACCATTGCTCATAGCTTCTTTAATGCCTTCTTCAACGGGTTTGATGTACTCGCTTGGTACGACGCCGCCTTTGATGGAATTGACGAACTCAAAACCTTCGCCAGCTTCGTTGTGGGAAAGGCGTAGCCAAACGTCGCCGTACTGGCCACGGCCGCCGGACTGGCGGATAAACTTGCCCTGGACCTCGACGCCATCTTTACGAATGGTTTCACGGTAAGCTACTTGCGGTTGGCCGATGTTAGCTTCGACTTTAAATTCGCGCTTCATGCGGTCGACAAGAATCTCGAGGTGAAGCTCGCCCATGCCGCTAATGATAGTCTGGCCGGTTTCGTCATTGACATGCACCCGGAAGGTCGGATCTTCTTCGGCCAGGCGCTGCAAAGCAAGACTCATTTTCTCTTGGTCGGACTTTGTCTTAGGCTCGATAGCGATAGATACCGGCGGTTCAGGGAATGTGATGCTCTCAAGCACAATTGGGTTGTTCTGGTCGCAAAGCGTATTTCCTGTCGTGGTACCCTTTAGCCCGACGATAGCGGCAATGTCGCCGGCACCCACTTCCGGAACTTCTTCGCGCTTATCGGCTTGCATGCGAACGATGCGGCCGACGCGCTCCTTGTCTCCGGTGGAACTGTTCAAAATATAGCTACCAGATTGGAGTTTACCGGAGTAGACGCGGAAGTACGCTAATTTACCGACAAATGGGTCGGTGGCAATCTTGAAGGCCAGACCGGCAAACGGCTCGGACTCATCGGGTTTGCGCTCAATTTCGTCGCCGGTCTTCGGGTGCGTACCCCAAGTACTGCCGCGATCAAGCGGGCTTGGCAAGAGGTCGTTCACGGCATCAAGCACCTTCTCAACAATAACGCCGCGGCCGTCGCCGCCAGTAACGGCATAGAATTTACCGGTAAGCACTGCGGTGCGGATAGCGTGCCTGATTTCTTCTTCGGTCAGGCCCTCTTCGCCAACTTCCAAATACTTTTCTAGCATGGTTTCATCTTCGGCGACTGCATTTTCAATCAACAGGCTGCGGTATTTTTTAGCCTTATCCAGCATATCTTCTGGAATCTCGCCCTCGATCAACTCATGATCGGTAAATTCTTTGTAGGTGTAAGCCTTCATGTTTACCAGGTCGACAACACCGTTGACAGATTGCTCAAAGCCAATCGGCAAATGAATCGGGAAAGCCCGCTTGCTGAGCCGAGCATGAATGGTGTCTAGCGATTTGTAGAAATCACCGCCAGTTTGGTTGATCTTATTAATGAAGCAGAACCGCGGCACGTTGTACTTATCAGCCTGGCGCCAAACGGTCTCGGACTGGCTTTCGACGCCCATTTTGCCGTCAAATACGACAACCGCACCATCAAGCACGCGCAAAGACCGCTCTACCTCAACGGTAAAGTCAATGTGCCCGGGCGTATCGATAATGTTGATCTGGTGGTCTTTCCAGTAGCAAGTTACGGCTGCAGATACGATGGTGATACCGCGCTCGCGCTCCTGAGCCATCCAGTCGGTAGTAGTTTCGCCTTCGTGCACAGCGCCGATTTTATGCTTCAAACCGGTGCGGTACAAAATGCCTTCGGTCGTGGTCGTTTTACCGGCATCAATATGCGCAATAATACCGATATTCCGGATCATCTTCATTGCTGTTTTCTTAGTTGCTGTTGCCATCAAGTTCCTTTCTTTCCTGTACTACTTCTATCCTAATTACTACTTATTCTACCGACACCGGCTGCCTTGTCCAAAATACTCGGTAAGTTTTCTGGGGCTGGAATAATCAACATGGTGCAAAGCCGCCGGGCATTCCGCCTTCGGCTGCTTAAGTCCCACCCTAGCTAATATCCGTCCTACTAGGGAGGACGGGGTAACTATGGTAGCCCCTTCGCAGCCACGGATCGTGGCCATGAGGCGTTTATACGGGTCGCTTTCCTCATCAACTTTAACAAGCGCACCGGCACTCTCACAAGCCCTCTCCGATACCACCGGTTTAAAAACCATGTGGCCATCGCTATAAAAATCGATTTTTCGGTCGTCAGCCAAGGGAATGGTACGCGGGTCCTGGTCGATAACCAGTGGGCACGGGTGGTTAAAAACTTCGACCTGCCTAGCGGGCATATGCTGCTCCCTGATTCCCCTCGCTACCTACTTCCAGCAAAGGGACGTACACAAAGGCACGGGTCGTTCTGCCAAGCGTTTGCGACATCCGGGCATGAAAGGGCATAACCACCTCGGCAAATTCGGACTCTATTTCCATCATGCGATTTGCTTCACGGGGCCGTAACAGGCGCGCCCGGTAACTTGCCGCATTCGCCTCTTGGGCAATTTCATCAAACTGCATGACCCTTGCAATCTCCTCACAGAGCGGATGCAACCGGAGATTCTCCGACTTTATGGGATCGCCATCACTATTTAAGAAGTTCAGCTCATATACTACTGGTGTTCTTCTGCTCATAGTTTATAGACCTACTGCGTATTTAAGGTTCGATCGATTAAGATTCTTCGTCTTCGGTTCACAATTCCGATGCAATTTGCAGCCGCTAGCCTCTTGCAAAGTGGGCAAAGGCGCGGTTGGCCTCAGCCATCTTGTGCGTGTCCTCGCGCTTCTTCACGGCGGCGCCCTGTTCGTTGTAGGCATCAACCAATTCGGCGGCAATACGGTCTTCCATGCTCATGCCTTTGCGGGCACGAGCAGCAGCCACAAACCACATAGCAGTCAAGTGGCGCTGGCGTTGGCCCTTCACTTCAAATGGAATCTGGTAGTTGGCGCCACCGACGCGGCGGGAGCGCGTTTCGAGATGCGGCTGGATATTCTTCATTGCCTGCTCGAAAACATCGAGCGGGTTGTCGACCTTAAGCCTTTTAGCAGCCTTCTCCATGCCGCCATATACGAGGCGTTCGGCCAACTGCTTCTTGCCATTGAGCATCACGCGGTTGATCAGGCGCTGAACCTGCACGCTGTTATAAACGCGGTCCGGTTGAATATCGCGAACGAGTGATTTGGTCTTCTTACGCGGCATTATTTACCGCCTTTCTTGGTGCCGTACTTGGAGCGGCCCTGCTTACGGCCGCTGACACCCTGCAAATCGAGATTGCCGCGGACTACATGGTAGCGGACACCCGGAAGGTCCTTAACGCGGCCGCCGCGGACTAACACAACAGCGTGCTCCTGCAGATTATGGCCTTCGCCGCCGATATAAGCCCAAACTTCGTGGCCATTACTAAGGCGGACGCGGGCAACTTTGCGAAGTGCCGAGTTCGGCTTCTTCGGGGTTTTGGTAGTTACGCGGACACAGACCCCGCGCTTGAACGGAGCTGGCTTTTCGTAGTTCTTGGTCTTCAGGTTATTGGTAACCCGCTGCAACGCCGGCGATTTGCTTTTCGCCGCCGTCCGGCTGCGCGGTTTGCGCACTAATTGGTTGATGGTTGGCATTCGCTCTCCTTGGTTGGTGCGATCTGCTGCTGCGGAGGACATGCCGTATCCTCTGGCTCGGACCGCTTACGTTATTTACATTAGCTTAACAGATTTGCTTGCTTTCAGCAAGACTACTCTTCTACGGAAGCCGCCGGGGCTTCACCCATAACATGCTCGGCTTCTGCCTGCAGTTCTGTAACAGTTTCCTGTTCTTCATCTTCTTCGTCGGCACCAGTACCAACAGGGATTTTACGGCCGAGAATCACGTTTTCCTTCAGGCCGTACAGCCTGTCAACCTTGCCTGATGTAGCGGCAGCAATCAAGACACGAGTCGTATCCTGGAACGAAGCCGCACTCAGGAATGAGTCGGTGCTCAAAGATGCTTTGGTTATGCCGAGGAGCAGCTGGTTGTACTTAGCGGGCTGCTTCTTGGCGGCAACAAGCATTTCATTAGCCTCGACAACCGCCAGCTTGCTGACGATATCGCCGGTTACGAACTCGCTATCGCCGGCATCCTCGATTTGCACGCGGCTGAACATTTGCCGGATGATGATTTCGAGGTGCTTATCAGCAACGTCTTGGCTTTGCGCAGCAAAGATCTTTAAGATCTCGTTCATGATGTAGCGCTGCGTAGCTTCAACGCCTTGCAGGCGCATTAAGTCCTGCAAGTTAATAGAGCCATTAGTGAGACGTTGGCCGCTGACGACTTTGTCGCCATCCTTGATAGTCATCTGTTTGAAGCCAGGTATCTCATAGCGTACGACACTTTGTTTGGTCGGCGTAATGACAATTGTTTTGTCGGTTACATGAGCCTTGCCTGCCATTGGGGCAGTCAGTGGTTCGGAAGCGTCCTCCAGTGCAGCCACGACGTCGCCGGCAGCTACATCCGAGCCGCTTGCAATCTGCGCCTTGCGCTCGCCCAGCGTCAAGGTTACCTTCTCTTTGTCGTCAGCTGTAACTTGAACGATGTAATGGTCGCCTTCTTCCCAGGTATTAGCTACACCTGATATTTCAGTCAGGTAAGCCTGGCCTTTCGGTGTACGAACTTCGAAAAGCTCTTCAACACGCGATAGACCCTGGGCAGCGTCATCGGCGACGACGCTACCGGAGCGGTGCTTACTGTCAAGGCTCAGCTGCGTACCAAGCTCGCCGATACTCTGTGCAGCAATCACACCGATCGGGTGGTGTTCGGCAACCAATTTACCGGTTGCCGGGTCAATGCCATATGATTTTTGCGCCACGCCGTGCACGTTGGCGCAACTGAGCGCACTCAGAATCTTAATGCTTTCAACTGCTGCGTCAGTTTCAATAGCAGCGGCAATCTCAGCTGTAATGAGTTCACCCTTTTTGACATGGCCCTTGATGGTTTCGGCGGCGAACCGGCCTATCAGGCGGTTACCGTAGGCAGCACCGACTTCTTCGGCATCTGAGCGGAGCATAGCAAAGCCCGGGTCAGAGCCGTCATCTTCAACCGTGAAGACGTCCTGTGAAACGTCTACGAGGCGGCGGGTAAGATAACCGGCGTCGGCCGTCTTAAGTGCAATATCGATGAGTGCCTTACGCGTTCCGCGGGTACCAGTAAAGTATTCAAGCGGCGTCAAGCCGGCAATGTAGCCAGATTTAATCGGTAGCTCGATCACGTTACCGCCGGCGTCTTGGAGCACGCCAAGCATGCCGACAGCATTGTTCAGCTGGGTAATATTACCGCGGGCGCCGGAATTGATGGCGATAGCCATCGAAGAATCCTGGTTTGTCATCTGTTCTGCAAGCGAGTCCTGGACCTTAGTTTCAACCTTCGTCCAGTTATCAACGATTAGGCGATGGCGTTCTTCATCGGTAATGAAGCCCTCTTCATATTGCTCGGAAATCGCCGTAGCCCGCTCTTCACCTTCGTCGAGCAATGCTTGCATGCCGTCAATCGGCGCAAAGTCGCTCATACCGATACTAAGGCCGGAAAGCGTGGCGTAATGGAAGCCGAGATCCTTGAGATCATCGGCGATTTCCGCAGTCTTCTCCTGGCCATAGCTGGCATATACGTCCGCCATAACCTGCTGCAGGCGCTTCTTGGTCATTGTTTCGTCGCGCAGCGGGAAATCTTCTGGGAAGATCTCGTTGAACAGCAAGCGGCCGAGCGTCGTTTCGACTTCCTTGCCGCGGAAAGGTACGCGAATATGGCTTTGCAGCACAATCTGGCCGCCATCGAAAGCCATCAGGGCTTCGGCGAGGTCGGCAAATGCCAGAGGCTTAGCCTTTTTGTTTTCGCCTGCCGGATCGTAAGTCAAGTAGTAACAGCCGAGCACAATATCTTGCTCGATATGCAAGATCGGCGAACCGTCTGCCGGCTTCAGCAGGTTGCGGTTAGCAGCCATGATGTTGCGGGCTTCGTCTTGCGCTTTAATGCTCAATGGCAAGTGGACGGCCATTTGGTCGCCGTCAAAGTCGGCATTGAAACCTTTACATACCAGCGGGTGCAGCTGGATGGCACGGCCTTCGATGAGTACCGGCTGGAAAGCCTGAATACTGAGGCGGTGCAGCGATGGGGCGCGGTTCAAGAGCACGTATTTGCCTTTAATAACCTCGTCCAAGGCATCCCAGACAACCGTCTCGCCCATTTCGATGAGGCGTGAGGCGCTGCGGATATTGTGCGCCTGTTCGCGCTGGATCAGTTCGCCGATGACGAATGGCTTGAACAACTCAAGCGCCATCATTTTCGGCAAACCGCACTGGTTAATCTTTAGTTCAGGGCCGGCCACAATAACGGAACGGCCGGAGTAGTCAACGCGTTTACCGAGCAGGTTCTGGCGGAAACGCCCCTGCTTGCCTTTTAGCATGTCACTAAGAGACTTCAGGCGGCGGCGCTGGCCGGTAGCGGCTACGGCCCGGCCGCTGCGGGCGCTGTTATTGTCAATCAAAGCATCGACGGCCTCCTGAAGCATGCGCTGCTCGTTGCGGCGAATTACTTCGGGAGCATTCAGGTCAATTAATTTCTTCAGGCGGTTGTTGCGGTTAATCACGCGACGGTACAAATCGTTTAAATCGGATGTTGCAAACCGGCCGCCAGTTAATTGCACCATGGGGCGCAGGTCTGGAGGGATTACCGGTAATACGCTCACGCACATGGAGCCCGGCTTAATGCCGGCGCGGTCCATGCTTTCAAGCAAGCGCAACCGCTTCATCAGCTTCTTCTTGCGCTGGCCCTTGGCGTCTTCGGCGTCTTTTGTCAGATCTTCAATAAGTTGCTTCAGATCAATCTCTTCAAGCAACTCTTTGAGCGCTGCGCCGCCCATGCCGACAGTAATCAAGCTGCGGAGGTCATCGGGCAGGTTGCGGTAATCGGTCTCATTGATGAGGCTGAAGCGCTCCAGGCCGGTAAGTTGTTCACGGTAGGTTTCGAAGTCTTTAGTAAGCTGCTCCGTTTCCTTGGTCTGCATCTCGGCCAGGGCCTTCACGTTGGCATCTTCTGCTTCGGCCTCTTTTTCGTAGCGAATTTTAATAGCCTCTTTGGCAGCCGCAAATTCAGCTTCCTTGTCAGCCAATAGCTGGTCACGCTTCTTAGTATCAACCGTTTTGATGATGTAGCTGGCGAAGTAAGCGACACGTTCCAGGTTCTTGACAGTCATGCCGAGCAAAAGACCCATGGCGCTCGGAGTACCGCGGAGAAACCAAATGTGCGACACAGGAACAGCCAAGCTAATATGACCCATGCGTTCGCGGCGGACAATACTGCGGGTTACCAGCTCGCCTTTCTTATCGACGGCAGCTTCGCGGCTGCGTACGCCTTTATATTTGGCGTCATGCGGGTTAATATCTTTGACCGGGCCAAAGATACGTTCGCAAAACAGCCCGTCGCGTTCCGGTTTCTGGGTACGGTAGTTAATGGTTTCTGGTTTGGTGACTTCGCCGTAGCTCCAGTCGAGGATATCTTCCGGAGAAGCTACCGCTAGGCGGACGGCATCAAAGTCAGCAATATCGGTTCCGTTGTTGCTATAGCGTTGCGGACTCATTATTTTGCCTCCTCTTCTTCATCATTATCATCAGCATCGTCACTCGTAACAGATGCTGGTGTCAGTTCGTTTGTATCAGCTTCTACTGCAGTAGTTTCTTCAGTGGCCTCGAATTCGTCGCCAACCGATTCTTCGGTAACATCGACTTCGGAAATTGCCGCGTGCGGCACGTCAACCTCTGCCGGATGCGTAGCTTCATCGTGAATGTTGCTAGCAAGTACATCCTCGGCATCTACCATTTGATCGGAATGGATGAGGTCGACTTTAAGGCTGAGACCCTGTAATTCTTTAACCAGGACATTAAAGCTTTCCGGTACTTTCGGGCCGACAATCGGCGTCTTCTTAATGATCGACTCATAGGCCTTTGAGCGGCCATAGACATCATCGGACTTAATAGTCAGCATTTCCTGCAAGGTGCTGGCAGCACCGTATGCTTCAAGCGCCCAGACTTCCATTTCGCCGAAGCGCTGGCCGCCGTTCTGGGCTTTACCGCCGAGCGGCTGCTGGGTAACCATGGTGTATGGGCCAGTAGAGCGGGCATGGATCTTGTCGGCTACCATGTGGTTGAGCTTAATCATGTACATACTGCCGACCGTGACGCGCTCTTTGAAAGCATCGCCGGTGCGACCATCATACAAAACTTGTTTGCCGTCTTCAGGCAGGCCCGCTTCCTTTAGCAGTTCCTGTATTTTTTCGCCGGATACGCCGTTAAACGACGGGCTGGCAACTTTCATTCCGAGCGCCCGGGCGGCCATACCGAGGTGTGTCTCGAACAGCTGGCCGACATTCATGCGCGATGGCACGCCGAGCGGGTTCAGAATGATATCTACCGGGGTGCCGTCAGCCATAAATGGCATGTCTTCGACTGGCAAAATCCGGGCAATAACACCCTTGTTGCCGTGGCGTCCGCCGAGCTTATCGCCGACAGCAATCTTACGCATCTGAGCCACGAAGACCTGGATCTGCTTGATGACGCCGGCCTTCAGCTCATGGCCGTTTTCACGGCTAAATACCTTCACGCCGACAACTTTACCGTGCTTGCCGTTACTCATACGCTGGGAGGTATCACGGACTTCCTTGGCTTTTTCACCGAAGATTGCACGCAGCAACCGCTCCTCAGAGCTAAGCTCCTGTTCGCCTTTCGGCGTAATTTTACCGACTAGGATATCGCCTGGATGCACTTCTGCGCCGATGCGGACAATACCGTCCTCATCAAGGTGGCGCAACGTTTCTTCGGAAACGTTCGGGATATCAGAAGTAATGATCTCAGGGCCAAGCTTGGTCTCGCGGACTTCGATCATGAAGTCAACAATATGTACCGAGGTCAGCGTATCGTCCTCAACCAATTTACGGCTGATGATGATAGCATCCTCGAAGTTGTACCCGGACCACGGCATAAAGGCAGTGATTAGGTCTTTGCCGAGTGCCAACTCGCCGTCTTGGATCGACATGCCCTCAATTAGTACATCGCCAGCTTTGACTTTATCGCCAGTAGTGACATATACTTTCTGATTTATAGAGGTGCCTTCGTTGCTGCGAACGAAACGCTGAGGCTCGTAAGTCTTAGAGCCCTCTTTGTACTTCACGACAACTTCTTGGGCGGTGGCTTTCGTAACTTCGCCGGTGCCTTCAGCCAAAACAACCTGGCCGGTATTATGTGCGGCAGGCTCTTCCAGGCCGGTGCCGACAATCGGGCTGCTCGGCTGGATTAGCGGTACAGCTTGGCGCTGCTGGTTACTACCCATGAGCGAACGGTACACGTAGTTCTTTTCAATGAATGGGATTAGCCCGGCCGAAGAACCAATAATCTGGTTGCGGGATGCATCAATGTGCGTAACCTCGTTGGCGTCCACTTCGCCTGAATTCAGGTACGAGCGGGCGCTGACGCGCTCGCTTGCAAAGTAGCCGTCTTCGTCGATTTCCGTACCGCCGCCGGCAATGATTGCTGCACCTTCCTCAGCTGCATCGAGATATACGACTTCATTCGTCACTTTCGCCTTAACCGGCCAAGTGGCACGGTCTTTGACCTTTGCCAAGCGGGCTGCCTGTGCAGCAGTAACTTTGGCATCCTTTTTGACAATAACAGTGCCTTTATCGTCCGCGAGATCTTCGCGGGCAATATAACCAGTAATGTCTTTTGCGGCCACAGCATTCACTACCTTGCGGTATGGGGTTTCAATGAAACCGTAATCATTCACACGGGCAAAGTTAGCAAGGTTCAAAACCAGGCCGATGTTGGCGCCTTCGGGCGTTTCAACGGCGCAAATGCGGCCGTAGTGCGTGGCGTGCGCATCGCGCACTTCAAAGCCGGCACGTTCGCGGGAAAGGCCGCCGGGACCCATTGAACTGAGGCGCCTCTTGTGCGCAAGCTCGCTGAGGGGGTTGATCTGGTCCATAAACTGGCTAAGCTGGCTACTCGCGAAAAATTCGCGGACAGCGGCAACAACCGGGCGGGCATTAATTAGCTGGCCGGGCGTTACCGTTTCAATCTCGCTCATACTCATGCGGTCCTTGGTGTTGCGTTCCATGCGGAGTAAACCGATACGGAACTGCCGCTGGACAAGTTCGCCAACGAGCTTTACGCGGCGGTTAGACAGGCTATCAATGTCGTCTGCCGGTTCCTGCGTATTGTTTAGCCGTATCAGTTCGGCAACGATAGCCTCAATGTCTTCCAGCCGCATAACGCGGTTTTTCGTGGTATTAGGCACATCAAGATCCAGGCGCTTATTGAGCTTATAGCGGCCCACGCGGGAAAAGTCGAAGCGCTTGAAATTGTAGAACATGTTTTCGATGGTAGTTTTAGCGCTATCAACGGTAGCCAGGTCGCCGGGCCGAAGGCGGCGATAGACTTCGATGAGCGCATCATTTTGGCCATGTGTCGGATCTTTCTCAAGTGTTGCATCAAGGTAGCTGGCTTTGCCGGTATCAACATGCTTGAATGTTTCGCGCATGCGGCTTTCAGTCACACCGAGCGCGCGCAAAAGTGTAGTTACAGGGATTTTGCGCTTGCGGTCGATCTTTACGTATAACGCACCGTTTGGAGCAGTCTCAAACTCGAGCCATGCACCGCGGCCAGGGATAACCTTGGCGCCGTACAAGCTGGTAGTACCATGTGGCTCGGCTGTGAAGAAAACGCCGGCAGAACGGATCAGCTGGCTGACAACTACGCGCTCAGCGCCGTTAATTACAAATGTGCCGCGCGATGTCATCCACGGATAATCGCCAAGATAAATTTCCTGGTCTTTAACTTCACCGGTAACTTTATTAGTCAGCTCGACCGTCGCCATCAGTGGCGCTTCATAGCTGACATTATTCTCGCGCGCCATCGCTTCGGTAAGCTTCGGATCGCCGAAATGATAGTCCTTAAAACTAAGCGACAATTTGCCGCCAGTATAGTCATCTATCGGGCTGATCTCTTCCAGCAATTCGCCGAGGCCCTCTTCCACGAACCATGTAAAAGAACGGTTCTGGTGGTCTACCAGGCTCGGCAAATCGAGCGAATCTCCGGTGTTAGTAAAATATACGCGCTTCTTAATAGCTGCTTTGGCCATACGTCTCTATACATCCCCTTGTTTTACGTTGATACCCCAAAACACGACCAAATATTGCCCACTGATCGTAATCCTGGAAATTTTGTTTGATAATAATATCTGTTGTTATTTGATTCGGCCGAAGATCCTAAGCGAGGCGTTTTGGCTCTATTTTTTGGCAATAGACTACCCGGCTTACACTACTTCTTGCTGTCTATTGTGAGGCAAATCAGCCTGGCTGTCAAGCTTCCGTGGCAGGAAAAACGTAGAGCTGCGATACACGGCCGGCGCGGGCCACGTCGTATACGTCTTCTGTATCGCCTGCGGCCAATTGTCCCGGCTCGCCGACAGGGGTCATAAAGCGCTCCAAGCCTTGCGGCGAGTTCGGATGTCCCCCAACAATGGCAACCATGGCCGTTTGGCCGGCGCGGGACAGCAGCTCTCTTGCTACTTCCTCATGTGCTTCCAACCCTTCCCGCAAACGCAGCCAATAGTCAACATCGTTACCAGTAAATACACCTTTCTCAGGATGAACGATTTGTTGGCCATGGATAACGGTCGCTATGCCTATTGCTATATTCCCGCGTCGTATAATGCTAGCCTCGACTGGGGTCTCATGATCACGCCACCCTTTTGCTATACGGGTGATATTTTTAGCGCCTTTTAGTACGGATTGATAGCGCTCGACTGTTCCCGGCTGCACAGCCTGAAGCCAGCCGCGCTCGCGATTAATGAGCGGCTTTAAGCTTCGGGCCTGGGAAAGGGCTCCGTATTCGTGCTCGCTGAATGGCTCAAGTTTTATCACAGGACACCTCTTTCGCCGGTCAAACCGGTCAATCTTAATATGGTTGCCTGCTCTTCGTGATGCGCTCTCTCCAGCGCTCTTTGCTGGCTGCGCTTCGTTCTCTTAGCCGGATTGGATAACCTTTTCTGTATAACGGCGTGTCGAATTTGCGCCTTATTCAGTACCCCGTAAAAGTCGTCAAGCATCTTTTCTGACAGCGACGTAAAGCCCTTCTCGTCCATAATACGCCACACCTGCATCCAAGCCTGGTCGAGGCTTATTTCATTGCTCACCCCGTCTACTGTTACTTTTCCATCAATTACGCTTGCCACCATTGAGTCAATGAATTCAGCCCTAACACTACCGGCTACGAGCGGATCCGAAACTTCTAAAAACTCCTGCATATCCGATGATACTACCCAATGGCTAGCGTCGACGGTAGCTTGGCGTAAATTGTCCCCGTAGATAATCACCGACCGCACGAGCTGCTGCACTTCCTTGCCGAAATCTCCCTGCGCTTTCGTCGCCGCCTCACTTCCTTTAGCAAGACCTTCGCCGCTGTATGGCACGCCTAATTCTTTAAAAATACCAAAGAACGGTACGCGTGCGCCTTCATAACGTGAAGCCAACGCTGCGACAAACGCCTGGACGGCTTCGGTTCCATAGATGACAGCCTGCGGTAATAAACTTTTATTTTCTTCAGCGAATTTAAATAAGGCTTCCGCCTCTTGGGCTGTATCAGCAAAGCCGAGCTGGTCAACCGGAGCGCCAGGCGCTTCAAAAGCGCCAACCTCTACGGTCGAGCGGCCAGAGCCAAATCTGGGAGTACGCCGAATACTGTCGGCATCCAAAGCCCCTTCGGCAAGGTAAATGCTCGTAAAAATATCTCTGATAGCAAGCTGTAAGCTATGCACATTGCCCCTCTTGGAACGGTGAACCCCAGCTACGTCAGGCTCGGAAAGGTCCGGCCTTTTTCGCAGCTCCAGAACAGAGAGAGCAGGCTTGCGATCCCGAACCCCCGTCGTAATAACGATAGGGTGCTGCTCGGTGTATGCATAATGATTGAGAGCATCAACGTCATTCATAAGGTCGAAAAATTCACCCCTGTCTCTACCATCAAGCACCATCTGAGCCTCTAATGTTTCACTTGCCGGTGCCTCAGTTATGGACGCTAGTGCGGCATGACCAGCGGACCGCAAACTATCCAGCCTTTCTTTTGCGGCTGTTTCGCTGGCAGTAGTCCGCTCAAGGCGCACTTCTGCGGCCTGGAGCATAGACACCGCTCTTTCTCGCGTATCCGTAGCTCTCTCTACTCCAACTTGGGCTTCTTGAAGCGGCCCTGAAAACATTTCGACTAACTCTGCTGGCGACATTGAACTGCTCTGGATTTCTTCGGGCATAACACCTTCCTGTCTTACGCTCGTCTACTATACCGCAATAACGTTAACTTGCAAACCGCGCAAGTATAGGGTTGCGTGAAGCCGCAAAAGCCTGCTTAGCGGCAGTCTTTCCTTTTATTTTATTTGCCCTGCTCTTTAGGCGGGTTTTGAATGACAGCATCAACGAGGCCGTATTTCTTGGCTTCCGCCGCGGTCAGCCACTTGTCGCGTTCCATATCTTCATGGATTTTCTTAGCGGTCTGGGCGGTATTTTTGGCCATAATTTCTTCGAGCAATTTCTTAATACGCAAAGATTCGCGCAGATCAATCTCCTGATCGGTAACTTTGCCGCGGGTGCCGGATGATGGTTGGTGAATCATAACGGTGGCATTCGGCAACGCAAAGCGCTTGCCCTTCGTGCCAGAGCTCAAGAGGAAGGCGGCAGCTGAAGCTTGCACACCGATACCTACTGTCTGTATGTCATTAGTGACATATTGCATGGTGTCATAAATAGCCAGCGCATCGTAAACGCTGCCACCGGGGCTATTAATGTAGAAAAAGATGTCTTTCTTGGGGTCTTCTGCCTGCAGGAACAGCAACTGGGCAACAATCAAGTTGGCCGTAGCTTCGTTCACGTCAGAGCCCAGAAAGATAATCCGGTCTTTTAAGAGGCGCGAATAAATGTCGTAGGCACGCTCATAGCGGCCTTCATTTTCGATAACGGTGGGGATTAAAACTTGTGCTTTTGGACTGCTCATACCATCTATTTTATAGGACGAATTAGCACTCGTCAACCCAGAGTGCTAACTATTCTCCGCCTAGGGCCGCGTAATCGCTGTCGGGCAAGCCATACAGCTTGCCGAGAATCTGCCCAGCCTGTTCCTGGCGCAAGCCGCCAAAACCGCACTCGCTATAGTTATGGTCGCCGAGAAATATGCCTGTCAGGCCTTGCATCGCCATGTCGCTATACTCAACGTCCAACGGATAGGGAAAATCAATCAAATTAAGAACCAAGCGTTCGTGAAACGGCGCCCTTGCAGCCCCAAGCGCATTCAGAATTATTTTTCTGTCCGCTTCGGTCTCGATGATAATCTTATACGTCTCGGCAGCCGGGTCTTTCAGTCTCATCATCTATCACCTCCTACTTGGCGGGTGAAGCGTAACCGCGGAGCTTATCGATGGTTTTTTCGGTCATCATGCGGGCGTGGATATCGCGGCGGTTTTCATCCTTATCAAGTTCTGCTTGCATAGCAGGATCCGGATATTGGCCTTTGAGCAGCTGGATCCGAATTTCAAGTTCTTCCGGTGTAATCATGATGTTTTCTTCTTTGGCGATTTCACCCAGTATGAGGCCGACTTTAACGCGCAGCTCTGCCATCGGGCGTTTCTGTGCACGATGTTCTTCTTCGGTCACGCCTTCATCTTTGAGATGCTCTTGCCAAGTCTGGCCGCGATAAGCGAGATTTCGCTTTTCTTCGTCCTCCATGCGCGACACTTCCTCTTCAATGAGGCTCTCGGGCAAGGCAACAGTGCTTTTTTCGGCTATTTTCTCGAGGAGTTCATTGTCATATGCCTGCTGGGCTTGTTGCTGTTGCTCTGCAATAAGCTGTTTCTTTATATCTGCCTTTAACTCAGCCAGGCTTTTAAACGGGCCGGCGGTTTTAGCAAAGGCATCGTCCAGTTTCGGCTTTACCAGTTCCTGAACCTTCAATACGGTCACGTCAAAATTTACTTTGCGGTTTTGAAGGCTCGTAGCGCCATAGTCTTTGGGGAAAGTTAGTACAAAAGATTTCTTTTCACCGGGTTTTAAGCCTACTAGCTCTTCTTCGAAACCCGGGATAAAGGTTTTACTGCCTAGAACCAGCGGATATTCACTGCCGTCGGCGCCCTGGATAGCTTCTTTGGTCTTGGCATCCGTGCCCTTGAAATTAATAACTACTTCATCATCCAGTTTAGCGGCGCGCTTTACCTCTTTTTTCTCCGCTGAACGGGCGCGTAAATTGTCGAGTACCTGGTCGACGTCTTTGGCAGTGATTTCTTGTTTTTTAGGGGCAAGCTTGATCGCCTTATAATCTGCGAGTTTCACTTCGCCGACAGTTTCCACGGTGGCAGAAAATTCAAGTGTCGAAAAAGGAACGAATTTATCGATAGTGATATCCGGTTGGGCAACCGGGCGAAGGTTTTCACGCTCAACCGCGTCTACGTATAGGCGGTTTACCGCTTGTTCTAAAAACTCTGTCTGGAGCTGGGCTGCATCAACCTGTTTTTCAATGAGGTTATTAGGGGCCTTGCCTTCACGGAAGCCTTGGATCTTAACGTGCTGGCCGAGATGCTCCAACACTTGCTGCTTGATGTTATCGAGCTCCGCCTGGGAGGCGCTAACGGTTACTTTGAGTTTTGTTGGTTCGAGCTGTTCCTTCTGTACTTGCATAGGGGGCTAGTGTAACACTTCTTGGAAGTTTTTTCTAGCGTAAGAACGGCACCAGCAAAACGAGTGCCGCCGCAAACCAAGCTATTTCAACCACTGCGCCGATTGGCCGTTCAAACCACTGGATGCCGTGTGCCACTTTCGTATAAAGCCCCTGTTTCCATTGTTGGCCGCGGCGGGTTTTTATGTAGCCGCCGATAGAAAGCATATCGGGCGAGGTTGCGATAAAAGCGCAAACCGAGGCCAGGAACCAATGTTCAGGACGGAATATAGCCAGTCCGGCAACCAGTAGCAAGCACAAACTCGCATCAACGACTAGATAATTGCGAAACCACTTTGACTTTAACAGCTTGTCTGCAGACATATCACGCTTAAAATGCGGGATAACATCACAGATATAATGCGACGCCAGCGCGGCCGGCACCGCGATCAACGGTTCGCCGATAACCAAACCGATAATAGCACCGGTCAGCGCATGGTTCGTTGCCGTCATGCGCCGCGCTGCTCCTTTAAGGTTTTGGCAATTTCCGCAGGCGTGAATACGTGTTCGGCGCCTGTCTGGAGATCTTTCAATTTATATCGGCCGGTTTCCAGTTCGGCCTCCCCGATAATCAATACGAAATGGAGGCCCTTTTTATCGGCAGCTTTGAGCTGGTCGCCGAGTTTGCGGCCCGGCAAACCTACAGCGAGATTCACGCCCCGGCCGCGCAGCCCGGCAATAGTTTTTTGGGCGGCGGCCGCTACGTTGCCGACCAGGGCGACATAGGCGTCGGTTTCGGGCTTCAACGGCGGCAACAAATGATGCAGTTCCAAAAAATTAGCAAGCGTCACGTCGCCCCACCCAAAACCGACAGTCGGCACCGGCTGGACGCCGAAGAGGCCAACCAGACCGTCATAGCGGCCGCCGCCCAGCATGGAGCGGTTATTGTCCGGATGCATATCAAATACTTCGAAAATTATATCTGTATAGTAATCAAAGCCGCGCATCAGCGTGATGTCGAAACGCACGTTCTCGACGCCACCGTCTTGAAGCTCAGACAACATGCTTTCCAGCTCGGCATACGAGCTGTGCGTTTTAAGCTCTTTAGGCAATGCAGCGAGGTCTTTTACGGCCAATAAATCGAGTAATTTCTCGACGGCTCCGCTCTCGCGCATGGCGGGGCTGCATGCCTCATCCAGCGCCGAAATAAATTTATTTCGCTCCATTTTGGCCATACGGTCTATTAACTTACTTACGTCGTGCACTTCCTGTTTACCAAATCCGATATAGTCGGCGAGCGCATAGTCCATGAGTTTACGGCTGCTGAGCCTGATTTCGTACATTTCATGACTGGCGCCAAACGCCCTGAACATAGCATCGACCATCGTAATGATCTCTTGCTCAGCCGAAGTATCGGCAACACCGAAAATATCAACATTCAACTGCCAGTGCTCTCGTAATCTGCCGCGCTGGGGGCGCTCGTAGCGCCAAAGGTTCGGTATGCTGTACCACCGGACCGGATATGCCAATTCTTGCCGCTTGGCGGCAACCATGCGGCTGACCGTCGGCGTCATCTCAGGGCGGATAACGACCTTGCGGCCACCCCTATCCTCAAAAACATAGGTCTGCTCATTGACGATTTCTTCACCTGTTTTTGCGAGATACATTTCAAGCGGCTCTAAGATCGGTGCATCATATTCTTCATAGCCGAAGCGTTCGCACACTTCCCGCCACTTGGCGAACATGTACTTTTGCAAGCGTTTATCCGCGGGGTAAAAGTCCCGCGCGCCTTTATATGGTTGTTTTGAGAGTGCCATAACCGTAACCTCCATTATAGATTATTTTTCAGCCATATGAATAGAAGCCCCTAACAGCAGCTTCCATCGGCCAATCTTCCAACTAGCGCAGGATAGATGTCCCACATCTGTGTTACGCGCGCGAGACCATTGGCCTGGGCGGTTTTCCCAGTCTGGACCCGATCAGCCACTAACTCCACACCTAAGCGCCTAAGCAGCCTTGGCATTATTTCCATGCTTCCGGATATGGTTACACCGGGCGGCAAGTCCACTATTTCGACAGGAAGATCCAGCCGGCCAACCTGGTAGTTGACGATGCCCGGTAGCGGCGTAACCGCACGCATAACCGCAGAAGAACCAGGTAAACTGTGCCACAACCGTTCTTCCAGCTCATCGCGTTTATCCTTTTCTGCCAATAATTCCAAACAGCACATTGGCGCTCCAACCGGAAGAAATTGAAGATTTTCCAGTACCGGGCGCCCATAGTAAAAATCCATTTCAATGCTGTCTTCCCCGGCTACTCCTAAATCAATTAGCCCGGAAGCAGCAAGTCCCGGCATATCTTTTCCTTTTAGGAGGAAAAACTCCCTGCCTGACGACGTAGCCGTTAGCTCGCGGCCGTTAAAGACGGGCACTTCTATTCCGGTAGCCGCCTCAAAAGCCTTTATGCATGCGCTGCTATCATCTCCTTTGGGGATACCAATTCTTTCAGCGCCGGCAATGTCAAAATCCTTTATAGTTACTTCTCGTTCCATTACAGTAATTCCTTATCTAAATTTATAGGCAACTAAAAACGCCGGGGCGAGCCCGGCGTAGGATTTTCTAGACAAAGAGAATACTAACCGAGTCGCTCCGGCAAGATATGCAGATGATGGTTAGTACGAACGATGTTCATAATGGCGATAATTATACTACTTATGTCAATTATTGCAAATTTTTAGCTGTCCTTTTAAGAAAACGAATAAAAAACGGCGCGCCGAATATTATTTGCGTGGCAATAGTAATCCCGTGGCCGATTGACGGCGACAAGCGGTTATAGGCGCCCGGCATTTTACTGTCCTTTTTAACGATAATTTCATCTAACAAGCCATACAACGAGAGTATTTTTCGCCGCTGGGGTGCAGTGAGCCCGGCTAGCGACTTTTCACCGGCATAGGCCGAGGCCACAAAGGATGGGTTATTGCGGCGGTAACGCTTACGGATATTCTGCGGCCTGTTGATCTTGCCGGCGATCGTAACAGTGCCGCACACCTCATTCGGCCGGGCTTTATATGCATTAATAACGGCTGAAGCGCCGGCACTCGCGCCAACTAGACCAACTTTCTTGCCCTGGGAAGCTAAATCGTCAATATGGCCAAGGAACTCTTCAAATTTTTGCTCCCATGGCCGTTCATCTGCCCAATTCATTCGCCAAAGTTCGGGCTCGACACCCCACCAACGCCACGCCTTCACGACTTTGCTTTGAAACCCGGATCCGTCATCACCGATCCCGGGAATATATATGATGTGTAGCTGTTTCATGCCCGGAGAAAACTCCGAAGACCCTCGGCAGCCTCATGCACCCGCTTACCGAACGTATCATCCGTGATTTTTATGGTGACATCATCACCGTGCGCACGCATGAATTTTTTATGATCGGCAAGATACCTGTCCAGTTCCCCAATAGCCTTCTGCCGTTTCGTCGCCTTAAATAAGTCTTCGAAAAAACTGCGTGAGAGCTCCATATCGATCATAAACCAGCGGTATCCCGCCGCCTCCAGGTCTTTCTTGGTTTCACCCCACCGCCGGTCAACGCTACCGTCAAGAATAAAACTCCGGCCATTCTTGAGCGTTTTCTGCCATCTGTCCGTAAATCGTTTTTCAAATTCTTTGAGCGCAGGGCCTTCTGAAATGTCATCAGTGAATAAATCTTCTTTGACCTCAGAACGAATGATATCGCGGTTGAGGATGGGCAGGCTGAATTCCATTGATAAAAAGTGCGCCACTATGCTCTTAGAGCTCCCCTGCGCCCCCGCGAACACCACAACATACGGCGTCTTTGTCATATGCAAAGCATAGAATAAAAATGGTGGGGATGAAAGGACTTGAACCTTCACGCCGCATGGGCACATGCTCCTAAGGCATGCGTGTCTACCAATTCCACCACATCCCCGCGCCGCTCCACGGCATTTGTTCCAGTGTGGCTCGAAGTATTTTAGCTAATTTTACGGTAAAAGACTAGCTGGGCGTCACCGTATAATTTGCGTTCGGCCTCCTCGAACTCTTCAAATGCAGGGACTTCTCCGCTGCCCGGCCACGACAGTATTAAGAGGCCTCCGGATTTTACCCGCTGGCCAAGCCGCTCTATCAAGGAAACCTGCAAATCGTCGTACGGCGGATCGCAAATTATGAGGTCGAATGCCTGGCTGGTTGTAGAAAACCAGGCGCCGGCGGCAGCCTTGATGAGCTTGACGCGGCCTTCAAGGCCCAAGGCAGCGATATTTTCGGCGATCGTACGTTGGGCAGCCCGGTCGGCATCTAGTGCTACCACTTCTTTGGCTCCTCTGCTGGCCGCTTCAAAACCCAGGGCGCCGCTGCCCGCAAACGCATCGAGAACGGATAAGCCAGCAATGTCACCAAGTACATTAAAAAGACCGCCGCGCACTTTGTCGCTCATGGGATGCGTTTTATGGCCGGGAGGGCTGGCAAAAGTACGTCCGCCCAGGTTACCGGCAATAATACGCATTTTATCCCTTGGCCTTCACTTTGGCCGAGCCGGCCTCTAATAGGGCGCCGTACCAAGCTAACTCAACTGCTTGAACCAGTACTGGCGTCAGTTGGTTGCGGACGCGGCGCGCAAGGCCGATCGTCCAACCGGTACGATAAAACGCTTCGTAGAGCTCTAGGCGCGCAACTTCTTGCGCGGTTTTACGGAACCATTCTGCCATGGATTGCGCCTGAAATTCCGCAACCTTATCTTTAGTAAGGCGAACCCGCCGGCTTTTGATCGGTGCAATAAGAAAAGCAAACCCCATTTCGAAAGCCGCGTGGGTAGTAAATAATCCTTTAGGGCCCCACATTTTCCAGTTATTACGGACGCGAAGAGATGGCGTAGCCCCCGGCAAGAAAATCTTTTTGCCAAGGCTTGAACGGTCAGCCATGCCTTTGCGGCCAAGTTCTGCTAATTTTTCTTCGTATGGATAGTGGTGCGCGGGCGTTAAGCCGTCGACGATAGCATGCGCTAGCCAGGCCGCCTCGAAGGAAGCTCGGACGCTATCATCCATCTTGAGCGCTTTTACCAGCTTGTTGTAATGATCTTCAATGAGGTTGATAAGTTGCGTATCGTCTGGATCGAAAGGCTGGAAAAAGTGCCACGGCTCATCCTTGGCGGGGCTCTTCCGCTTGATAGCATCCGGGCCGCGGCGGCCTTCGAAATGCAATATCGATCGGGTGCCCGGAAACTGCGTGTGCGGGGCTACGAATTCAAGATTGCGCCGTGCCAGACGGTCAATTTTCTGATGGGCGCCAAGTAGGCGCCCTGAAAATGAGGTAATTGTTGAGCCAGAATACATATCAATTAAGATTTGTGACGGCCCGCAATTTGGTAATGTGTTCCGCCAGTTGGCTATATTTTAGCAAATCCTCCCCACTATCTATAAACGCTGCGGCTGCGGACCGGGCGGCGGCTATCAATTTCGTGTCGCTCAGTTTTGCAATTCTTAGGTCAAGTTGGCCGTGCTGCGACGTCCCGTAAATAGCGCCCGGTCCGCGCAAATCCAAATCCATTTCGGCCAAACGGAAGCCGTCCGAAGAAGTAGCTAAAGCCCTGAGCCGGGGGCTCGGCGGCCTGGAATCACCGAGCACAAGATAGCAGTAGCCCTGGTGCTTGCCCCTGCCGACACGCCCTCGTAATTGGTGCAACTGGGCCAAACCGAAACGCTCCGGATTCTCAATCATCATAATCGTGGCGTTTGGCACGTCGACGCCTACTTCAATTACAGTTGTCGAGACAAGAATGTCCAACTTATGTTCTACAAACCGTTGCATGACCGCTTGCTTGTCGGCAGCCTTCATTTTTCCATGCAGAAGCCCCAACCGCCGGTGTTTGAAATCTTTTTTTCTAAGCTCATCGTACACCTTTTCAACGGATTGGGCCTCGAGCGCTTCAGAATCCGCGATCAGCGGGCACACCACAAACATTTGGCGGCCGGCCTCGAGTTCGGAGTCGATCTTCGCGTATAGCTGAGCGCGGGAATTGGGTGAAATTATTTCCGTGATTATAGGTGAGCGGCCTGGGGGCTTATCCGCCAGCACGCTTATATCGAGTTCACCGTAAAGAGTCAGGGCTAATGATCTCGGAATCGGTGTGGCTGTCAGACTAAGCACATGCGGCATATGGCCGGCTTTGGCCATTAAAGCTTTGCGCTGCTCAACGCCGAAACGGTGTTGTTCATCAACGACTATAAGCGCCAGCTTGTGCATATCCACCTTTTCCTGGATAAGCGCATGCGTCCCGACTACCAGCGCAGCTTCGCCGCTGCTGATTTTGTCACGCACCTCTTTCTTCTGCGAGGCATTCAGGCTGCCTATCAGCAAGCCGACTCTGCCAGCATAGCCAAGCGGTTCGAGCAGCGCATGGATTGTCTCGGCGTGCTGCCTGGCCAACAGTTCCGTCGGGGCCATGAAAGCCACCTGCCACCCCTGGTTCAATGCCATGAGCGCCGCCATGGTGGCTACCACCGTTTTGCCGGAGCCCACATCGCCCTCTACAAGCCGGTTCATGGGGTGTTTCTTTTGCATGTCAAGGTACAGTTGCCAGATAGTTCGCCGCTGGGCATCAGTAAGCGAAAATGGCAAATGCTTAACGAAATTTTTTGCCAAACTCTCCTCGAAGGGAATGGCAAGAGAAGTTTCGCTCATATTTTCTTGCTTATTTAACAAGCTGGCGAGACTGAGGCCGAATACTTCTTCGAATCCAAGCCGCCGTTTAGCGCGCTCCAGTTGTTCAGGCGATTCGGGTAAGTGAATATTCCGTAAGGCTTCGGCCCGGCCCATGAGCTTGTAAGACGTAATTACTTGCAGCGGCAGCGTTTCGGGCAGCGCGGAGAACTCGTCTTTGATTTGCTTTACGACTTGGCGGACTTGCCGTGAGGTCAGACCTTTGGTTTCGCGGTATACGGCCAGGATCCGGGCCGTATTGACCGGAAAATCGCTGGCCATTTCAACGCTTGGATTAAGCACCGAGAACCGTTGGCGGTTGCGTTCGTATTGGCCGGAAATGAAATAACTTTGGCCGGACTTAAGCGCAGCGGCCCGATAGGGTTGGTTAAACCATGTTAGGCGTACACTGCCAGACTCATCGCTTGCCACCGCCTCCGTAATATGCAATCCGCGGCGGACATAACGGCCCTTCGCTTGTTTGATCTCGGCCTCGATAGTTATCGGTCCTGGCTTCAATTTGCTAATGGGCGTAACGGTAGAATAGTCTTCGTAGCGGCGGGGGTAGTAGTTAATAAGATCGCCGACAGTATGAACGCCGAGCAGCGCAAATTTCTCGGCCAAAGCATCGCCCACGCCTTTTACGTCTTTAATTGGGCTGTCGTATGCCATAACTTAAGTATACGACCGTAGACTATTTGGCTTTGCGGACCAGTAGAAAGATGCTGGGGCCAAAATAGACGACCGAAAGCGGACGCTGCAGCATACGCTCAGCAGTCAGCATAGCGCCCCTCGGCATAATTTTTTTCAGCCGGACGCTCCGCAAGTTGGAAACCGATAAAACACCCTCAACATACAGTCCGGCATGCTCGAGTTGCCGGAGGACTGTATACGGATTATGATTTACGAAAGGAATTTCGTCGGCTTTTTTATTGGCCTCCGAACGGATATCTACAGGTTTTACGGGCATTTTTTCGCGGCGGGCGATATGTTTTAAGCGGTTGCGCATATGCACGTAATTAGCAAATTCGATAATCGCTATGCCGTCATCGCTGAGCACCCGGTTAATTTCGGCTAATTCTACGCTTGGATCCGGTAGATGGTGCATGACACGCACCATCGTCAAAAGGTCTACGCTGCCGTCAGCAAACTTGAGATCGGCAGCCTGCATGAGTTTGCGGTCAATTTCCGGATGGTCTCTCAAAAAATCTTTGGCAATATCCAGCTGCTGCTGGCTCGGCTCAGCCAGGGTGACCTTATCGGCATAATTCTCTAGGAGTAGGCATAAACGGCCGTAGCCGCCGCCTACGTCCACAGCATGCCGGAAGTGTTTCCCCCGGAGCAGTTTACGGATGGCAATTTCCTCGGCAGCATGCTCGTACTCGCGGCCTTCCCAGTACTGCCGGTAATTATGTTTGGGGTCATTGTACTGGTCGGCCTTACGGGTCGACTTTGTGCTCGTTTTAGCCGGTTTCTTTGTTGTCTTCGATGTCTTTGGCATAAATTCTCCCTAGTATAGCAATCCTCAGAAATTAACCAAGTTCCAACACGGCAAACTTATTTTTGCCCCGTCGCACCAGCGCATTGCCGGACAATGTGTCAAATAAAAAGTCTGCTGTCATTTTTTCATTATTTATATATATGGCGCCGCTTTCTATGAACCGGCGGGCTTCGGTCTTGGAAGCTGCTAAGCCCGTCTGCACGAGTGCTTGGACAATATGCTCGGATGTCATGCGCGCGGGCACTTTAGCAGTAGGAAGTTCCTTTTTTAGGGACTTAAACTCATCCGCACCCAATTCCAGGGAATCTTCCCCGCCAAAAAGAACGGCAGCGATATTTTTCTGGCTTTTTGCAACCGCCTCGCCGTGAACTAATTTCGTGACCTCGTACGCCAATGTCTTTTGGGCAAGCCGACTGCTGTGGTCGCGGCCGAATTCTTCCATAACCTGGTCAATATGGTTTTTATCCAGCTCAGTGAAAATCTTCAGGTAATCTGCGACGCTATCGTCATCGGCATTCAACCAAAACTGATAAAACTGGTACGGACTCGTTTTGGTAGGATCAAGCCATACGGCGCCGGCCTCACTTTTGCCAAATTTTTGCCCGGTTGCCTTATTAACTATGAGCGGTGCTGAAAATACGTGCGTTTCGGCGCCGGTTTTACGCCGGATCAGGTCTACGCCGGCAATGCTATTGCCCCACTGGTCTGAACCGCATAACTGCAGCGTAACACCGTGTTTTTCATGAAGGTATAAGAAGTCGTAGGCCTGAATAAGTACATAACTAAATTCGGCGTAACTAATCCCGGCCCCTTCTTCGCCGAGGCGTTTTTGCACAAAATCGCGGCCCAACATTTGGCGCATCGGCACATGTTTGCCCACATCCCGTAAAAACTCCAGGTACATGAAGTGCTTGAACCAATCATAATTGTCTTCCAGCGCAAATGGTTGGCCGTTAAAAAGCTGGCTGTATTGGGCGGCAATCGCTTTTTTATTGGCGGCGATTTCTTTCTCTGTCTTCAAGGACCGCTCCTCAGCCTTGCCGTCAGGGTCACCGATCAAGCCGGTCGCACCGCCAACGAGCAGCACGGCCTTGTGCCCATGCTTCATGAAAGTCTTGACCATCATAGCGGCAGCGAGGTTGCCGATGGTCATGCTATCGGCGCTCGGGTCCACACCAAAATAAAAGGTTAGCGGTTTGCCATCGAGCGCGTCCAAGCTCTTAAAGGTCGTCTGGTTGACGAACCCGCGCCAGTTCAATTCTTCGGAAAGTATCATATATGTACTGTTTTCGCGTATCTTATTCTTTATTATACCTATTAGCAGGAATGAGACCAAGCTGAATCGAAGCTGAAAGGCGCTGCTAAAAATACAAGCTTTTTTACGTTTCTATTTGCTATAATGAGCAGGAATATTTGCCATAAGGGATATACAGGATTTAAAACCAATCTATGAATATTAGACGTGGCTCAGGACGTAGCCGCCGCTCGCGAAACACCATCACCACCAAGAGCGGTAAGACTATCCCCTTGAACCGTTCATTGAGTGACCGCGTCAAAGCTGCGCGCGCCACCCGGGCAGCTGACCGGGCAACGTACCTAAGTACTTTGCCGAAAGGCCGCGCTAAACGGATGCTCTACCGCCTGCAGCCGAAACATTTAGCCGCCTATTGGTTTAGTCGAGAGGGCGGTATTATGGCGCTCAAAATTATCGGCGTGGCAATTATCGTCGGCTTTTTCCTGACTATCGGCATGTTCGCTTATTTCCGCAAGGACTTGCCGAAGATTAAAGACATCTCGGGCGACAATCTCGGCGGGAGCATAACGTATTACGACCGTACCGGCCAGATCGTACTGTGGCAGGATTACAACGCCGTTAAACGCATACCCGTACAAAGCAATCAGATCTCTCCTTATATGAAAGAGGCCACAGTGGCTATTGAAGACAAAGATTTTTATAAGCACGGGGCTTTTGATGTCCGCGGTATTATGCGGGCCGGATTCCACGACATATTCGGCGGAGGCGGCGCCGTACAGGGCGGTTCAACAATTACCCAGCAGCTCGTCAAGCTTAATGAAAACTGGACAACTAACCGGACGGTTACCCGTAAAGTTAAAGAACTTATCTTGGCGGTCGAATTGGAACGTGAATATTCCAAAAATGACATCTTAACAGGCTACCTTAATATTGCTCCGTATGGCGGCGTGGAATACGGGGTTGAGAGCGCGGCGAGAGACTATTTTCAAACCGATGCAAAAGACCTGACGCTTCCCCAAGCGGCAATGCTTGCAGCCATCCCGCAGTCGCCAAGTTATTATTCGCCGTACGCCAGCAGCCAGTTTAACCAATCCGTTACCGACAGCACCTTCAGCCAGTCCGCTCTTCTTAACCGCCAGCACTACATACTAGATCAGATGGCGCTGCAAGGGTACATTACCAAGCAGCAAGCCGACGACGCAAAAAAGGTTAATATTCTGGCAGAAATTCACCCGCAGGCACCAAAATACCAGGGTATTAAAGCGCCTTACTTCGTGCTCGCGGCCAAACAGGAGCTTGAACAAACCTACGGAGCCGCGACCGTACAGCGTGGCGGCTGGCAGGTCATCACAACGCTTGATATGGACCTACAAAATAAGGCCGATGAGCTTGTTCAGCAAAATGTCCCTAATATCTCAAAATACGGAGCGGATGAGGAGGCGCTCGTCCTGGAGGACGTTCCGACAGGCCAAATGATGGCCCTCACAGGGGGTACTGATTTCACAAATCCCGACCATGGGCAAAACAACTACGCGGCCGGAATTCAGATACCGCCTGGTTCAAGCTTCAAGCCGTACGACTACACGACATTCATCAATAACAATAATAATGTCGGCGCAGGCTCCGTCCTGTACGATGTACAGCAGCCTTTGCCAGGCTATCCGTGTACTAACCAAGCAAAACCGTTCAATAGTAGCGGTAATCCAACCGGCGGTAACTGTTTGTGGGACTATGACTTTAAATATCCTGGCCCAATAACCCTGCGCTATGCCCTCGGCGGCTCGCGTAACGTCCCGGCAGTCAAATCTATGCTGGAGGCCGTTCCGGGCGATAAGAGCACGAACTATACTAAATCAGTCAATAAAGTCATTAGTACTGCTTCGGCGATGATGGACAATACATACGACCAATCCAAACATATACAGCCCTATAACTGTTATTCCGATGCTGCGCTTACAAAAACCACACAGTGTTATGGGGCATCGGCAATCGGCGACGGCGCCTACCTGCACCTCGATGACCATGTGAATGGCCTCGCGACGCTCGGGCGTATGGGCAAAGCCATCCCGCGAACCTACATCCTGAAAATTACCGATGCCGCAGGTAAGACCGTTTACCAATGGAAACAGCCTACCGGCCAACAAGTCGTAAAACAGGACGCAGCGTACATTGTCGATAATATGGCAAGCGACCCGCGGGCCAGCTACCTCCCCGGCAGCTGTACGACAACTACCTGTACTACGTTACGGAGCGGCGGCTATAAGTTCCAACGCTACAATGGCTGGGATTTCGCAGTAAAGACTGGTACCACTAACAATGGTTTCGATGGATTGATGACAAGCTGGTCTACTAAATACGCTGTAGTTTCGTGGGTCGGCAACCATACGCGTAATGTCGAGTTGAATACCTCTATGGAGTACCTAACCGAACCGCTTACCCGCAATATGATGGAATATGCCCATCAGAACCTCAAACCGGATAACTGGGTACAGCCGAAAGACATCAAGACGGCATCCGCCTACATCGTCCGAAACCATATCGACTACGGCGACCAAGAACCGAGCCCTTCGACCGATCTATATCCGTCATGGTATGTTGGCGGCGGCTCAAACAGCAAGAACACGTCCGCAACAATAGATAAAGTTTCGGGCAAACTGGCTACGAGTTGTACGCCGGCAGCCGCTAAGGAATACGTCTACAACGCAAACGTCGCATCCTGGAATGTAGACATCTTTAAGGGAGGCACGCCGAATATCGGCAGCGGCAGCAGTAGCTCTAAGAGCAGTAACAGCTCCTCGGCGAGCGACGATGTCCATAACTGTAATGACAGTCCGCCGACAGTAACCTTAGTGGCTCCATCCACCTGTACGAGTAGCTGTACAATTACCGTAACCACTACCCAAGGCACTCATCCTTTCTCGGACCCGCAGTACCCGACCTATCCAGGGTTGCTTACGGTAACACTCAATGGCCACACCATTTACTCGGCCCACATAGACTCCTCGCCTACCACCAAGAGCTTCACCTATACGCCTACAAGCAGTGGCGGGGGGACACTAGTGGCGACCGTGACTGACAGCGTCCTATATAGTGGCAGCCAGAGCACGCCATTTACCTACACAATTCCAGCCCCTACCCCAGCGCCAACAACTCAAGACCAGACTAATAGCGGTAATGGCGGCGACGGGAACCCTGGCGGCAATCCGTGAAGAGAGCGTAGTCACACACACCGTTAAACTAAACCTGCGCAGTTTTGTTAATCTTTTTCTAGAAATTGATTGAGCGCGTTTCGAACATCGGCTACGCCGTACAGCCCCGAAATTTTCTTGCCAGATTTCTGTACCGGGCCGATGGCGCCTTTAAATCCGAGCTTTTTAGCTTCAGCTATCCTTTTTTCGGCATACGGCACGTGCCGGACTTCCCCCGAAAGCCCCACTTCCCCGAATACCACAGCGTTTTGCTTCAGCTGTAATCCTTTGGCCGCAGAGCCGATAGCCAAGCAAATTGCCAGGTCGGCAGCCGGTTCTCGGACTTGGATACCACCAACAATATTAATATAAATATCATGTTCATTAAGTTTTAGTTTGGTACGGCGTTCCAGCATCGCTACCAATAAATTAAGGCGGTTTAAGTCAAAGCCGCTGGCAGTACGCTTGGGGTAACCATAGCTGGTACGATTTACAAGCGCCTGCACTTCTACAAGGAGAGGCCGAGTACCTTCAAGCGTGGCAAGCACCACCGAGCCATCGGTTACTTGCCGCTCCGCTAAAAGCGCCGCAGAAGGGTTAGCAACCGGCTGAAGACCTTCCTCGACCATCTCAAATATGCCAGCTTCACTCGTCGAGCCAAAGCGGTTTTTGACAGCCCTAAGCAGCTTGAAGCCGCCATAACGGTCGCCCTCCAACTGCAATACCACATCCACCACGTGCTCCAACACTTTCGGGCCGGCTATCGAGCCTTCTTTCGTCACGTGCCCTACCAGCAACAACGCGGTAGATGAACGTTTTGCGGCGGCTGAAAGCAATTGTGTACTGTTAGTGATCTGCGAGACGGTACCGGCAGCAGAACTAATGGCCTGGCAGCTCATCGTCTGGATAGAATCCACAATAATAAGACGGTAATCGCCGCTGGCGATAGTCGCTGCAATGTCATCGGCGGAAGTGCTTGTGGCCAGCTGAAGCTCGGGCCTAAGCGTGCCTAGCCGCTTAGCCCGAAGGCCTACCTGATGAGCGGACTCTTCGCCGCTCACATACAAAACGGGCACTTTAGCAGCCAAGGCATACGCTAGCTGCAAAAGTAAGGTACTCTTACCTATCCCAGGTTGACCGGCAAGTAGGTTGATGCTGCCTGGCACGATTCCGCCGCCCAGAACCGCATCAATATCATGGATGCCGCTAGCAAGTCTCGGCTGGTCGGCGCGTACCGCCTCAGTCACAGATTCCGGCTGTAAGCTTTGGCCCGAGCCTCCGGCGCCTTGTAATACGCTCGGCGCTAATTGCTCTTGCATCGTATTCCATTCGCCGCACTGCAGGCACTTGCCACTCCAAGTACTGCTGACAGCGCCGCAGTTACTGCACACATAACGAGCGGCTGTTTTCTTAGCCATGAATTATCCTCCGCATCATTACTAAAAGTGTAGCATCTCTTTCAGCACGGCACCGTAGTGAAATAAGCCGTTTCTGAAATCAATTCTGTGTATTCTGCTGGCTCAAACGAGTATCCAGCGCTTTATCCAGAGTGGTCAACGCTTTAGCTATGTTATTCCGGGCATCTACTAGCTGGTTGTACTGCGCGATAGCTTGCTTAAGCGCCCCTACGCCATTATTATACGAGCTAACTTGACTGTTAAAGGTTGGCACGGCGGCATTATAAGCAGCAGTTTGGCCGGAGGACAGTTCATTATCCAGCTGCTTTTTGAGGGCCATAATAGAACTTTGCTGGCTTTCGAGAGCCGCCTCTTGGCTGTCAATCTGTTTTTTCATGGCAGCAAGCTGCTGATCATCCTGGGCTATAGCATTCTGTCGTGCAGTAAACTCGTCCTGATAATGGTTGCTATACGCTACAATAGCCGCCCGGTTGGAGAAATATTTTTTATAATATGCCTCGAGTGGCGCCGGCAAATTGGCAATTTCTGTACCGAAAGTAGAGTGCATCTCATCGAGTACGGCTCCCGGCTCAGTTTGCTGGTACAACTTAATTTCACTGATAACTTGCGGGTCTTTTAAGCCATTTTTGTAATAATCATTGAGCATTTTGTTAACGTTCGCCCGCTCTTCAGGACTGAGGCGCGCATAAATAGCATGGAGTGTCTCATGGGCAGCCGTCACTTGTGCCACGCCTTTAAGCGAAGGATCTTGGACGTTGTAGATGTATATTCCGTTTTCGCCGGGGTGATAACAACCGAGGACAACGGTATCTTTATTCTCAGGACAGTGCTGCCGGAAACTGGTGATATTTGATAAAAGTTCCGGCTTGTTCAGATAAAAAAGATGCTGGGCATACGGCGTCATGGTATCTTCCGTGGCCAGCTGGCTGACCGCCGAAGCGGGATGGTAGCCGCGCATCCGCCACCAGTCAGAAATACCTTGCCTATTGGCTATGATGAGCCCGAGCAGGATTGCCCACACCGCCACCATAGCGAACGTTATAGTCCATGCCCGCTTGGAGCGCCGCGGTTTTAGAGTGCGGATTCCTGGCAAAGGCCCGGCTGCCGGCCGAGGTGGCAATCCGGGTACTTCTGGAGGCGGAGATTGTGAATTGTCATTCATGATGTATTTTATTTAGGATAGACAAGAAAGACCAAACTGCCTGCATGCACAATTTACGATGGAAAGCGAGGATAGAAGCTTTACGCGCAAAGTGTGCCAGGCTAGTTTGGCCGTAATGTTTTTATTCGGTAACGGTAGCATAGGTAAGCTCGCTATTTTTGCTTGCTACCTGAATGATATCACCTTTTGTGTATTTTTCGTCTAACAAATCAAGGGCCAAATGGTCTTCGATCGTATCCTGGATGAGGCGGCGCAATGGCCGGACGCCATTCTTCGCATCGTAACCCTGCTCGAGCAAGTATTGCTTGGCGCTCGTACCCAGCTGTACGCTAATTCCTTTGCGCTGCAGGCGCTCCTTCAGTTCATTGATCTGCAAATCGATGATCTTGTATATATCTTTCTTGGTCAAGGCGTGAAAGACGATAGTTTTATCTATGCGGTTCAAGAGTTCCGGCCGAAGCAATTTCTTCAACTCGTCGTGAACCCGGTCTTTGTTGGCCTCATGCATAGCTTCGAGATCTTTGAGCTCATCGGCCTTGGTTGCACGGAAACCGAAACTGGCTTCTTTTTGCAATTTATCCGCGCCAACGTTCGAAGTCATGATGACAATCGTATTGGTAAAGTCTATGCGGCGGCCTTTGGCGTCAGTGATATAGCCGTCTTCCAGCATTTGCAGGAGCATGTTAAATACATCCGGGTGGGCCTTTTCGATTTCGTCAAAGAGGACTAGGCTGTAAGGCTGGCGGCGAATTTTATCCGTCAACTGGCCACCTTCGTCATAGCCGACATATCCGGCCGGAGCGCCCACTAGGCGGGAAACATTGTGATGTTCGCCGAATTCCGACATATCTATCTTAACGAGGGCATTCTCGCTGCCAAAGAATTCACGCGCTAATACGCGGGCCAACTCGGTCTTGCCTACACCGGTAGGGCCAAGGAAAATGAATGACCCGATGGGGCGCTTCTCGGTACCGACGCCGCTGCGGTTACGCCTGATAGCGCGGGCCACGGCACTCACTGCTTCTTTCTGGCCGATGATATATTTGCTCAGTTCCTTTTCAAGGTTCAAGAGATACTTTGCTTCGCTGCGGATAACGTTCTTCACCGGCACACCGGTCATGCGCGAAACAACATCGGCTACATCTTCGCTGGTTACCGTAAGCTGTTTGGTATGCTTGCCGTTGGCACGTTCAGCCGCAAGCTTTTCATTAATCTGCGAGGCACGGGTCTTAGCACGGGCAGCGCGCTCGTAGTCCTCGGCGTCCACTGCTTCTTCGATTTGCGTATTAACCAGTTTGAGCTCTTTCTGCAGCTTCCGGACTTCCGGGCTAGTCTTGCCTTTATCTACTCGCAAATGCGCCGCAGTTTCGTCAATCAAATCAATAGCTTTGTCCGGCATATAGCGGTCATTTATGTATCGTCTGGCAAGATTAACGGCGTCCTCCAGAACTTCGTCGCTCAGTTTAACGCCGTGGAACTGCTCGTAGTGGCCGCGCAAGCCTTTCAGAATAGCGAGCGTTTCGCCAGGCGTCGTTTCAGGGACCTGGATAGGCTGGAAGCGGCGCTCCAGGGCGGCGTCTTTTTCGATATGCTTGGTGTACTCTACCGTAGTAGTAGCCCCGATAACTTGGATTTTGCCGCGGGCCAGTGCCGGCTTCAAGATATTACCGGCATCCATAGCGCCCTCAGCGGCGCCGGCGCCTACAATCAGATGCAACTCATCGATGAAGACTATAGTCTGGTTGTCTTTCTCCAGTTCTGCCATAACCTTTTTCAGGCGCTCTTCAAATTCGCCCCGGTACTTTGTGCCGGCAATCATACCGGCTAAGTCCAACATAACGATCCTTTTATCGATCAAACTATCAGGCACATCCTCGGCAATAATACGCTGGGCCAGGCCTTCTACAATAGCGGTTTTACCAACGCCAGGCTCGCCTATTAATACGGGGTTATTCTTTGTCCGCCGGTTCAAGATGGTAATAACGCGGCGTATCTGGTTATCCCGGCCTACCACCGGGTCAAGCTTGCCCTCACGGGCTTGTGCCGTCAGATCTGTACCGAAGAAATCAAGAGCTGTCTTTTTAGCCTTCTTGCCGCTGCGACGGCTGCGGGCCGTTCCGGTATCATTTTCTTCGTATTGTTGCCGGTTGAAGAATTGCTCGAGCTCATTCATAAGCGTTTCGACATCAATATTCATATCGCGAAGCAAAATCGTAGCCCGGGCGTTTTTCTGGCTGAGAATGCTATAAAGGATATGCTCCGTACCGCAATACTCTTGCGAGTAATCCTGGGCTACGTCATATGCCATCTTGAGTGTTAGCTTGGCAGTTTCGCTTAAACCTTTGGCGCCAACATTTATAACGAGCGTCTTGGGCGTCATATTGAGCGCCATGCGCGCCCGATCAAGCGTAACGCCAGCGCCCTCAAGCACTTTAGCGCCCATGCTGCCATCTTGCGCCAACACGCCAAGCAAAAGATGCTCGGTGCCAACGTAAGCACTGCCAAAATTACGAGCAATAGCGTCTGCATGCTTCAAGCTCTGCAGGGCATTGTTCGTTAAATGATTTAAAAATTCTTGGAAGTCGGGAGAATTCGGCATCATATTTTTTGTACCACCTTTCCTTTATGTGTCATGCCTTAAGCCTAATCGAGACGGCTGAGGTGCTGCTGTAAAGGGGTCGCTTGTTGATAAATCTGGATGCCCCGCTGCCTGGTGGCCTGACATTTGGCTTGTTTCTATGCTCTTAAAACTTGCCTACATCCATTGTAGCACTTAGCACTCTCACGTCAAGAGTGCTAATTCAGCCTGTTGTTTGGGTTGGTTGGCAGGGCTGGATTGCCATTTATCTCCAAGACTCCGAGCAAGCCGTAGTCGTCGCTACGGCGCAGCTGGATTGAAGGAGAAAATGGCGAGAAAGCCCGTCGCCAGACAGTCCAAGCAATGGGTTGCACGTAGTATTCTTGGCGTGAGTCAAGAGTGCTAATTCAGCTCTTGTCTTCGGGGTTTTTCGTCTCAGGCGAATAGACCGTACCGGGGCTTGCAGGATGATGGCCCGGAGCTTCGGACGGGGCTGACTGCTGCTCGGAAGAGACAATGCGTGACGGCTCAACGGGACGCACGGTAGCAAGGCGGCTATTCCACGGCCGATAGATCAGCAGAGCGCCGCCCAGCAATGCCAGAACTGGTATGACAAGCAAGAACGGGTTAACGGCGGCATGCGCCATCGACAGTTTAATATTTTGTAGATCATTACGGTGGGAGGAATTTGCGTCTTTTACATGAATAGTGCGGGATGTAACTTGGCCGTTGTACTGGACTGAGACGTCGTGCTTGCCCACGGGCACGTTAGTGAAGTAAGCAATGCCTTGCTGGTTGGTCTGCACCGTTTGGTTGTACAACGTAACTTGGGCGTGATAAGCCGGTCTATGGTGCTTGTCGAAAACAGTAATGGCTACGCGCGGCCTAACCGGCTGCTGGTGACTGCCGCTGCCAGAGTTGCTTCCACCATTACTACCACTCCCCGAGCCGGCTCCGCCCTGGCTCGAGCCGCCGCCCGAAGAAGAGGAGGAAGAGCTCACATAAGCAGACAGCGTGCAAGTCTGCCAAAGCTGTCCGGTTTTCCAGCTTGCAGGTAAGTCTGCAAGGTTATTACTACTGGGCGATTGCGAACAACTTCCAGAAGCGGCGTCGCGGAATTTAACTTTTCCGCCTGTGCCAAGTAAAGCAATCCAATACGTCGCACCCTTTGTAACGTTCGGTTTAGAGCTGAGCGTAATTGCATTCCATGCTGCAGGCTTAGGCGAATTAATGCTGCCGCTGGCCAATAAAGAACCTGGCTTACCGTTGCTGTCAGAGTAGAGCCCTGCCGTAACTGTGGTGGCGGCTGAACCGCTGTCCAGATAAAGGCTTATTGTACCGGCTTGGCCAGAGGCCACAGCGGTGTATTTAAATGCTTCCGGGCTGCCTGCTGCATCATTATCCTCTGCCGCCTGGACGCCATTAGTTCCGAGCAGCAAGTCGTTGCCGCCGCCATTATTACCCGAACCACCGCCTGAGGTGCTGGCCGCCGGCGTCGTTACGCTCACCGTTGCCGTCTTGTTACTGGCATTACCGGCCTTATCGACTGCACTGACTTGATAGGTATAGGTTGTTGACGGCTGGGCTGATGTGTCAGTGTATGCAGTGGCAGTTTGCGGAGATTGATTAAGCTGCTGGCCATTCCGATAAACGATATATCCGGCCAAGCCCGAGCCCCCCTTATCAGTTGAGTCGCCCCAACTAAGGTTGACTTGCGTGGAGCTATTGGCCGTGGCTTTCAGGCCGCCCGGTACTGTCGGAGCGGTTGTATCCTGCGGCGCCGGCGTCGTCGCGCTGGCAGCGGTTGATTGCGAAGATTTGTTGCCGGCACCATCGACGGCCTCTATCTTATAGCTGTACGTTGTATTTGCGCTAGCCGTGTCATCGCCGTATGTCGTGGTTGTAACCAGGCTTGAATTTATCTTGGTGCCATTTCGGTAAACGTTATAGCCTGCCAAACCCGAGCCGCCGGCATCCGTACTGGCATTCCAGCTAAGGTTGACTTGCGTGGAGCTTGCCGCGGTCGCCGAGATACCCGAAGGAGTACTTGGCGGCGTCGTGTCAGGAGTGCCTGTGCCTCCCCCGTTTGAGCCAGCGCAGCCGTTAGTGCCGTCGATACAGACTGGCTGCAAGTTATCGTCCCAAACATTGCCGCTCCAAGTTGTAGCTTTGCTGAAATAATACTCTGATATGCCATAGTTGCCTGACTTAGGGTAATAACCGTTGGCATCGGCTCCGCCCTGACAGGTCGTATTGCCGCCATTCGAGTGATAGACCGGAGCTGTTAAGCAGCGTGCCAGATGATTATTGGTGATGCTCGTGCTACTGGAGCCCGCGCTTGTGCCATTGCCGCATGGATAGAACGTGAAGCCGCCGCCCGCTACCAGGCTATTTGATACGGTGACATGGTTGGAGCAAGTGCCGCCAGAGCCGCCATTGACGTTAGCGAAAACGACAGCCGTCTGCCCTACCGGGTTGAAGAATGTTGAGTGGTCCATATTCAATGTACTGTCACTCATATATATGTTTTCTACATGATCCGTAGAAATAGCTATCTTAGCGATACCGTACGTATTGGTTACCGTAGCATTACCGACATTATATAAGTTGGAGTCACAACCATGCAGATAGGAACCGCTGATCTGGACCGTGCCCGAGCTCGTATTACGGATGTCATGCTCACAGGTGATACCAGGCGCGGTCAGTAATTCAACGTTCTTGATGACCGTTCCGGTGACGCCTTCATTGATCCGGATTTCTGAATTACCGCAGGTGTTAGTGGCACCACAGCTGCCCGAATTCAAGGTAACGCGCGTATTTTCGACCGTGACATTATTAGCATCAATCTCTATTGAGCCAGCCACATCCTTGGCATTTATGACCTGTCCTGCCGTTGAGGCCGTGATAGAGCCCGACGCGGTCAAAGCCGTGCCAGCCGGGACACCGGTGTTGGTAGGATCAGGATAGCCGCAGGCACTAGGCTTGGAGAAGCAATTCTTAGCTTGGGTACCACCGGTCGTACCACCGCTACCAGCGCTCGGCGTCGTCACGGATGCTGCCGCAGAATTGGCCGAGACGTTCCCGGCACCGTCGACGGCCTGAATAATATAACTGTAACTCGTATTGGCAACGGCATTGGTATCTGTGTAGCTAGTGCCGGCTACCTGGGCTATAACTGTTCCGCCGCGTAGGACGTTGTACTTAGCCACACCGGTAGCATTCGTGCCGCTATCTGTGGAAGCGCTCCAACTGAGATTGACGGTCGTGGCATTGCTAGCCGTGGCTTTAACGTTCGTAGGCGCACTTGGCGGCGTAGTATCCGGGTTATTGACGGTAAAGGTCACCGAGCTTGAGGCCGTATTGCCAGCAGCATCGTAGGCTTTAGCGGTAATGCTGTGCGACCCATTACCCAACGTTTTACTATCGAATGAATAATTATACGGGCTGGCGGTATCCGTCATGGCTGGCGAGGAAGACTTGTCGACATAAAACTCAACCTTGGAAACACCGACATTATCCGATGCGGAAGCAGTAGACGTGACAATCCCGGAAACTGTGCCACCGTTTGCAGGAGCAGTGATCGAGACCGTGGGTTTGGTAGTGTCGGTACCAGAGCCGCCCGTACCACCGCCGGAGCCAGAGCTACAACTACCGCTACCATCTTGTGTCGGGCATATAGTTTGCGAGTTATTATCCCAGACATTACCTGACCAAGTCAGTTTGCCTGTATCCGTTGCTAAGCCGTAATGCCCGCCGTATGGCCAGTAGCCGTTGCTGTCAGCTCCGCCCTTACAGACGTAACCCCCGCCGGAATCCTGGCTCACAGAGCCCAGGCACCGGCCGACGCGATTATTGGTAATAGTAACTGGGGCGCTCACACCTTTAGAGTCGGGCTGCAACATCCAACCGCCGCCGGCGAGCAAGCTATTCGTAACAGATACCTGGTTTCCGGAACCGCATATGCCGTCACCGAATATCAGTGAGGTTTCATCGCTCGTATTGTATAGAGTTGAATGATTAACGGTAGCCGGCGTGCCGCAAAGATAGATATTTTCACTATGGGCGCCGCTATACTCTGCATCGACAATCATATAAGAATCTTCTACGTCGACCGGGCCTTCCACATTATCCGGCGAGCCATGAACGTAGGAATTGACGATTTTAAAACCGGCATTACCATAATGATTCCATATGCCGGATTCCGGAGCATTGGTCTTCGAACCGTTGCCATAGATTTCGGAATTTTCGATTGTGAAGTTAGTGGCACCCTGGTTAAGAACGATCGCCGTGGTTCCGCTACCACCGCTACTGGTGTGAACTTTGGAATCTTTGAGCGTGACGTTAGGGGCATTGACCACTAGTTCGCCGGTGATGTCTTTGTCTTGTATGACCTGGCCATTAGTCGATGCCGTTATTGAACCGGAGGATGCAAGAGTGGTGCCTGCTGGAACACCGGTATTGGTAGCGTCGGGATAGCCGCAGGCACTAGGCTTGGAGAAACAGTTGGAGGTCTGTGTGCCGCCAGTGGAACCGCCGCCGCTTGCGCTATTATTGACTGTGACCGTAACAGTGGAGGAAGTCGCCGTATTGCCGGCCGCATCGCGGGCAACGGCGGTAAGCGTATGCGTGCCGTTAGTAGCTTGCGTAGTATCCCAGGTCGTGCTGTATGGGCTCGTAGTGTCCTCGCTGCCCAGGTTAGCGCCGTCAAGCTTGAATTGCACGCCGGCTACGCCCGTATCGTCATTAGCATTGGCGGATACGGTCACGCTTCCTGAGACGCTGGCGCTCTTAGCCGGTGCAGTAATTGAGACAGTAGGTGGGGTGGTATCTACCGGAGGACCGCTAGGGCTGCCATTGCTGCCGCAGCCAGCGCTGCCATCCGCGCACACCGCTTGCAGGTTATTATCCCAAATATTGCCCGACCACGTCATACCCTTATCAAAGTAATACGCCGCGATGCCGTAACTGCCATCGCCCGGATAGTAACCATTGGAGTCAGTACCGTTCTTACAGAGGTGGTGGCCTCCGGAAGCTGAATCAACTTCGGTTGAAAGACAGCGCGCAAGATGATTGCTAGTTATGCTTATGCTGCTGGAGCCGGCGCTGCTGCCATTTCCGCAAGGATAGAAAGTATAGCCGCCGCCGGCGAGCAGGCTGTTAGTTACCGTAAGGTGGTTTGAACAAGTGCCTCCCTGGCCGCCGTTCACATTGCCGAAAATAACCGCTGTTTGATCGACGGGATTGTACAAAGTCGAGTGATTTACGGTTACTGTGCTGTCACTGAAATAGATATTCTCGATATGATCATTTGATATATCTATTTTTGACAGGCCGTAATCATCGGTAAATGTGGTATTACCGACACTGTAAAGGTTAGAATCGCAGCCGTGCAGATAGGAGCCAATAACTTGGATAGTCGACCCGAGGTTGCGAATATCGTGTTCGCAGGTATCGCCGGTAGTGTTCCGCAGCTCAACGTTTTTAATCACTATGCCGCTTAAACCCGGCTGGACTATGATTTCATAATTACCGCAGGCATTGGTCGGGCCGCAGGTAGTGTTTGATGTAACCCGTGTGTTTTGGACGGTTACATTATTGGCGGTGATATTAATTATGCCGGTGACATCTTTTCCATCGATAACCTGCCCGGCCGTTGAAGCCGTTATAGAGCCGGAAGCAGCAAGCGAAGTTCCGGCCGGAACGCCGGTATTGGTAGCATCAGGATAGCCGCAGGCACTAGGGATAGCAAAGCAATTTGAATTCTGGGTACTGGTGGCTGCAAAAGAGTTGAAAATAACATATGCGCCGGCCAAACCGACGACAATGGCAACGAGCAGTAAAGGCAGTTTCGGGATCCGGCGGCGCTGGCTGAATTTTTCAGGAACCTGGCCGATGACTGGATTATTTTTGTCCATGGCCTATTTCTTTACCACTAATGTTCCATTTATAGTCGGGTGCAGCTGGTCATGATACCCAAAACTGCCGCTTGCGCTAGCCACATAGGTATAATCTTGGGCATTATTTAAAATTTGTGACTTCAGGCTTGGCAAGTCAGTGCCTTTCGGAAACGGATTCGCCGTTATTTGATGCAGCGTTTGGTCGTCATTAGTCCATACAACTTTTGTTCCGGCCTTGACAGCTAGAGTTGCCGGAACGAAGCCGTTTGGCGTGATCCGCACCGTAGCTACCTGTGAAGATGTTTGTTTGCCGCTAATGTGCGATACCAGTACCGTAACCACGACAACCGCAACTACAAAAACTGCGAAACCGCCGGCCACTATTAATACTCTTCGTAATGGGCTCTGTCTTTCTGTCGGGGTAAGTTTTTCTTCCATCTCTGTAGCGGCTGCCTCTTAAAGCCGTTCCACACTAATCAACCCCATCATAGCTTTTTTATTTAGCGTAAGCAAGTTAATTCTTAGGCATGCTAAAATAGGGGGCAGAAAACCCATGTAACAAAAACGGCATAACCATGCTTTCGTACAATGAAGAGCAGCTTCGCGCATTAGAAATCCGGCATCTATTCTGGCCCAGGACTTACATATTTTTTATCGAGGCTATAATAGCGGTTGTTTTATTACTGTTATTTAACGTAAGTACGCTTAATGACCAGGTGTTGAATGCAAATACCGGCGTCGATGCTAGCCCATTCTCTTTATGGGGCAATGTTTTTGATAAGACACTTGGCAACACCCAACATGCCGCCGCCGAGCATATTCTGCTTTTTGGATTATGGGCACTGGTAGGCGCCTTACTATACGTACTTATCTTTCGCTTTTTGCAATTCTTTCTTAAGGCCCAGGGTTCGGTGCGCCAAGGAGCGTCTTTGATTCAGGCCGAACACAGCCAAGGCGCCATGCGCTACCTGGGTTCGCTTCATAATTTTTTTCTGAAGCTCATCGTTATAATCATCGGGACTATGGCAATACTCACGGGAGCGCTAGTTTGCTTCGGTATTGCAAGCCAGGAGCTCAGCAAGGGGCTAGACCAACCGTTGCCGAACAATTTGCTTTCTTTTTTGATCAGCTTCCTGGGAGCGCTATTGGCAGTGCGGCTGATTATAATCGGCGGCAGCTTGATCTCCCCCCGTTTCAGAGCCTGGTATAACTCCTAGAGGCGCGATTAATGCGTCCATATATAAGCAAACATGGCTATATCGCCAAAAAATACGGCTGCGCTCGTCCAAAAATATACTCCGCCGCGGTTAAGCCAAGTAAGGCTATTTATGATACTGAGAAATAAACTCAGCAAATAGCTTATATATAGGGCTGCCGTAAATATAAGAACAAGCAGCATCACCCCCAAGCTAACTTGGCTCATGCGGTCCTGGCCCGCAGTACCGGAAGACCGGTTAGAAACTATGAATATTAGGAAAAGTATAAGGGCTACGCCGAAAGAACTGTACATAACCCTTACACTTAGAGGAGCTTGTTTGTAAACCGCCATATCCCTTCCTTATAGATAGGATTGGTTATTCGCTGGCTGGCGTCTCTTCGCTCGTATTTTCGGCATCTTCAGCAGGCGTTTCGGCGCCATCATCCTCGCCGTGCTCTTCAATGGCTTCCAGCAAGCTGTTTTCCAGCTCGCTCTTCTTCTTCAATTTCGGCTGCTTTGGCAATTCGGTAGTGGTGACTGTGCCCTCGGCATCGTCGTTAGTGTTTTCAGCCGCCTCGCCCTTTTCAGCCTCGATGTCCAGTTCATAGCCGGTTAGCTTACTCGCCAGGCGGACATTTTGGCCGCTCTTGCCGATAGCAATACTCAACTGGTCTTCGGGGACGATCACTTTGGCTTTCTTATTTTTCTCATCAATTTCAACGCGTGAAACTTTGGTAGGGCTCAAGGCGTTTGTGATGTATTCAACCGAATCTTCGCTCCAAACAATGATGTCGATTTTTTCCTGTTCGCCGACTTCGCTCGTTACAGCATTGACGCGCGTGCCATGTCCGCCCACAAAGGTGCCGACGGGATCCACGCCCGGCACACTGGAGGCCACGGCAATCTTGCTGCGCACGCCGGCTTCGCGGGCTATATCTTTAATTTCTACGGCGCCGCTTTCCATCTCGGGCACTTCGCCGCGGAATAGCCACTCGATAAACTGAGTGTTGCCGCGTGAAACGACTAGTTGCGGGCCGCGGTAACTACGCTCTACGTCTTTTAGGAAAACTTTGAGGCGCTGGCCGGGGTAGTAGCGTTCGCCCTGGATCTGCTCGCTGCGCGGCATAATGCCCTGCGCCTTGCCGAGGTCGATCCGGACAATATTACCTTCTACGCGGGCCACCGTTGCGTTAATGACCGTGCCGATCTTGTCCTGGTATTCATTCATGACGATCTCGCGCTCAGCTTCGCGTAGCCGCTGTAAAATGACCTGCTTGGCTGTCTGGGCGGCCACGCGGCCGAATTCCTCGGCTTTTTCATGCACTTCAACGGTCTCGCCGATTGCCGCATTCTTACGCATGACCTGCGCATCCTTCAAGCTGATTTGCTCGGCCGGCCGCTCGGCATTCTCAACGATTTCTTTAGATACGTATACGTCGATATCTCCGGTGTTAAGATTCATGCTGACGCGGATTTCCTGCTCGCGGTCGCCATAATCGCGGCGATAGGCGGCAGCCAAAGCCTGCTCGACAACTTCCTTAACCGAGTCTTCCGGCAAGTTTTTTTCTTCGGCGATGGTGCGGATGGCCAGCGCCAATTGTTTCATGTCTAAATCCATGTAATTTCCTTTCCTTAGTTAATTTCCAGATTGTCTCTCGATATTAAAAAAGCCGACCACTTCGGCCGGACTATGAGTACAGTATACTTCAGCGGGCTTCTACCGTCAAATAACAGCGTGCTACACTGGATAGATGAGTAAAAAAGTACGTAGGTTATATGAACAGTTCCAGCCGGAAAATTATCAGTTAGAAATGACGCTTGACCGCGGCGCCATGTCATTCAGTGGCCGCGTAACCATTAAAGGCAAAAAAATAGGACGGCCCGCCGAACGCCTGACCTTCCACCAAAAAAGCCTCAAAATCACAAGCGCGGCCATAACCAAGCATGACAAGAAAGGCGATAGCGAACTTTCCGTTAAACGGATCAACAATCAGGATAGTTTCGATGAGATCCGCCTGCACACCGATGGCATGGCGTATCCGGGCGAGTATACCGTGGTTATGGAGTTCGAGGGCAAGATAGTCAGCGGGATGAATGGCATTTATCCGTGCCCGTTTGTTCACGACGGGCAAGAGAAAATGCTGATAGCCACGCAGTTTGAGAGCCACTACGCACGCAAAGCATTTCCATGCATCGACGAGCCGGCAGCAAAAGCTACATTCGACCTCACGCTTACCACTCCAAAGGGCGAAACCGCTCTTTCCAACACGCCGGTCAAACAGCAAAAAGACGAAGGCAAAAACACGGTTTTTACCTTTGAAACTACGCCGCGGATGTCTACCTATTTGCTGGCTTTCGTTGTCGGTGAAATGCATGCCAAATCCGCCAAAACCAAGAATGGTACCGAAGTAAAAGCATGGGCAACGGTTGCCCAACCCAAAGATTCACTTGATTTTGCCGTAGAAGTTTCCAAAGGTTGCATCGAATTTTTCGAAGACTATTTTGGCGTTCCCTACCCGCTGCCTAAACTTGATAACGTCGCCTTGCCGGATTTTGCTGTTGGCGCTATGGAAAACTGGGGGCTTTTGACGTACCGCGAACGATTATTAGTAGCCTATCCGGGCCAGACTTCGCAGGCCGTCAAAGAGTCTATCGCCTTGGTGGTAGCCCATGAAACATCGCACCAATGGTTCGGTGACCTGACGACTATGGAATGGTGGGACGACTTATGGCTCAATGAGAGTTTTGCCAACATGATGGAGTATCAAGCCGTTGATTCGCTTTTCCCTGAGTGGAATGTCTGGGAAATGTTCATCAATTATGAGGGTCTATTGGCGTTCCGCCGTGATGCTACACCGGGTGTCCAAGCCGTAAAAACCGAGGTTAATCACCCCGACGAAATCAGCACCATCTTTGATCCCTCTATTGTTTATGCTAAAGGCGGCCGCCTGCTTTATATGCTCAAAAATTACATCGGCGAAGAGGCTTTCAGAAAAGGCTTGGCTCTCTATTTCACAGAACATGCCTATAAAAACACTACCGGCAGCGATTTATGGAAGGCGCTTGGCGAGGCCAGCGGCATAGACGTACAAGCCTTTATGAACCCTTGGCTCACCCGGTCCGGCTTCCCCATGCTCAGCATTACGCAGGAGGGGAAGAACATACAAATAGACCAAAAACAATTTCTCGATAATCCTAAAAAAGCTGATCCGGAGCGGCTCTGGCCGGTACCATTATTTGCCAGTGAAAAAACCGGCGAAGATATCATCACAAAACGCGCCCTGGAATTTACCGCGGCGAGCGATGATACGCTCCTTTTGAATACAGGGGCACGCGGGCACTACATCGTCCGCTACGCAACTGATGCACAGAAAAACGCCGCCATTGGTATGATAAAAGACGGCCAGCTTGATACGGTGGACCGGCTGATGCTTCTCAGCAGCGGCAGTATGCTTTCCCGCGCCGGGTACCAGCCGTACGGCGACGTTCTGGCTATGCTCGAAGCCTACGGCCAAGAAAGCAGCGAACCCGTCTGGGAAATAATCGCCGTTATCCTCGGTGAAACCAAGCGCTTCGTAGACCTCGACAAATCGCTAGATGACAAGATAAAGCAATTGACCCGCAATCTCATTGCCCACGAATATAAACGCCTCGGCTGGAAAGAAAAAGAAGGCGAATCGGTCGCCGACCGCAAGTTACGGGCAACCATCATAGGATTGGGTGCCTACGCCAAAGAGCCCGACATCATCGAAAAAGCCAAAGAACTTTTTGCGAAATATCAGAAAAACCCTTCCGCTGTACCTGCGGAGCTGCGGAGTATCGTGTTTAGCGTGGCGGTCAAGGAAAAGATTGCGGGCGCTTTTGATTACTTACTGAAGCTGCATGATAAAACCGATAACAGTGATCTTAAGGCAGATGTCGCCGGATCATTGACGGCTACCCGATCAATAGCCGAAACAGAGAAACTGCTGGCCCGTTTGACTGATGCTAAGCTCGTTAAATCCCAAGATGCCGACCGTTGGGTCATTTATTTGCTTCGGAACCGGCACACCAAAGACATAGCCTGGCAGTGGATGGAAGAAAATTGGCAGTGGATAGAGGACACGTACAAAGACGAGGCTACCTACGACGGCTGGCCGCGCTATGCAGCCTCGATTTGCAATACCGAAAAATGGCTAGAGCGATATAAAGCATTCTTCATACCCAAACAGACGCAGATCGCCTTAAAGCGGAATATTGAGATCGGGATAGAAGAGATCAATAATCGTATTGAGTGGCTTGGACGCGATCTTGAATCGGTCCAAAAGTTCTTTATATAAATCATTCATGATCCTTGCTTTCATAATCATTATCGGCCAGCAGCTAGTCCCGCTGTTACTGGCTGTTTGGTGTGCTCTTTTTATCACTAATAGGTCAAAAGACGCTGGTTCCACGAAGTGGCGGCTGGCCCTATGGATAATCGTGTTTTATATAATTTTTTGGATGCTTCTTGTTTTTGCGGCAAGGTTGCTTTTTGCCCAGCTTTGGGGCGGCAGCGACTAGAAAACGTTGTCGATGAAATTCATAATCGTGAAATTCGGATCAGCAACTTCGACCGCGCCGAGCTGGGACTCCCCGCGGTACTTGCTCTCCTCGCGCCATGATTCGGCGGCATAGCGCATCTGCCGAAGCTTAGTCGGGGTGATAGCCTCTAGCCCGCCGCCTTGTTTATCGTCACGGCGGTATTTTACCTCGACAAAACACACGACCCCGTCTTTTTTGGCGATAATGTCGATTTCACAGCGTGGACGGCGCCAATTTCGCTCGATAATCTGGTATCCGCGCATTTCCAGGTAGGTTGCGGCGGCTTTTTCGGCCCGGCGGCCCGTATCAGTGGTTGACATTGGGCCTATCCTCTCCGGCGTACCCAGATAGATCATCGTACTGGCTTGCCAACCCCCCGCCTACTTCTTCGCCTATATATTCGAATCGCGGTTTTTGCGATCCATCTATGTCTACCGCCTCAAAGAACATATCGTACGGGCGCACAGTAATACGCGGCTTTTCTTTCACGCCGAGTGGTACGTAGGCCACTAATTTTTCTTCGGTTTCGCTATGCCGGGCTACGCCGATAGCAAGCACCAAAAGGCCGCTATAATGTTTATAAACCCCTGCTTTCAATTCGCCCATTCTCTTTATTGTAACAGCGCCGCAACTGGCTTGAAACTCAGGCGGTGCAAATCTGAAACGCCGTGTATCTTTAGCCGCTCAAGATGTAACGCGGTACCGTAGCCAACATGTTGATCAAATCCGTAAGCCGGGTACTGCGCCGCCATTTCCGCCATGTAGCTGTCGCGGGCTACTTTGGCGACAATACTGGCAGCGCTTACGGCGGGCACGCTGTCGTCAGCTTTGATGACGGCTTTCGCCTTCGAATTTTCCGAGAAAAAGTTAAGATTTCCATCGATGATAAGTTCATCATAATCAACAGTGATAGCGTCGAGCGCCCGCCCCATGGCCAGCTTTACAGCCGCCGTTAAGCCGAATTCATCGATTTCAGCCGGCTGCACCCAGCCTAAGCCGATAGCCAACGCCTCAAGTTCGATTTCTACAGATAGTTTTTCGCGCTGCCGCTTGCTAAGCTTCTTTGAATCCCTGAGGCCATGAATCGGCCGGCTGAGGACTACGGCGCCCGCTACAAGCGGCCCTGCCCAACAGCCCCTTCCCACTTCGTCCAATCCTACAATAACCATATGCTCTATTCTATCAAATTTAATATTTGCTATTTATTAACTTTTATAATATAATGATATTAAAGGATACCTATGGGCTCCCTCAAGCGTGCAGCACAAAATAGCTTAGATTCCGTCATAGCCGGTCGTGATGACACCCCAAGAGTACAGGAAATTACAGCAGTCGGTAAAGCACCGAAGCGTGCAGCCCTACTGGCTGTCCATGCCACGGTCGTAAGATTCCCCCGCTTGACTGCGAAACTGTTAGGAGCAGAATACCCTAAAGGTTTAGTAAAAGTTGGCGAAGGCCTACAGTCCGAAGTCTTTCGGATCACAGATAGCGATACTGTCTTAAAAATCGTTAATGAACATGATGGCTATAACAACCCCATACAACTAAGCCGCAGAGAAAGGCGGCAGTTAAAAGATGAGATGGCAGAGCAGCATGCCGTAATGGCAAGTTATGCTGGCGCCACCGTGCTACCACATGAGTTTGAGGTAGGCGCCCATCCTTTATACCGGGATCGGGAAGCTATTAGAATAACGCAGCCATATGACGAAATTAACTTCGTATGGCTAAGCGATTACGACGCCCAAACTGGACGCGAGCCAGATACGAGCCAATTAAGCCTGCGTATAGACGGAGTCGAACAAACGAATCCGGGGTTTGTGTCGGACCTCAGAAGCTTCGTCAATAGCGGCAAAGTGATGGCCCACGAACAAGGTTTAGTTGTAGATGTTGTCGGTAATAATAATGGAGGCGTGAGCTCAACCTCGGGGAGGCTTACATATGTTGACAGCCAGCCCGTCCCCGCTAGCCGGCCAGAAGAACAAGCTTTTGCCCTACATCATTTGGAACGGCTAGACATGGCACTTGCCGAGCTCGAAACCGCCGCCTAACTTGGCGGCCTATTCAGATTTTTCGTCTTTTTTATCGTCGTCAGCGGTTTGGTCGTGAGCTGCCATAGCAGCGGCTACTTTAGCTTCGTTTTCAGCGTCTTCTTTAGCCTTTTCCTCGGCTTTGGCGGCTGCTTCGGCTTTGGCCTGCTCGTGCAGCTTAGCTTCTTCGGCCTCGGCAGCTTCATCATGAACATCATTTACGGCTTTAGCATCAAATTCAACGCTGCTTAGGCGGGCAGCCTTGCCGGTGCGCTCGCGCATATAGCTGAGGTAATTGCGCCGGACCTTGCTGCGCTTAGTGACCTCTACCTGTACAACTAACGGGCTATGCAACAAAAAGCTTTTCTCTACGCCGATTCCACTGGAAATGCGGCGGACAGTAATGCGGCTAGTGTGGCTGCCCTTTTTATCAGTACGGATTACCAGGCCCTGGAAGATCTGAATGCGTTCTTTGTTGCCTTCGCGGATTTTCTGGTGTACGCGGACAGTATCGCCGCTACGAACATCAACGACGGCTTTCTTCTTCTGCTTGGCATTAATTTTGTCAATCACACTGGACATATCCGGTAGATTGTACATCATTTAACCCGTTTGATCAAGATAAATCTTACGATACGGCCTTCCGTAGGCTGCTTCTTTTCGAATATACGCTTTGGCCGTCTAATACACTCTGCCGGAATGAATTCCGTCATGTACAATAAGAATATGCCTGATTTTAATGAAAAAGCTCTCAAAAAGCATAAAGAACTACGCGGCAAAATTGCCGTAAAACTAAAAGATTCGCTGGATAGCCGCGAAAAATTAAGCATATATTACACCCCCGGTGTGGCTGCTGTATCCGACTATGCAGCCAAACATCCCGAAGAAGCGCGGGAGTACACATGGCTCAATAACAATGTCGCCGTTATTAGCGACGGCTCGGCCGTACTCGGACTGGGCAATATCGGCCCATATGGTGCCCTGCCCGTCATGGAGGGCAAATGCATGCTCTTCAAACATTTTGCCGATATTGACGCTGTACCGATTGTGCTCGATGTTCATTCGGCCGATGAAATCGTAGCGGCCGCAAAAGCTATTGCGCCTAGTTTCGGCGGAATTAACCTCGAAGATATTGCAGCGCCTATTTGTTTCGAGGTTGAAGAACGGCTCAAGAAAGAACTGCCAATACCCGTTATGCACGATGACCAGCACGGCACGGCAGTCGTTACGCTGGCTGGGCTGATCAATGCGGTTAAACTGGTGGGCAAAGACCTGAAAGGCTGCAAGATTGTCATTGTTGGGGCCGGTGCAGCCGGCGTAGCTATAGCCAAGCTGTTACATGAATACGCAAAGCCGGAAATTATAGCGGTTGACAGCAAAGGGGTTATATCGAAGAATCGCCAGGATCTAAACGATTCGAAACGGCGGCTGCTCGACATCACAAATCCGAACCATGCCCACGGAAAACTTGAAGATGTTATACAGGGCGCCGATATTTTCATTGGCGTTTCACAGCCCGGGCTTTTAACGGCTCAGATGGTGCGGTCGATGAAGAAGGATCCGATCATCTTTGCTATGGCCAATCCGACGCCGGAAATTATGCCAGACGAGGCGAAAGCCGCTGGCGCGGCTATTATTGCCACCGGCCGCAGCGACTTCCCGAACCAGGTCAATAATGCGCTCGCTTTCCCTGGCATTTTCCGCGGCGCGCTTGATAACGGCGTCCGGGATATTACTGATGAGCATAAAATAAAAACTGCCGAAGTAATTGCCGCACTCGTTAAGAGCCCGTCGGTGGACGAAATTATTCCGCATGTCGGCGATGAGCGCCTCGTCCCGGCTATCGCCAAAGTCATTAAATAATTAATTTCTGGCACTATTGGGGCTACGGTATACTGAAAGCCATATGCCCGAAGAACCGGGTGGTGGGGCCGAATCACTGCTTATAAGCTTTCCGAATGCCGTACGCCTTAGGCAACAGTTAGGCTATGTTTCTATAAATCAACGGCACAAAAATAAGCTGGTATCTAGCATTGAGCAATTTGGCGGCCGCGAGATTCCTGTAGATGATTTTTTGGAATCGCTTGAGGAAAAGCTAACGTATTTCGCCGAAACATATTTGCATGGCATAACCTCATTGGCGCTCGAAAGTATGCCGGTAATAATTGATAGTGTTGTCACCGAGGAGCCGCAACGAACAAAAGCGCTTGAACTATGGGCTGAGCGCGTCGAGGTAAAACGGGGTGAGGCCGAAAGGGTAGAGAAAATCAAGCGGCGCCTAACGTCTCCCAAACCAGAAAAAATACCTCGCAAACGGAAAAAAGCAGAAAAACGCCGCGGCATTATCCAGATTGATCCCAGCCGCTTATCGTCTAACCCGAACTATGGCAAAAAGCGGCGTTAGCCGCCCAGTACTTCTTTGATATGTGCCAGTAGCAACTCGCCTGCTTGACGGTTGGCAGGATTGGGCTCGCGGAGCCCTCTGGCTACGCCTATAATCTCCTCGGCTGTTTGGCGCGGCGCGTCAAAGGCGTTTTTAATCCATGCCATGCCGCCGCCTTGCTCGAGCGACCATTCCAAACTTTGGACGCCTTCTTTTATCCGTTTTTCCAGCTCATCCTCGCTCACTTGGGCGCTCCGGGCAGCTACTCCGATATCCCACATAAAAGGTGATGATACCAGCGTCATTTCTACCATTTTTCGGAATGGCAGGGCTCTCAGCGCAGGGACGGCAGTTGATAAGGTATCGAGCATCGTATACGAATGGGAAAAATCTGAAAGATCAGAGCCGTACACAACCCCCGTTGTAGGGTGCACGACACACTGCACGAGTTGGCCTTCTCGGACTTCTTCTGCAATAGCATCCACAGCCTCCTGCGTATGCCCGCGCCAACGATATTCGTCTTCAGCCTCGCCCTCGCGGCGGTCTCTGGTTGTAAAACTTTGTACCCGGCCGAAGTCATTATCAAGCGCTCGGACCATTTCCATGCAAGTACTTTTGCCAACGGCGAGCGGGCCGACGATCGGCACCATAGTCACCGTAGCAAGCTCTGCGCACACTTCTTCGGAAGGCATATAATTGGCCAGTGATTTTCTCAGCGCCTCGACAGTGTTTGCCATATCGCTGAATATAACATACTGCCAGCGTTTTGCTAGGAGCTTATGGTTAGCCGACTACGCGGGAGAGTTCTTCGAGTGTGGTTTCGCCTGCCACAACCTTGAGAATGCCATCTTGCTCCATAGTGCGCATACCGGACTTGATGGCAGCCTCTTCAAGGTTCTGCGTCGTAGCCACAATATGCGGGTTTTCCAGAACTTCGCGGAGAGGTTCGCTCATCATAAATTGCTCCCGGATAGCCAGCTGGCCCTGGAAGCCATACGGGTTTGCCTCGGACTTGCCCGGCTCATAGAGCTTCAGCCCGTCGAGGTTAGGCCGGGGAATTGCCTCCGGCAACGTATTAACGACTTCGTTGATATGATTCCATTCGGCTTCAGAGGGATCCCTCGCCTGCTTCGTGCTGTCATCCAACCGCCGGATCAAGCGCTGCGCCATAACAAGCCGGATGGCTGATATGAAGAGCGGGTTTTGGCCGATGATGTCGGCTATACGCGTTAACGCGGCGGCGGCTGACGAGGCGTGGAAGGTACAAAGCACCAGGTGTCCGGTCAATGCCGCCTGCAAGGCTGTGCGGGCAGTATCCATGTCGCGAATTTCGCCGACCATCACAATGTCCGGGTCAAGGCGCAAAACAGCGCGCAATTTATCCGCAAAGCTATCATCGTTGCCGCCTTCGCTGGAATGCACGGAAATTTGGGTGATTCCCGGGAACTGGTATTCCACCGGGTCTTCGATAGTGATGATTTTGCGCTCTTCGGTATTAAGCGAATTAAGCATGGAATACAGCGTCGTTGTTTTGCCGGAACCGGTCGGGCCGACAATCATGACTAGGCCGCTCGGTTTCGCGATAATGTCATCGACCACTTTGCGCTCCTGCTCGGAGAGGCCGAGCCGGTCTAGCGTATACATTGACTGGTCCATATTAAAGAGGCGCATCACGACATCCATACCGTTGATAGTTGGCACCGTCTCCAGGCGCACGTTTACATCAACCTCATTGCCGTCAGCCATTTTGATGCGCTGCGCAATGTGGCCCTGCTGCGCTTCATTGGTAGATGTTGAAACATTGCCGGCGCTAGCAATGGCTGAGATCAAAATGCGGTACTTATCCGGCTGCAGGTGGGCGATAGGATGCAGCACGCCGTCGATTCTGAAGCGAATGCGTATGTAATCGCGCTGCGTTTCGATGTGAATGTCAGAAGCATTAAGCCGGTGCGCCTGCGCCACCAGGTACGCCAGCATGTCATCGGCGCGGACTTGCGCCAAAATGTTTGATATTTGCTCAACCAGCTCGCTCGTCCCCGCTTGGTTGATCTCAATATCTTGGTACACGATTTGCTTCGGCGGGTCGTACAAACGCATATATTCCCTGTACCCGGCGTCTGAAATGATGGCAAAACTAACGCGCTGGTCGGCAAACCGCTGCCTCAGGTCGGCCATTGTCTTCTGCGACGTCGTTGTCGTTATGCCAAACAGAATGTTGCTTTTGTCGGACCGAACAGGTATCACCTTGAGCTGATACAGCTCCGGCACCGTTAGCCAGTCTTTATAAAGCGGCTTGGGGCCGGGCTGTGAGGTGTCGAAGTAATCCATGCCGAGCACTTGGGCACGATGCTGGGTCGATTGCTCTTCATCCCGGCGGGCACGGTTATCATCTGGATTCATATGGATACTAGTATAACCTCTAGCGGTTTGGTTTGACTAGGCTAAAGATTACAATGTGGGAATGCGAAGCATCGTCTTAATTGCTCATAACCTCCGAAGCGCCCATAATATCGGCTCACTACTTAGGACCGCCGAAGGGCTCGGCATCGAAAAGGTGTATTTGACCGGTTACTCGCCGTATCCCCGTGCCGAACAAGATGATCGGTTGCCGCACATCGCCGAAAAAACAGATAAGCAGATAGCCAAAACGGCGCTTGGCGCCGAACACTCAATCGCCTGGGAACATCGTGCAGATATCGCCCCGTTAGTCACAGGGCTTAAGCAAGCCGGCTATCTGGTATCCGCCTTGGAACAAGTGCCTGGCTCTACACCGTTACCAGAATTTAAAGCGCCGGATAAAGTGGCGGTTATCGTAGGGCGCGAGGTTGAAGGTGTTGAACCTGAAGTACTCGATGCCTGCGATGCAATCCTTGAAATACCCATGGCGGGCAAAAAAGAATCATTTAATGTGGCTGCCGCGGCCGCCATGACCCTCTATGCACTACGCTTTGACTAATAATCCTACGACTGGTTTAATATTTTAATGCCCGGTGAACTACCCTACACTACTGCCGTCGTTCTGTCTGGCCTTGAACCAACTGCCCCTCTTCCCGATCGAATTGCCGCACTAAATCTCACTGGTCTTTCTTGTGAAGCTATAGCATATGGTGTTGGCGTAAGCTGCACTACTGTAAACAAGTGGGAGTGCGAGAGAACTACGCCAAGCGCCGCAAATAGCCGGCATCTGGATGACATACGCTTCGCCGCATTACTGCTCATTAAATTCGGCGGTCTTGAACCTCCGGAAGCTGGCCTTTGGCTCGCTAGGGAAAGTGGCGGCAGTGTGGAATACCCCATCCTTAATGCAATACGAGAAAATCCAAGTAAAACACTTAAAAAACTACAGCACGTCATAGTAAAACACTCATAACTATAGCGTTTATGGTATAATTGTGGCGTTAATCAAAAACTAAAATGACACTGGTCACAAAACCCAAAAGAAACACCAGGCACCATAAAAAGCGCAGCGGCAAGCATCATCGCCATAGCGATCATTACCTGAAGACGTATTGGCCGTACATACCGATGCTGTTGGTTGTTGGTTTCGGCCTGCTTGTTAATAGCATGTGGTCGCACGCCGGTGTCCTCGGCGTTAATAGCAACTTTACGAGTGCTTCCCTGCTGAATTCCACAAATACCCAACGGGTAGCCGATCATGAATCCGCTCTGAGTCTTAACCAGCAACTTACGTCAGCAGCCCAGGCTAAAGCCAATGATATGGTCCAAAAAGATTACTGGGCGCACAACTCGCCGGATGGCAAAACGCCCTGGACCTTCATAAACGCCGCCGGCTACAGCTACCAGATGGCCGGTGAAAATCTGGCTTTCGGTTTTGATAACGCCGGCGACACTATTTCAGGCTGGATGAACAGCCCAACGCATCGCGCCAACATACTCAATGCCGGCTATAAAGATGTCGGCTTCGGCGTAGCGAGCTCGCCCAATTACCAGGGTCACGGACCGGAAACAGTGGTTGTCGCCGAATACGCTACTCCTGCGGAAGCGTTACCTGCCGGCGGTACGGCTGGAGCCCCGGATACGAACACGCCCATCGCGGCTAAGCCAGTCTCGCGCATTCAAATCCTTACCGGGCAAGATGCCTGGATAACTTCAGCCGTATCCGCACTTGCTGGCGCGGCTATAGCAGTCTTCTTAGTACGGCATGGGCTGCGCTTTAAGCGGCTCGCGCTGGAAGGCGAGAGCTTTGTTCTGCATCATCCAATGCTCGATATAGCGATTGTATTTGTCGGCACTATGGCAGTTGTCTTCGCCCAGGCAAGCGGCAACATTCACTAAATAATTACTTTATAACCAGATTTTCGTTTCCTACGAGTTGCTTGAGCGCGTCGAGCCCTTCGCTCTCCGGGTCAATGCCGCCCGGCAGCTTAATAGCTTGTTTAGAGGTAGCTTCGCCGAGCACCAATACGACTTCAGTGTCGCCCTGATGGCTATCGATCGTCTGTTTGAGTGACAGGAGCGTCTCTTCGTCGCCTGTATTATTCAAGCGGATATACACCCGTTCACTTACCGGTTTAGCTTCCGCGGTGGGCAACTCTTTCTTCTCGCCTGAAGGCTGGTACGCAGCAGCTTGTTCGGTTGTAATCCCCCGCACATTTTCGACAAGCACCTTTACTTCGCCGGTGCTTTTGCCCTCCTTATCGCGGCTATTTACCTTGCCGCGGATCAAAGCTATCTGATCCTGTTGGAGCTGGGAGGCAAACTGCTCGTAGTTGCCGGGGAAAAGTATGATTTCCAATTCACCGAAGTTATCTTCGATTTTTATAAACGCCATCTTCTTGCCATTCCGCGTAGTGATGTCTCGGACGCTTGTGACAATCCCGCCGATAGTGACCATTTTGCCGTCATGCTCGGCCTGCAGGCTATTAAGCGGTATAGTCTGTTCGCTAAGCATAACTTCGAAAGCTTCCAAAGGATGCCTGCTCAAGTACAGGCCGAGTAATTCCCGCTCCCATTGCAGCTGTTCGTGCTCGTCAATCTGTATAGGCGGCTCCTGCAGATCCAGCCGCGGCTTCTCTATGACAGATTCGTCCGATGTGCCGAAAAGGTCGGTCTGGCCGCTGCTTGCTTGTTTTTGCAACCGCGAGGCAAAGGCCTGCATCATCTCAAGGTTGTGCAGCAATGTGCCGCGGCTGCCGAAACGGTCGAACGCGCCTGCTTTAATTAAACTCTCCAGCGCTTTTCTATTAACGATCCGGCTATTTACCCGCGTAAGAAAGTCTTCGAGATTTTTAAACTCCCCCTCTTCGCGGGCCCGCAGAATCTCTTCTACTGCGCCGGTGCCGACATTCTTGATGGCCGCCAAGCCGAAGCGTATTTCATTTTTTTCAGGGACTACGGCAAACTCCAAGAATGATTCATTAACATCGGGGGCCAAAACAGTTATGCCCATATGCTTACACTCGGTTATTTCGATTGCCAGTCGGTCGGTATCATCATAATCGCTTGTCATGAGCGCCGCCATGAACGCAGCCGGATAATTTGCCTTAAGGTAGGCTGTCCAATAGGCGATTTGCGCATAGCAAGTGGCATGAGCCTTATTGAATGAGTAGTCAGCAAAGGGCTGAATGAGCGCCCACAAATGATTTGCCTGTTTCTCGTTTAAACCCTGCTTCTTGCAACCTGCGATAAACTTCGGCTCCTCGGCGGCCATAATATCGCGCTTTTTCTTACCAATAGCTTTGCGAACAAGGTCAGCCTCGCCGGGCGTGTAGCCAGCTACCAGCTGCAGTAGTTGGATTATGTTTTCCTGGTATACGATAACGCCATACGTATCTTCCAGCACAGGCTTGAGCGAATCGTGTAGATATGTAACGCCGGTCGGGCTATTTTTACCTTTAATAAATGCCGGGATTTGTTCCATTGGCCCCGGGCGATACAAAGCATTCATGGCCACCAGATCGGTGAACTCCGTGGGTTTCAGCTCCCTTAGATAGCGCTTCATGCCAGCTGATTCAAACTGGAATACACCAGTCGTATCACCTACCTGGAACAGTTTAAACGTCTTCTTGTCGTCGTTTGGGATTTCGCCGAGCTCTATTTTCTTGCCATATACCCTGCGTACAATGCGTAGGGCATTATTCAAAATAGTAAGGTTGCTGAGGCCAAGGAAGTCCATTTTGAGCAGGCCGATTTGTTCAATCGGAACCATAGAATACTGCGTGGCAATCACGCCCTTTTGAGCCATTTCAAGCGGCGTATAGCAGACAATATCTTCGGGGGCGATCACGACACCGGCAGCATGCACACCGTGAGACCGGATAGTCCCTTCGAGCTGCATGGCCAAGTCAAAGACGCGTTTTGCAGTCTCATTCGATTTATATTCCTGTTTGAGGTCGCGGTCTTCCTTAATCGCCTTGGCAAGCGGAACATGCCTACCCTGGACGGGCGGCGGGATCATCTTTGCCAGCCGGTCGGCTTCGGCATACGGAACCTGCAAGACGCGCGACACGTCGCGAACAGCATTACGGGCGGCCATCCGGCCGAAAGTTACGATATTGGCAACACGCTCTTTACCGTATTTTTCAACGCAATATTGGATCACCTCGTCGCGGCGGGTGTCTTGGATGTCGATATCTATATCGGGCATGCTAATACGACCCGGATTCAAGAACCGCTCAAACATGAGCTTATATTGCATCGGCTCGATTTCTGTAATACGGACCGCATAAGCAACTAATGATCCGGCTGCCGAGCCTCGGCCAGGACCAAAGATAATGCCCTGGTCTTTGCCCCATTTAATGAAATCCTGCACGATCAAAAAGTAGCCGTTGAAGCCCATTGAGTCGATGGTGTCGAGTTCGTATTCAGCCCGGTCAATGATTTCTTTGCTCAGGAGTTTTTTCGCTTCGGCAATACTCATTTTGGCACTTTTATCAGCACTCACTGCCCCATAACGCCAAGCCAGGCCTTGCCAGACAAGTTTCTGCAGGTAGGATTTCTCGTCTTCACCTTTTGGCACCGGAAATTTCGGAATTAAGATATCGCCGAGCTTGATCTCTACGTCGCAGCGGTTGGCGATGGCTTTCGTATTGCTGATGTAGTCGGGGTGATCTTTGCCCCAGCGTTTTATAACTTCCTTTGGGTCCGTCACATGCAGTTCGAAGTCCTTGAGACTCATCCGTTGCTCGTCCGTTAGGAAAGAGCCCGTTTGGACGCACAGCAAAATTTCGTGGGCCTCTTGGTCTTCATGTTTCAAATAATGCGCATCACACGTTACAACGCATGGTATATCCAGCTCTTCGCTGAGTTTCATAATTTGCTCGTTAATACCCACCTGCTCAACCCATTTGCTCGGATGGTCCGGATGGCCGTGGTCTTGAAGCTCCAAGTAATACCGGTCGCCAAAAACTTTTTTGTACCATTCGGCTGTTTCTTTGGCCTGTTGGTACTGCCCCTGGCGGAGCTGGTCGCCCACTTCGCTGCTAGCACACCCGCTGAGACAAATAAGCCCCTCGTTGTGCTCTGCGAGTAATTCCCGGTCTATTCTCGGCCGGTAATAGAACCCTTCTAAGTTGGCGATCGTGCTGAGCGCCATGAGGTTTTGGTAGCCGGCTTTATTCATAGCCAGGAGTATTAAGTGATAATTTTGCTTATCCTTCCCCGGGTCTTTGTCACGGAAACCGCGGGCCGCAACGTATGTTTCCATGCCGATAATTGGTTTAACCCCGTGCGATTTTGCTTCTTGGTAGAATTCAATTGTGCCGCTTAGCGTTCCGTGGTCGGTGACAGCTACAGCAGGCATGTCATGCTGTTTCACGTATTTAATAAGGTCCGGGATTTTAGTCAGGCCATCAAGCAAACTGTACTGCGTATGATTGTGCAGATGTACGTAATCACTCGGTTTTAGCGTTTGTTTTTTGGACGTCAAAGCTACCCTCTCCCTTTGCTATACACCTATAAGTATACCATCGACAGCACGTAGTTTTTAGCTTGGATTCGTATAATTCTCCAGCGTAATATGCAGAAAGTTAAAACAACCTTCCCCGTAGCGGTCGGGTAAGCCTGTCCTTGTCGTTCCGAACTCACTGACCCTTGCGTCGACCAAATCCATAAACCACCCAAGGCTTTCAGGCCTTAGATGATTAAGACGTTTTGCGTATGAATCCAGCGAATCTCTCGCCCTTACTTCAGGAACAGTTTCATACTCTAGTGGCGGGTAGCGAAATTCTTCGGGTATCCAGTGAAGAAATTGGGGAAGCCGCGACAGGTCGCCATTTTCTGTAAAAAAACGTCGTGAGTATAATACCGTTAGCATATTCCATGACCTACCAGCGACTTTCCGGCTTAACTTCTCTGCATCGGCTATCTCATAGAAAGAATCTTTCGTTAGGCGTGCGGACTCAGAACCCTCCACATCTTCGGCTTCAGAAACCAGCTCAGGAACTTCGTGGGGCTCATCGCCTTTCGGAATCAACGCTACGCCTATACGGGACATTGTTTCCTCAACGCGCGACCACTGGCCAGGCAGAAGCTCGCCTGATAGTTCATAGGATCGTGCCTGTCTCAAATCATTCACAATAAAGAGACTATACAAGGTATTTGAACTTCAGCCAAGTTCTCCCAAGCTCTCCGGCTATTTTTTCAGATACTTTCGAAGGTGGTCAAGCGCTCTATTGGCCTCTTTGATGGCGCGCTCGAGATCTTTGTCGTCGGCTTCGCCCTCATGAACGGCGCTGAGCATTTCACGGACTTTTTCTTTGCTGTCGCCAGCCTTGTCCGTTAGGTCATTCAGTTCGTCTTTGGCGCGGCCGCGCAGTTTATCGCCGCTTACTTTGGCCTGCGAAAGTGATTTGTCGAGTTCAGTGTGAAGTTTTTTCAACTCTTTTTCGGCCTCGGCCTGAGCTTTATTAGCGCTATCTTTGATGTCTTGGCGCGTTTCTTTACCGCTTTGCGGAGCCGTTAGAAGACCGGCTAAATAACCGATAGCCCCGGCTATGGCGCTGCCAATAGCCAAACGCCGCATATTCTTTTGCCGTTGCCGCCTCGTCATCATTATTTCCGCCTCCCATTCACTATTTTGACAATGTTTCGAATGAGTTTGAAGAACGCAAGGCGCCCTTGGGTATCTCTGAGAACCTCCGCAGCCGACTCGACTGAGTCAACAACTTCTTCCGCCTTCATAACCATTTCCCGAAGAGCCTGAACGAGCCGCAATACGCCCGCCATAACGGCGATACAAAGCAAGAAAAAGACACTGAGTAACACGCACAGGATAATAATAAGAACTTGGTCGGTTGTAGTCATGGCTCTAGTATATAACGGTTATAGGCTATTGCAAGCTTCGGCCGGCTTACAACCCTTTAGCCTTGCAGCTTTTCGCGAAGATAGTCGCAAAGCTCGTGGCCGATATCATCCCGCTCCAGCGCAAAGTCAAAAACAGTTTTTAGATACTCCATCTTATTGCCGGTATCGTGGTATACACCGTCCTGGATTTCGCATCCGTAAATGTCATGCCCGTCCTGGATCATCTTCTGCATAGCAGGCTGGATCATGAATTCGCCTTCTTTGAGCGCAGCGAGCTCCTCGTGTAAATAAGGGAATATTGCCGGTTCTAATACATAGCCGCTGACGGTTGCTAAATCCGACGGCGCCTTGGCTGCCGAGCCAGGTTTTTCTATGATCGTGTCGACTTGGTATAGGCGATCGCCCACTTGCTTTCCGCCCACGTAGCCGTAGCGGCTATAATCTTCTTCACCGCTGCGCCGGATGCAGGTAAGCACAGAACCGCCCCGCTCATCGCGAGCAGCAAGCAACTGCTTAAAGCGGCTGGGCTTGGCACGGACAAAGTCGTCGGCAAAAGTATAAATAAACGGCTCGTTGCCGATTAAATGCTCAACATCCACCAGCGGGGAGGCGCTGCCATACGGGCCTTTTTGGCGTACATAGGCAAAGTTTGCCAGCGTTGATATTTCACGTATTTTCTCAAAGATCTCTTCTTTGCCGCCTTGCTTCAAGTTCGACCGAAGCTCCATGCTGGTATGGTCAAAATGGTCCTCAATGGCACGCTTATGATAGCCGGTCACGATAACGACGTCCTCTATGCCGGCATCCACCAGCTCCTCAACGATATACTGAATAATCGGCTTATCGACGAGCGGCAACATCTCCTTGGGCATAGCCTTGGTAAACGGCAAAAAACGGGTACCAAAACCTGCTGCGGCTATAACTGCTTTTCGGACTTTCGGTTTGCTCATGGCATTGATTGTACCACGAGAACCTGCCTGTTACGGGTGGCTTTTCTGTAGTTTCTTCAGCTTTTCATAAGCCATTAAAACAGCCGCGGCATCCGTCAGTTTGCCGGCTTTAGCATTCTCTATAAGCTCGGCGATACTAATGAACCTGATCTCAACGCGCTCTCTTTCATCGAGGTGTTGGCCGGCCGCTGTCGGCGCACAGCCGAGCGCCAAAAAGTAATGCCAAGTCGCATTCATATAGGCGTCTTTACGCGCTTGGCCGAGATATTCTATGCTTGCCGGCTTATAGCCAGTTTCCTCTTCGAGCTCGCGAAGCGCCGCTTGCTGCGGCTCTTCATCACCTTCGCCAGTTCCGCCCGGTATCTCATCCATATACATTTCTGGGCCGGGACGGAATTGCCGGGCGACAATTACTTTATTATCTTCAGTCAGCGCGATAGTACCGGCGTGAAATACGCCCTCCTTATCATACGTATCAAAGCGCTGCTGGCTGCCATCGGGCAGCCGGAACGTTTTCGTGAGAATGGTCCGGAATTGCCCTGAAACTTTCGTGGTCGGTCCGATCCGCTTCCAGATAGGCTGATTCATTGCTATGACGATTGTAGCACGCCGCCATAAATGCCGTTGCAGCCGGGCAGATTAAGAGTATAATCAGTGCCAATTATGCCCGAGCACGCAGCCTGGTTTTCAGCCCAGCCGGAAGTAATTCCAGAAGATGAACTCAGCATTGAAGGCTTTCAGTCGCGGTGGGGCAATGCACTAGGATTTAGCGGTGAACTTTTTGAACGGCTCTGGAATCGTGCGGCACAGTTCTACCCCGAAACTTCTGGACATGATTTTTCCCATGCGGCAGAAACGGCTTGGCGCGCTAATTTAATCGTTGATTTCAGCGAGGCGAACGGCACTACGATGAACCGGAAACTTGTGACAGGTATGTCGTTTTTCCACGATGCATGCTCGCATTCCGATCCCCGGCGGGCCGGTTTCGCCACCAAGGAGGCCCGCGCCGGATTTGTTTTTTTCAAAAATGCCCCGCTTCTTGGCTTTACCTACCCGGAAGCGATTCGCGGGCAGCGCGGCATCGAAACTACGAACCCGTATGTGCGTCCATCGAGAAACGAAGATGTAGCTTTAAATTTGGCCGACTTATATAACGTCGGTGCAAATTATGAACGGGTCATGGTACCGCGGACTGAAGAGTTTGCCGAAGAGGCAGCCGAGCGCTACGGCGATAAATTTGATTTTGCACGATTTACCGCCGATAGCATCCGGCTAGTGCTTAATCTCACGAGCCTTGACCGGCTCAGCGGGCCGTTTCAGATCCCCGAATGGCAAGCCCTGGTAGATACGAACCTGCGTTCCTGGGCCGCAAATGCCGCGGAGGCTGCAGGCACTTCTTTTCAAAATTATGTGCGAGGCTTGGGAGGCGTAGCCGCCGCCCGGCTTTTATAAACCGAGTTGTTTTTTAATAAGATCTTGGGCAAGGCTCGGATTGGCTTTGCCTTTGGATGCTTTCATAACCTGGCCGACTAAGAAGCCGATTGCCTTCATTTCGCCGTTTTTTACATCTTCGGCAGCTTTTTGATTCTCATTAAGTACTTGTTCGACAATCTTGGCGATTTCCCCTTCATCTGAGACTTGAAGAAGGTTTTTTGCTTCAGCGATTTTTTCGGGATCGCCGCCTGTTTTAAGCATCTCTCCCAATACTTGCTTTGCCGCTGTTGAGCTTAATTTATTATCCGACACCATCTGCGACAGCTTGATTAATTTTTCGTCACTGGGCTTTAAATCGTTTCCAATGTTTACCTCAAGGTTTTCCGGCTCTTCGGTTTGCGGCTGCATCATCCAAAAAGCAACCCGTCGTGCATGTTCAGGATTACTCGCATCTAGAACACGTGATACCAGTCTCGCAGTTTCTGGCACAGCTATAATGTCCTCGATGACCTTGGCTTCGATACCTATCTCTCCAAATTCTTGCCGATAATCACTAGGTAGTTTCGGTATTTCGCCCTTGATCTTTTCGATGTATTCGTCGTCGAGCACGATCGGCGGCAAATCAGGATCGGGCATGTAGCGGTAATCGTCGGCGTTTTCCTTAGTCCGCTGGGTGAACGTCTTTTGTTTGGCATCATCCCAACCGCGCGTTTCCTGGACGATCTTTCCGCCTTTTTCCAGGAGTTCAATCTGGCGGTCGATCTCATATTCAATGGTTTTTTCAACCGCGCGGAAGCTATTGAGGTTTTTCGTTTCGGTGCGCGTACCGAGTTCATCCGTTTTGCTGACGCTAACATTCACGTCAAAGCGCATATTGCCGTAATACAAATTGGCATCGGACACATCGGCGTACCGCATGCGCAGGTACAACTCATGGGCATACGCTTTTGCCTCGGCGGCGGAATGCATATCTGGCTCGCTAACGATTTCAAGCAGCGGCGTGCCGGCCCGGTTTAAATCGACTAGGCTATAATCTTCGCCCGGGTGATGAACGCTTTTGCCCGCATCGGCTTCCATATGGGCGCGCGTAATGCCGATAGTTTTTTTCTCGCCTTCAACTTCTATCTCCACGCTGCCGCCCAGAATGATCGGCTCATCGTACTGCGTAATCTGGTAACCCATTGGCAAATCAGGGTAAAAGTAGTGCTTGCGGTCAAATTTACTAAACTTTTGTGGCTTGGATCCAAGCGCAAAAGCAGCGCGGGAGGCTAGATGTATCGCTTCCTTATTCAGGACCGGAAGCGCGCCGGGCAGACCGAAATCAATATGATTCACGAGCGTATTCGGCGGCGCTTCGCGGGCATCATTATCGACAGCGGAAAAAAGCTTGGTCTTCGTTTTGAGCTGCACGTGGCATTCAATACCAATGGTGGCCGTGTATTGAGACCGCGTTTCTTCGCCGATCACTGTTCTAATGCCCCCAGGTCGCGCAATGCTTGCCGGAAACCAGCCAGCGCCGTTACGATATCTCTTTTCTTCAGCGTGCGGACATCGATATCCTCTTCGGACATTTTCTTGCGTAATTTGTGGCCGACCCAGACAGATTCGTTGTCTGTAAGGTGGTGCTGGGCAGCTACTAGGCGTTCGCCTGTAGTCTTGCCTTTGAAGCCGGCGCGCTTAAGCGCGTCGCACAAGAGATCATCTGCCTCGATAATGGCGTGCGGCCAGGTTTTGCGGCTGGCACAATGCTTCTGCAAATCCTTCCAGCGGGCGGTATATGCATCAACCTTCATTTTGCGCTTGCGGCGTGGCAAAAATTTCATGCCAGTACCTCCTCGGCGCATTGAGCCAATGCCAAAAGCTCCCGGTCTTTCCGCTGCGGCGCCATTAGCTGAACACCTACGGGCAGGCCGTCGACATCACCAGCCGGCAGGCTAATTGCTGCATTGCCGATTAAATTTACCGCCACGGTCATAATATCGCTCAGATACATCTTGAGCGGGTCATTTACATTTTCGCCTATCTTAAAGGCGACTGTCGGTGCAACCGGTCCGATTAAGAAATCGACCTGTTCAAAAGCTTTTTGGGATTCTTCGATCAGCTTAGTCCGCACGGTCTGGGCACGCTTGTAATAGGCGTCGTAATAACCGCTGCTCAGCACATAGGTGCCGATCATGATACGGCGCTTGGCTTCTTTGCCGAAGCCGCGGCCGCGGGAGCCCATGTAACTTTCATCGAGATCTTTGGCCTCTTTGTAGCTATAACCATACCGCTGGCCGTCATAACGGCTTAAGTTACTGCTGACTTCGGCCGGGCAAAGAATGTAATAAACGGCCAGTGCCATATCGAGCGATGGCATGCTAATTTCGGTTATTTCAGCGCCGCCAGCCTCGAGCTTTTTTACGGTTGCATTGATAATTTTCAGGATTTCCGGATCCAGGCCTTCGCCCATATGCTCGCGGATAACGCCGATTTTCTTGCCTTTTAAGGAGCCGCTCGGCTCAACATAACCTTCGGGGTCGCGGTCGATCGTGGTGCTATCAAGTTCGTCTTTGCCGGCCATAACATCCAGCACCAGCGCCGCGTCTTCGACCGTCCTCGCGAGCGGGCCGATCACATCCAAACTTGAACCCATTGCCACCACACCGCTGCGCGAAACTAAGCCATACGTCGGTTTATAGCCGACGCAGCCCGTAAAGCTTGCCGGTTGGCGGATTGAGCCGCCCGTATCGGTGCCAAGCGCAAACGGAGCCATATCGAGCACGACGGCTGCGGCCGATCCGCCGGAACTGCCGCCCGGCACACGGGTTTTATCGTGCGGGTTCTTGGTGGTAAAGAAATCGCTGTTTTCGGTGGAAGTTCCATGCGCGAAAGCATCGAGGTTTGCCTTGGCCACGCAAATTGCCCCCTCCGCCTCGAGCTTTTCGATAGCTGTCGCCTGGTACGGAGCCTCAAAGCCGCGCAAAATATTGCTGGCTGCCGTCGTTTCAGCGCCGAAAACCAGAAAGTTATCTTTGGCTATAAACGGAACGCCGGCGAGCCGGCCTACTTTTTCGCCTTTCGCCACGAGATCATCGATTTCCCGGGCCCGCTTGCGAGCGCGCTCTTCGGTTGTAGCGATAATCGCGTCGTATTCTTTTTTATCGGCGATCGTTTTGAGCGATTGTTCAACCAGGTCAATAGCCTTGGTATTACCAGCTTGCACACTGGCAGCGAGCTCCGTGACCGGCAACCACTGCGACGCAGCCATTATCCGATCATCCGTTTCACTTTTATCTGGTTATCTTTAACTGCCGGCACATTTTCCAGCAATTTCTCGGCTTTGTAGCCATAATCTTTAGTCTCATCGGAACGGGTTACATTTGTAAGCCCGGTGACTTGGTTAGTCGGCTCGAGCCCACCGATGTCAACTGATTGCAGCTGCTCGACGTATTGCAAAATCTCAGATAATTCGCCCTGAAACTCTTCAATTTCTTCATCACTAAGTTCAAGGCGCGCTAATCGAGCCAATTTTAAGACATCTTCCCGGGTCAGTTTTGCCATGATTCCTCCCATTGTACCAAAGTTACGTACAATAAATGAAGCGTGTTTTTCCTCTGTTGGTATTTAGATTTTCCAAGGGAGGTTTGCGACGTCGTCAAGCAAAACGCGCATCTCCAAAGATGTATCTCGTATAAAGGCGTAATTAAAATGAGGATCGAATTGCTCGCGGTAAGTTGGGTCTTCCTGCTTGTCGCTGCTACTTCCCTGGGCGACATAACAAAGCCCCTCCACCACTGGATAATTAAAGCGCGGTGTACGGCCGCTGCCGCGGATACCCATATCGCCGAGCCACGCCAGGGCGTGCCGTACGACCGTTAGCGTATTGAGCTCGGAGCCATTACGGGGATATAAAACTATGCGCGGAAGGTTGTCATATTGTTCATCCGTACCGCCGAACCATACTTTTGCCTCGTGCAATGACTCTCTAAATAAAGAATGTCCGCGGGCCCGGCGAACAGCAGCCGTAAAAGCTGGGATAAGCTGGTCGTCTTCCGGATTAAGATGCACCTTGAAATCCGAAGGCTGATCTTCATAGCCGCCTATCGCTGCCAAACGGGAGCTCTCCGAAGCGCCCACCTGGTGGTCGGATGCGGTAAAGTAAGCCATGTAAGCACCTTGGCCCCTGGCCAGCGCGATGCCGTCTTGCTGCGCTGCGCCCAGAAGAGCACTGAATTGCTCGCGGTTTGACCCTATTTCTTGTGTCATAAAATTTATTATAAAACTAAAACTTAGATATAGCAATTTAGCGGCGCGCGTATCCCCTTTACAAACCCTAACCAGAAGCAGTACGATGTATGTAAGAAATCTTACAATAGAGATATATCAATGGAAGCTGCACGAGCCCAACTTGCCGGAACCCCGCCCGATATGGCGAATGCGCTGGCCGCCGCTAGCCAGCCGCAATTGTCCGCAGTCCCTTCTCCTGACGAGAAGGGATTTTTTTATGAAGATAGCCCGAATATCTTCGGGCGCGTGAGCCGGACCATCGCGCACGTAGCGAATATAGCAATCAACCAACCGCACTTGAATAGCCCGGCAATGCCGGAAGGCGTCGTCGTAACTGATGGCCGTGGCGCAGTCAAGATAAGCACGAGGTTTCTCGTAACCGAACCCCGCCCGGAAACCGGCATAGACCCTAAAACGGCATCAAACGACGTTTTACACCCCGGGCTCTCAGAATTCGGGGACTTCGGCAGCGCTCTCCGCTTGCATGTAGCACACGCCGAGCGGCACCCGGAGCGACGGGTCATCACCAACCCTACGGCGGGGGTCAGCCACGGTGGCAAACTGCTATCGGGCAGAGAGCTTATGGGCCGGTGCCCCGAGAAGACCGCCCGATTCAACCTGCGGCTACTGCGCCATGTGACTCAAGATGGCCCGATCCGCCTTATGGGCGTCTCGCTCGGTTCGTACATCGCCACGCACATGGCCGAGCAAAATGTAGGCGCCGACGAAGCAAAACAGCTCAACATTGAAGGCTTGGCATTGATTGCTTCGGCTGTGGTTGCGCTTCATGTCGATGATCATGAAAATTTCCGCGACCCGGATATAGACGAACACCAACACCGCGCGTACTTAACGAAAAGTTTCCTCATGCATATTCCCTGGGATTTGGCGCGGATGACACGCAAGCACCCCCTCGATACTTCAGCCTGCGTACCAATCATCGCGGCATATGCCTCCGCCCCGCATAAATTACGGCCGCGCCTCCAAGCAATCCATGCTGATTTCAAGAGCGTGCAAAACGGCGCCGAATGGAGCATGCTCAAACACATCGCGCCTGAGCTTACAATCGGCATTTTAGGCGGCGAATTTGACCCGCTTATTGTTGAGCAAATACCGCAGTGGGACGCACTTGGATCACTGTATCCGGGCCAGGTCACGCAACGTATTCTGCCGGATTTTGGGCATCTTATGACTATCGACGCCAGGCGCTCCGCCGCCGAACTAGATAAGATATAGGGTCGTTTATACTTTTTGCTTAATCTCGTCGATGAGGTCGCGGAGCTCGGCGGCAGTCTCGAACTGCAGATTAGCGGCCGCGAGGTCCATTTGCGATGTAAGGTCTTTAATGAGCGAACCGTACTCGTCTTTTGGAATTTTCTTAAGATCAAGCTTAGCTCGCTTGGCTTCCTCGGGCATATCAGGGCGCAAACCTTTATCTACGGCGCGTTTGATTCCCGTCGGCGTAATACCATGCTTCTTGTTGTATGCTTCCTGAATTTCGCGGCGGCGCGCCGTTTCATCCATAGTTTTTTGCATGCTGTCGGTTACATGGTCAGCGTACATAATTACGTGCCCCTCTTCGTGGCGCGCCGCCCGTCCTACGGTCTGAATAAGCGCTTGCTCGCTGCGCAAAAAACCTTCCTTGTCTGCGTCTAAAATCGCCACTAGCGACACCTCGGGCAGGTCAAGGCCTTCGCGCAACAGATTAATACCGACAAGAACGTCATATGTTCCTAGCCGTAAGTCCCGCAAAATGTCGCTGCGCTCCAAAGTATCTATATCGCTATGCAAATATGCTACTTTGATATTAATTTCCTGCAAATATTCGGCCAGGTCTTCGGACATACGCTTTGTTAACGTAGTTACAAGCACGCGCTGGCGTTTATCGATTGTGGCGCGGATTTCAGCAATAAGATCATCGATCTGACCTTCGATCGGGCGAACTTCAATAGGCGGGTCAAGCAAACCGGTCGGCCGGATTACCTGCTGGGCTGGCTCCGGCGAACGCGACAATTCGTACTCTGCCGGCGTAGCACTGACGTAAATCGCCTGGTTAACGTGGCGCTCAAATTCAGTAAAAGTGAGCGGCCGGTTATCGAGCGCGCTCGGTAGCCGGAAACCGTGCTCCACAAGCACTTCCTTGCGGGCCCGGTCGCCGTTGTACATGCCCCGCACCTGGGGAATCGTCATATGCGACTCATCGATGAACATCAGGTAGTCATCAGGGAAATAATCAAGCAAGGTAGCAGGTTGTTCGCCCGGTTCGCGGTTCGTCAAATACCGGCTATAGTTCTCAATGCCTTTTACGAAACCGGTTTCCTCGAGCATCTCAAGGTCAAATCGCGTCCGCTGTTCCAGCCGCTGGGCCTCCAACAGCTGTCCATTTTTTTTAAAAAGGTTGAGGCGCTGGTCGAGCTCGTGTTCGATATGACCGAGAGCAACTTTGAGCTTTTCCTGCGGGGTTACATAGTGGCTCCCAGGGAAAATCTTGTATTCCTGGAGTTCTGCCAAAATCTCGCCCGTTAGCGGGTCAATCTTGGTGATACGCTCAACTTCGTCACCGAAAAATTCTACGCGATACGCTAACTCTTCGCCGGCCGGGAAGACGTCCACTACGTCGCCGCGCACCCGGAAGGTACTCCGGTGAAAGTCTATATCGTTGCGTTGGTATTGGATATCCGTTAATTGCCGCAAAAACTTATCACGGACACGCCGCTCGCCAACTTTCACGTCGATGGAGAGGCCATTGTAGTCCTCGACTGAACCAATGCCGTAAATACAGCTAACACTGGCCACGATAATGACGTCCTTGCGGCTCAACAATGCATCGGTAGCGGCGTGGCGCAGCCGGTCAATTTCTTCGTTGATGGCACTATCTTTTTCAATATAGGTATCCGAACGCGGGATATATGCCTCGGGTTGGTAGTAATCGAAATAGCTGACGAAATAATGAACCGCGTTATCCGGGAAAAAATTCCTGAATTCGCTGTAGAGCTGAGCTGCCAAGGTCTTATTGTGGCTGAGTATCAGCGTAGGGCGCTGCAAATCCTGGATGACGTTCGCCATAGTGAACGTTTTGCCGGATCCGGTCACGCCAAGCAAGGTCTGGTTCTGTAAACCATCTTTAACCCCCGCACTGAGCTGCGCTATCGCCGAGGGTTGGTCGCCCATCGGCCCGAAATCGCTATGTAGCTTAAACTTAGCCATCATTTTATTGTACCAAGCTTAGGCCGAATGGGTGCAGATTGCGCTGCTAAAACGGTATAGCTAGCTCTTGACTGCTTTCAGCTTCGGCACGAGAGCCTTAACTGCATTATTAGTCTGTTGCTGCAGGCTACTTGTTGTATTGGGGTTGTCGCCGCAGGCGCCCTGGTCGTGGACAAAGAAGTAATAGTAATCGCCGACGTGGGCATAGGTGCCTTTGGCAAGCGTGCCGGCATATTGCGCTACCGTTTTGCCGTCGCCTCCGAGATTGGTGGCGTCAGCATCGCTGGCATAGCGGGCAATCGCTCCGCCGCGGCCGATGCAATCCGTGCTCGCATTGGTCAGCTGTGTTGAGGAAAATGCAGCGCTATTTGTATCTGTGCCCTGCCCGATTGCATAAGAAAGCGTTAACGGGCCGTTATACGGCGCTTCTACGCCCCATTCCTTAAGAACGACCGTGTTAGTATTGTCCGTTGCCTGTTTTCCCGACGAACTTTGGGCGGTCTGAGAGGCAGATGAGTATGTTTTGTTGGTCTCGTGCTGGCTATGCCACACATAATAGCCGATGAAGCCTATGAGCAGCAAAATGATAATTATAAGCAGGGCTTCTACGGCCGAGAAACCTTTTTGGTTTAGTTTTCGCATGGTTGTAATCCTTTTTATTTTTGCAGGAGTGCAATAAGATTGTACCGCTCGCAACAAAGGCGGTCAACTAACCCTTGCGTTTATAAGGCGGACCGCCAAGAAACCAGTGCTGGTCATGATGCTTCAGCATCTCAGCAATGTCAGCATTTTTTTCATCGAGTATAGCGATGATTTTTTTCACCAGCCGGCCCGGATTATCGTCATATACCACCAGACTGTCGTCGGGCAGTTCAAGCGCCTCTACCAGTTTGGGGATTTCATCGGCCGTACCGCCACTACCGGTTAATATGCCACAGGGTTTATGCGCTTCGAGCGCCGAGGTGAATTCGTGTAGGCTGCCAAAACGGCCGCCGATAGTGATAACGGCATCGCTCGATTGGACTAAATAGAGATCGCGCCCCACATAGTGCAAACCGGTAAAGTTAATGAAGTTATAACAATTGCTCGGCAAGCGGTATTTGCGCAAATGCTCGCGCAAACTGACAGCCGGCGAAAAACCGACGCTCATGCCGCCGGTATCGCTCGCCCCCATAGCGGCATGGTACGGCAAACCAATTGTCGCTCCAGTGGTCAGGATATGCCCGCTTTTGGCAATCGCTACGCCGGCATCATATGCCAGCCGGGCAGATAGCTCGACAGTATCGCCAGAAGCTGCGCCAGAAACGCAAATTGAATAGCGCATTTTGTTTTCAACCGCGTTGCTTTTCGGAGGCATCATACGGCAACCGCCTCTTCTGCCAACTGCGGCTGTAATTCACTTATAAGAGCCTGTTCGATGGCGGCCGGCTGCAGATAATGGAGCAGTAGCTCATGCCACGTCGACTGCTTAAAATACTGCGATACGCGCCGGTTAAACGGCAAATCATTGCAAGCATTCAAAGCCGCATCAATAACATTCATCGAAACCGGTCCGTCATTACTCAGCAAGCCAAGATGAGAAGCATGCTGCCAAAAACCGAGCGACGGCTCTATGGCGCTCAGCGACTTGCCAAGCGGATGCCATGCCATATCTTCTTGTTCCAGATGCGGTTCCAGCACTGCAGTGTGTTCATTACGCGCTAACTGGGCGTAATAGCGCTGGATTATGTGCCACGGCACATCTTGGTCCAGAAGTTGCGACTGAAGATGCGGTTCTTCATCGGCTATTGTCCGTACCACTGTTCCGAAGTCAGGCCGGACCTGGCAAAGCTTCAAAAATGTGCTGCTGGCACGGATTTCATTCAGTTCGTGCAACGCTAAGCACAAACTGGCTGTCATACTGCCTGCAGGAGCACTGGCCGGCAGGGGTAAAAATGCTAGGGCGCCGATTTCCTTGAAACACAGCACGTTATGCTTGTTATCGGCCAGGGCCTTTTGCGCAAGCTCCCGCCAACGACCGGAATCTAGTTGGACTATCTGTATGCTGCGGCTTTCAAAATCACCCGCTTGCAGTTTCTTGTATTTGTCGCGAAGCCGGCGATGCCAAGAATCGTCTTCGCTAAGCGCGGCAGCTGCCAAAATCGATACGGGCGCCTCGTGCTTGAGAAATGAGTCCAGCGAGCGGTAACCGAGCTGCTTCATCGCCTTTTTTGGCGGTACTTTTTTGAGAATGGATTTGAGGGCGCTGGCTTTAAGCGCAAAGCAACGCTTGGAATCCGGTAAATCTTTGATGGCATGTATCATGCCGGCAATTGGATCGGCTTCCGCCGATACATGCGTTGCAGCCAGCGTACGAAGCGTTTTCGTGAGGTGTTTGTCATCCGCTTTTATTTTGGATTGGAGCACATGATACAACTCCTCCGGGGTTGTATCGTTCGGGTCTAGTCCGAGTTCGCGTAACTTATCTTTGGCAGCCTGCGACATATCCAGCGAGAACCGGATATCGGTATTCGGGTGGCCGGCTGCGGCTTCAAGCTTTTGCAATCCCAGCCTGAAATAGGGCTCAGGGGCTTCAAGCATTTGCGATAAAAACTTTGTCACTTCTTCGCCCACCCTTCGTTTTTTATTTGCAGTTTTTGCATGGCGTTCGTTACCATCCCGTCTAGATACAGATTAGCACAAGAGGAATCAACCGCAAAGCGGGCTTCTGGTTATGTCATCGGTGTTGGCCGGTAATAATCGGGGGCATGGCGGAGATAGGCGTCGATTTCCTTTTCATGCAACAATCCAGCCTGCGCGCCCACCATCTGAACGACGCTCATGGAATTAATCGGCGCCCATTGCAGGGCTCCTTCTATAGTATTTCCTTTAATGAGTGCGGCTACAAAAGTGGAAGCGAAAGCATCACCGGCACCGGTGCGGTCTACAGGAGGCGCCGGATCGGGATACAACGGCATTTGCAAGCGCGTATGCCCATCGGATACGTACGCTCCGCCGGGACCATCAGTAATAACGACTATCTTTGGCCCGAGGGCATGCAGGTGGTCAAATAAATTATGGATATTACCATGGTCGCCACCACCGACAGTAACCGCTTCTTCCCGGTTAAGAATGAGGACTTCCGTGCGTTCATAGATACGCTTCAGGCGCTCGGCACCCGCCGCCATCTGGAAAGTCCCCGGCTGGAAAGCCATTTTAACTTCCGGGTTTTCCTCGAGCCAATCCGAGACCTGGTCGTGGTACGGAATTGCGTGCTCGCTAATAGAGCTGAAATACACCCACTCCGGCGTTTCATTTTTTCTCAGATGCGGCCAATGATAATCATATTCTTCATGCTTTATTAAAATCGTTCTCTCGGCCCCAAAACGCAGCACGAAATGGTAATTGCTTTTTTGATGGGGGTTAACGCGCACCAAGCGGTGATCCACGCCTTCTTTCTGTAAAACGGTAATCATATCGCGGCCTTCTTGGTCGCCGCCCACATTGGTCGCAAATCCGCTTTTCAAACCGAGCCGCGCGAATGCAACGGCGGCATTTGCGGCGTTGCCGACTGCCGGGATAACCTCGTGGTGGTCATAGGGAATTTTGGTGCCAAAAGGTATGGAAAGCCACTTCCCATGCTCGTTGGAGTAGGTGTGTTCTTCTTTTTCTATAAGGTCGATAAAATCATCGGTCACGATGTCGCCGATACTGATTACATCTGGTTGTTCCGCCACGTCAGCCCACCTTTATTTTTACGTATTATTGCTTATGCCTGTAGTTTATCACGCTTATGCGGCCGCCGCCTTACCTGCAGAGTTGAAATCGGCAATTTTGCTTTCCACGACCGCTTGTACTGCCGGTACGACCTCTTTGCCTACGAGTTTAGCGACAGAAATTTCATCAGGATTTTCCTTGAGAACTTTTTCAAGCGCTTGGCGGTAGGCGAATCGCATATCAGAGTTTATATTCACCTTGGTGACACCGATACGCACGGCATCGCGGAAATAGTGCCCTGGCGTGCCGCTACCGCCATGCAGGCTGATATTGCATTCGATGGCTTCACGGATTCTTTGCAATAGCTCGAGATCGAGAATTTTTGGCACCGGATATTTTCCGTGCAGGTTGCCAACGGCGGCCGCAAAAGTATCGATGCCTGTAGCTTCTACGAACGCCCGGGCACCCTCTGGCGTGCTGAAAGTCTTCTTAATCTCTTCATAATCGATCTTTTCATTGTGCAAGGTTGAGCTGCCGGCAAAATAGTGCGGCTCAGCTTCCACGAGCGCGCCAGTTAGCTTGGCGTAAGCGACAACTTCTTTAGTAGCTTCGATGATTTCCTCATCCGTTGCATCATGCTTGGCCTGCGAGAGGTCTATATGGATAAATTCAAAACCGGCTTCGATGCCGTCCTTTGCGGCCTCGACGCTTGGGCTGTGGTCGAGATTGATATATATTTCTACGCCATACTGAGTTTTAAAATTGTCAACCAAGTCACGAACATTATCGATGCCGATATCGCTCACCTCACCATGGCTGACTTCCACAAGCACGGGCGCCTGTTTGCTTTGGGCGGCCTGGGCAACCGCTTTGAGTGTCGCCTCATCGTCGAGGTTAAAAGCACCGAACGCCCAATGCTCGGCACGGGCCTGCGCCATGCGCTCCCGTGCGCGGGCGCAATTTTTTCTCATTTGTTGCAATGTCTGTGGCATGTCTCCATAAATTGTAACCCCTTATGCTTGCAGTGACAAACTATTGTGGTAGGGTATATGGAACATAGGAGACTATCGCATGAAAGATGCACGAGTAGCATTATTTGCACATAATAATTCAGAACGAAATTTATTGCGGGGCGCCATCAATAACCCCGCCGGCGGCCACCAAGTGGTATCCGAGGGGCCTTCGCTTGGTGCTGCGCTGCATGTAATCAGCCTTATGCGTTCCGGCCACCGTGAAGTTGACGTGGTTGTGGTTGCGGCTAACGTGGCGGGCGGCGAAGAAACCGGTACAGATGCTAGGATTCTCGTAGATCGGCTTCGGGAATTAGAGGTTGTACCAAAAATTATTGGGCACGCCAGCGCGCCTTTCGACACATACGGCATTCCGGTTGACGCCGACATTTTGCATGGCGAGCTTGATACTGATCCCGGCCGGATGAATTACCTGCTGGCATCGCTCGATCCCCCGCTTCGCGGCTAGATCACTTTTTCTTGTCGAGAATAGTGTGAGCAGCCAAACGGATATGCTTCGCGTCCAGGCCAAAGTGTTCTATAAGTTGCTCAGGCGCGCCGGACTCGCCGAAACGGTCGCGCATGCCTATGCGCTTCATGGGCACAGGGTGCTCTTCGGCAAGAAGTTCAGCGATAGCACCCCCCAGGCCGCCGATGACCTGGCCTTCTTCAGCTGTAATAACCGCGCCGGTTTTGCGCGCACTCTTAAGAATAGTGGCTTCATCGAGCGGCTTCACGGTCGGTACGTGTACTACTTCCGCGTTAATACCGTCTTTTTGCAATAGCTCGGCAGCTGCCATTGCCTGGTATGTCATGGTGCCTGTTGTAATTAATGATACATCTGTACCCTCCGCGAAAACGTATGCTTTGCCAATTTCAAACGGCGTTTTTTCGGTTGTTATAATCGGCGTCGCTTCGCGGGCCAGCCGCATATAATTCGGCCTCTTATCGGTGGCCATGGAAAGCGTTGCCTTTTCCGCCTCCACGCTATCACACGGAGCGATTACAACCATGTTTGGCAAAACCCGCATCAAAGCGACATCTTCCAACATCTGGTGCGTAGCGCCGTCCGGACCAACTGATACGCCGGCATGGGAGCCAACTATCTTCACAGGACGGTCGTTCAGGCAAATGGTTGTACGAATCTGCTCCCAGTTGCGGCCCGGGCTAAATGCCGCATATGAGGAAACGAATGGTATTTTACCCATAGCAGCCAAGCCGGAACCTGTTGTCACGAGATTCTGCTCGGCTACACCAATCTCTACATACCGTTCAGGAAATTCCTTGGCAAAAAGGCTCATTTGGGTGGAATCAGTCAAATCGGCGCAAGCTGCCACTACATTTTCCCAGCGCTTGCCCGCCTCCAAAAGACCGCGCCCGAAACCTTTACGAATCGGCTCTTGTTCAAGCTGCGCCTTCATATTAACAAGATGCACGCCGCTCATGTGCGCCTCACATTATCACCAAGCATACGTGGGCCGCCGCGCCACATATTGATAAGCACCGAAGGCATAAAGAGTAGAAGCGCCACTACCGCCCAAATTAATAAGTCATAGGCTAGATGCGCAGTATTGAAGCCGCTTCCGCCAGCCGCAGCGCCGCTAGCAACGCAGTTAGCCGGCAACGGTTCTTCATAGTAGCGGAAAGGATAGCCGTGGACGGTAGCCTGCGTTGGCGCATTAGAAGAGGCCACCGCAGAAGGATTAAGATTAACAAGGTTTTCGGCATCATTACCCATGGTGGCTAGAGCACATGTGCGCTTAGTATCATGGCCGGTAATAAAAAATGTTGCGGCTGTGATGGCTAGCGACAAAGCCACGACTATATACAGAGAATTTTTATTCATGCTCGCTCCGGATTTTACCACCCAGCGTACGCAATTCATGCAATGCCTTAACTGCCTGCTCGTGATCCGGCGGAATACCGTGCCAGTGGAAGTCATTCTCCATAAAATCCACACCTTTGCCCGGAATTGTGTGGGCTATAATCATGACCGGCTGATTCTCAATTGCCCTGCCCATTGCGCAAGCGTCGATCACGGCCTCGATATCATTACCATCAATCTCGAGCACGTGCCAGCCGAAAGCTTGCCATTTTGCCTTGAGGTCTTCAAGCGGCATAACCCGCTCGGTGGGCCCGTCAATTTGGATGTTATTACGGTCGATAATGGCTATGACATTATGTAGCTTTTCTTTACCTGCCAGCATAGCTGCTTCCCAGACATTGCCTTCATCGAGCTCGCCGTCGCCCATTACCACATACACAAAACGGCGCGATTGCCCATCCATGCGAAGAGCCAAGGCCATACCGTTTGCCTGGGCGAGACCGCAGCCGAGCGGGCCGGATGTAGTCTCGAGCCCCGGCAGACGAAGCCGTTCCGGATGGCCCTGCAACCTTGAGCCCAGCTGGCGCAGCGTCATCAATTCTTTGCGGTCAAAATAGCCGGCGTGCGCCATGGTGGCGTACCGTACCGGCACGCAGTGGCCGTTAGATAGCAATAGTATGTCCCGCTCGTCCCAATCGGGGTTCTTCGGGTCTTGCTTTAAGATATCAAAATACAGCGCGGTAAAAATGTCTGCTAACCCCAGCGGCCCGGCGCTGTGCCCGCTGCCGGCGTGTTCAAGCATCCGTATTATGTCTTCGCGGATATCGTTGGCAATTGTTTCCAACCGTTCTATCGGAAGTTTTTGCGTCATTCTGTTTGTGATTATAGCAAAACCCTATGGAGTCTCGCTACCTGTCTAATATTGATATTTTACCTATTTTATGGTAAAATGGTACTATGCACGAACAGGCACATGATAGCGCCGTAGAGCCCCTTGATATAGTAGAGGTTCTCCATGATTTGCAGCCGCGGCTCGGCAATTACGCCGCTAACCCCGATGCCCTTGCGGTCCTCACGCTGTTGAGCGATATAGTTGACCGCAAAATTTTATTCTCTGAGTGCGTTAGCATAGCACAGGAAGGGCTGGAAAGCGTTGCGAGCGAGCACGTCCGTACCATTAAGGGACAATTCTGTGCCCAGGTATACCGGAGTTATCCAGCAGGGTCGGAAGACGCACCGGAATTACTATCGCCAAAGCGATTTATCAAGGAAAACGATCTCGATAGTAGAATCCGGCCAGAATTGCGTGACGCCCAGGCCCAAGCAGTGGCCGACTCTAAGGAGCGTCTCGTCACAGCCATCGAAGCAGACGCGACCCACGAGCAATTAGGCATTGGGGTTGATGGCGATGAGCTAGAGAGCGCGATGGTTGGCAAGGTAGAGGCCCGCGTCATCGAACTGCGGAAGCGAATCGAAGAAATCAAGGAGCTCATGACGATAGTGCACTTGCCAGCGATACAGATAGGTGAAAAGGCTCTGCAAATAATACACGTCGATGAGTCTCTGTCAGCGCCACAAGTAACTGCCCCGGCAGAACCCAAACAGCGGGCGCAACTCGATAACGCCATTTTTGTTTTAAAGAAAACGTTACAAGAGCTCGCTAATGGCGAGCCGATTATAGCCCGCCAATTGGTCGAGCAATACACGCCCCGCGTCGAAGCATATTTAGAGGATAATCTCGTGACACGCTACGAACAGCTGGAGGCTGAAGAGCTCGCGGAGTTACCGGCAACGGTGGAAGAGGCGTACGGCGTTGCGGCTAATGTAGGCCCGCGTTACCAACCTAAGCCCCACATCGTCGAGCCACCGGCCGAGATTGAGCCTGATATACCCAACGACCCGCTAGCGGCGGAAGTCATTATAGAGAAGCATATCCATACCATCGAGGTCCCTAATCCCTTTGATTGGTACGATAGCGAGACGATTTCTCTAACCATCGCACAAGACGGTGAACACGCCCTCGTAAGTACAGCGGCAATGCCGCCGAATATACGCGCCCTCAGTGGTAAACTGCGTGCCACCGACTCTCAAACAGCTAAAAAACTTGATGATATGTGGGCGCGCATTAAAGAGGTAGAGTTCAGCGGCGAAGCACATAATCACAGCCTCATTCGATATATCCGCGCCAACTTTCATAACTTGACTCTATATTATTTTAAAAATAACCGCCGGAATGGCGCGCGTATGTATTATGCCAAGACTAAACTCTCCCAACAGCCCGAACTGGCTGCCATCGCCCACGGCGCAGGCATTACCCAAGAAGATACCGATCTCATAATTCTTCTAGCCGAAACGGACAAGAAAAACCAGCCTAAGGTTCTACAAGAGCTCAACGCCCAGTGGCGTTTCCAGGGCCCCGGCCATTAAATATGTTCGACGAGCTGATGGTACATAGTAGCGGGATCTTCGGCCTTCTGGATAAAGCCGCCGACGTTCAGGACATCTACGCCGCCAGCCGCAAGCGGCGCAGCATTTTTGTCGTTAATGCCTCCATCCCAGCCGATTTCCGCGGCTGGATGCAATTGGTGAACCTCTTGGACCTTGTCCAACAAACCTAAGTTTGCATGACCGCCATGATAACCAAGATGACCGCTAAAAATTAACACGTGGTCAAAACTTTTTATGATGCTTTTTACAGTATTGACCTCCGTATCTTGCAGGAGTGCTAAGCCGGCACGAATGCCTACTTTATGCAGACTATCGGCAAAATGCTTATGATCGACGTCGGCTTCGGCATGTATGATGGCGAGATTAGGACGGAGCTTGATTAACAAAGGTAACTGGGTAATCGGGCGCTGGTACATAAGGTGAATATCTGCCGCTACATTTTCCGGCCACCAAGCATGGTTCAGGCCCGGTGATCTTGTCGGCGCAAACTGGCCGTCCATAAGATCTATATGTACCCGTTTAGCAAATGGCTGGATCGCCTCCATTTGGCGGCGGTATTCATGCGGATCGTACGCGGTAATCGTCGGGCACACTACACTCATGTTTTACCCTCATCCTTTTTAAGCTTAAGAAGCCACAGTCTGAACATAGCGGATACGAACCCTACCACCAAACCCAGAGCGCCCAAATATATGTATAAAAACAAGATAATAACGCCGCTCGTTTCACTGTTAGAAGCAGCAGCTGCTTGGTTGCCAGTAGATTGCAGCTGTACCTGCTCGCCGACTATGCCGTAGTAAACGGCCATAACGACCGCCAAGGCCGCAGGAATAGACCATAACCATAAGCGCCCCTGGTTATAATCTATTTTGTTCCGCCTATATATAAGGCTTACTATCCAGCCAAGCACCCAAAAAGGTAGCAGAATAAACAATGTCGTGAAAAATAGTACCGCAAAGCCGGCATTAAAGCCTTCGCCAAGCGAAAATTTTTGGGAAAGCGCACTAATTGCACCAAGCAGCGTGGCGGCCACAATGATAAATACGCCCGGATAGCGGGCCGGGTGTTTCTTAAAGGCTCCAAAAGCTCGCCGCAGCATTACTACCCTAGCTTATCAAGCTTTTCGATACGGCGGGAGAACCGGGGAGCTCCAGCGAAGGGCGTTGCTAGGAAAGTCGCCATAATGGTGCCCGCTTCATCGATGGAAGTATAGCGAGAAGACAAACAAAGCACGTTGCAGTCGTCGTCGTTTCGGGCAGCGCGAGCCTCGTTCTGATTCCAACACAATGCCGCCCTAATACCCTTAAACCGGTTAGCGGCAATGCACATGCCCTGCCCGCTGCCGCACACCAGGATACCCCGTGCTTCCGGATCACTGTCTGCTAGGAGCGCCGTTGCAACTTTGGAAGCAAATTCGGGATAATCGTCGTCTGCCTGCAGCGCCTGGTCGCCTTCATCAATGACTTCGTGGCCGGCAAGTTGCAGAGCTTTCGCTAGTTCCGCCTTGTACTCAAAACCGTTATGGTCGGCGCCCAGGTATATTTTCATGGTTAGCTTTTAGCCTTTTGGAGCAAACGCCCTGCGTCTGCAACAACTTCCACCAAGCGGTTGCTATAGCCCCATTCATTGTCGTACCATGCGACAACTTTCAGCATATTACCGCCGATGACAGCCGTAAGTTTTAGGTCGACGGTTGCCGAATGACTATTACCGATGAAGTCACTGCTCACGAGCTCTTCTTCCGTAACGTCTAAAATGCCTTGGTAATATGGCTCTTTGGCGGCTGCCTTGAAGGCATCATTTACTTCCTCAACGGACACGCTCCGCTTCGTGATGATTACGAAATCGCTTAAGCTGACAACAGGGGTGGGTACGCGGATGGACATGCCGCCAAATATGCCTTCGAGCGCAGGCAAGGCCTTGGCTGCAGCAATGGACGCGCCGGTGGTTGTCGGCACGATATTCTCCGCGGCGTTTCGGGCTTCGCGCAAATCTTTGGCAGGAGCGTCCTGCAGCCGCTGCGAAGCCGTATAACTGTGCGTTGTCGTCATCATGGCTTTCTCGATGCCGAAATTACTTTCAATGACCGCTGCGACAGGCGTAATGCAGTTTGTCGTACAGGAAGCATTACTGATAACTTCGCCGGCACTTTCCAATTTATCTTCATTTACGCCGAGTACTATCGTTACTGCATCATCGGCATGATCGCCCTTAGCTGGAGCGCTCAAGACAACTTTTTTAGCGCCAGCCTTGATGTGGGCCTGGGCCAGCTCCGGCTTTACGAAAAAGCCGGTTGATTCGATAACAATCTCGACTTTGAGTTTTTTCCATGGCAGTGCCGCCGGATCTTTTTCAGCCAAAACGGCAATATGTTTGCCGTCTACTATAATACCTTTGTCATCATGCCCGACTTCATAGTGGTAGGTACCGTAATTGCTGTCGTGCTTGAGCAAATGGGCCAGTGTTTTGGTATCAGTAAGATCGTTGATAGCGATGATCTCAAGATCATTTCGCTCAAAAGCCACTTTAAAGGCATTGCGGCCAATCCGCCCGAAGCCGTTAATTGCGATTTTCGTCTTCATATCGAGAGGTTCTCCTGTTTATTTTTATTTTACTGCTTATGCCTATATTGTAAAAGGTTGCGCTACCAGGCGCAACCTTCTTAGTCGTACATATTTAAGTGAAGCTATTTATTTTGGTAGCGCTCAATGGATTCTGCGACCACTTTTTTGGCGTCTTCGATGTCGCCCCAGCCGAGCACTTTGGTTGTGCCAGGCTTCTTAAGGTCTTTGTAATGCTTAAAGTGCTCCTCGACTTGCTGCTGCCAGCGGCCGCCGAGATCACGAAGATGCTTGATGGCATCGCCGGTATTGCGGTCATCGGCCGGTACTACAACGATTTTATAATCCATCTCTCCGTCATCCTCGAAATTCAACACGCCAATAATGCGCGCTTCCAGCCATACGCCTGTCGGGATCGGCTCATGGCACACCACGAGGGTGTCCAGCTCATCCCCGTCTTCGTCCAGCGTTTGCGGTATGAAACCGTAATTTACCGGTTTGGCGTAAATAGCAGGTTCCACCCGGTCGATCATGAAGGCAGCGCGTTCGCGGTCCCATTCAATTTTCAGATTGCTTCCCTGCGGGATTTCGACGACGGTATTGACGATACCGTTCTGGTAGTCGCCCGGAGTTAAAACTTGATTAAAGTCAGGCATTGGTTCATCTTCCTTTCGTTTCTGGAATTTATTGTACACTATCTCTATGCTCATAATTGGACATCGTGGCGCCCGCGGGCTGGCGCCGGAAAACACTATTGCCGGCTTGCAGAAGGGCCTTGAGCACCACGCTGACATGCTAGAATTTGATCTTCGCGTTACGAAAGATGCCGTAGTTATTCTTCATCATGACAACGCGCTGACAGACCCTGGCGGCAATAAGTTGAAAATTGCTGAAACGACATTTGATGAACTTAAAGCCCATAAGCCAGACCTGCCTACTTTTGACGAGATGCTGGATACCATTGGGTGCCCGGTGCCTTTATATATAGAAGTAAAGCCCGGCGTTCCGGTGAAACCGATCGTTAAAATTATCCGCTCGAGACTTGGCGCCGGCTGGAAAAACAACGCCTTCTTACTCGGATCAAAAAGCCAGAAAACCTTGCGTGAACTTCACGCGGCGCTTCCGGGGATCAGCAAAATTGTTATCGAACCGTGGAGCGGCGTGCGGGCACACCGCCGAGCCCGCGAAGTAGATGCCAAGATTGTCGCCATGAACCAACTATGGTTATGGTGGGGCTTTATCCGCGGTTTTAAACATAGCGACACCGAACTCTTTGCATACACACTGAATAACCCTGCAAAAGCCAGGCGTTGGGCTAGGTGGGGGCTGTCGGGCGCCATCACCGACTATCCTGACCGGTTCGAAAAGTAAGTTATACTTATTGTCATATGCAGGTAACTTTTGACCACGCCGCGGAAGAGGCTGACAACATCCGGACATTTTACTTTAAGCCGGAGCGGGCCATGTCGTATACGGCTGGCCAATACACCGAACTGCATTTGCCGCATGGGCGGCCGGATGATCGCGGCACAAAGCGCTGGTTTACACTGTCGTCTTCACCAGAGGACGAGTTTCTCACCATTACCACAAAATACGCCGGCGATGACAAAAGCAGTTCTTTCAAAAAAGCTTTATTCACGCTTGAACCGGGTACTGAGCTGCACATGGCTGATCCGATGGGCGACTTCGTGCTACCGAAACTGATCCAAACGCCGCTCATTTTCGTGGCCGGCGGTATTGGCGTCACGCCGTTCCACAGCATGCTGACGTGGCTCTCCCAAACCATGGAAGAACGTCCAATTAAATTGCTCTATGGCGTCAAGAACGAAGATGAGATTATTTTTCAAGGCACATTCCATGACGCCGGCATCGAGCCGACTATCGTTGTCAGTAATCCGTCCGATGCCTGGGGTGGTGAACGTGGCCGGCTGAGTGCCGAGCTTATCCTCGGCCTCGAAAAACCATCTGAGGACACTTTGGTTTACGTATCTGGGCCGGAACCGATGGTCCAGGCGCTCGCAAAAGACTTGCACGCCACCGGGCTCGAAAAGCATCAGATAGTCAGCGACGAATTCCCTAACTACGACGGCATTTAGCGGGCAGCTGGCACAAGGTTTGGCACTTCGCCCATGGCCATGGGCGTGGAGGCAGTTGCGTGCACGCGTACGAATTCATCTTCTGTGCCGTCTGGAAAATACCGCAAGTACGCCTCTTCGTACGGCTCCTGGAGCCCGTGCGCAAACCCTTCGGCATTAAAATGATATTGCTTGGTTTCCCCGAATGCGCCGGATTCCCCTAGCTCCTCAAAGCCTACACCCACAAGGTAACTTTCCTGGTCTTTCTGCGGCGGCAAAACAGCTTCAACTCTAACAATGAACCGGCATGCTTCCCAGGCCAGTGAGGGCTTAGCGCGACAAACAAACCCGTAAATTCCCTCGGTAGCTAACCTTTCCGGCAAAACCAAAAAGGCTTTTCCGGTTTCGTAGTCAGTCCGGCTACAATAACCGGTCTCCCATATACTCATATGATATATTATACAACTTTACAAGAAAATTTGCGAGCTAGTTCTGGACGGGGTGGGCGCGGCCTTCAAGGTATTCACGAATTTTAAGCGCCGCGGTGGCACCCTCACCGGCTGCCGAAGCGATCTGCATAGTCGCGCCGCAGCGAATATCGCCGGCAGCGAATACGCCCGGCATTTCAGTCTGCAAATGTTGGTCGGTAATAATAAAACCGATCTCGTCGAGCTTGATTGAGGAATTTTTCACGAATTGTGAGTTCGGCATCAACCCTACGAAGACGAATACGCCGTCGGTGGGAAATTCAACTTTTTCACCGGTGGTTTTATTGGCGCCAATCACCTTCGTGACGCCGTTGTCTTTACCGACAATCTCATTCGTGACCGTACCGAGATGCACGGTTACTTTGCCGTCATCGATATACTTTTGCAGCTCTTCTTGCAGTACATCTGAAGCTTTAATAGTAGAACGGACAAGCAGATCGATATGGGAAGCGAAGCGGGTAAGGAAAATCGTTTCCTGGATTGCCGAATTGCCGCCACCGACTACAACGAGTTTTTTATCGCGGTAAAAAGCACCGTCGCAAGTGGCGCAGTAATGTACGCCGCGCGCATAATATTCCTGCTCGCCGGGCACGCCGATTTTTTTATAATCGCTGCCGGTTGCTATCAGCACGGCACGGGCACGCATATCGCCGCTGGTCGTCTCTAGCCGTTTAGTTTCGCCTTCGTCATGAATAGCTGTCACTTCACCGAGCTCAATTTCCGCGCCGAAGCGTTCAGCTTGTTTTTGCAACTGGTCCGCTAGCTTCAAACCTTCTACGCCGTCAGCGAAGCCGGGATAATTATCAATCTTATCGGTGACCGCCGCCAAACCGCCAACAACTCCGCGCTCAAACAACATCGTCCCGATATCTTCACGCGTCGTATAAATGGCCGCCGTTAATGCCGCTGGGCCGGCGCCTACGATAATCACGTCATGTTCAGGAATTTTCTTATCATCACTCATATGATTTTACCTATTGTAGCAATAAAATGGCCGCTTATGTATTTATAAGCGGCCGCGAAACACGTTTAAAACCTTACGCTACGGCGGGTGCCAATTTAGCGAGATTGTAACCGACAATTACTTCTTTTGTGTCATCGGATTTAGTTACGACGGTAACAGGTACCGTAGTAGCACCGCTCATCTGCATAGCTTCCGCCTGCCGGTGGGGGTGTTCGTCAATATTCACTTCTTCGTAGTCCATACCTTTAGCGCCGAGATACTTTTTTACCATTTGGCAGTACGCGCAAGTATTGCTGGTAAAGATAGTGATGTTTTTGACCATATAATTCCCCTCCAGGTGGATGATTTCTGGCCAGTAAAGAGAGCGAGATACAAGAACCGTCCTTTTGGTCGGCAGGCGGCCTTGTCACTTTTCTGGCGTGTTTGTTATTTGATTGTGAGCACTTGTTTTAAGTGCGCTAGCAGAATTTTTTCTGACTATGCGAAGTATTATATATAGCGCTTACGACAAAATCAATACGCTACATATTGTGGTTTTTACCCCAAAACTGCACACTGCGCTTAACTGCCTGCAAGGAAAACTTGCAACTTCTTAGACACGGTGTGCGGGGGTTTTGGTGGCAGGTAACTACTTGGACTTGGATTGGGTGCTGTCGCTGTGTACGGTGACGTCGAAAACAAGGTCGGCGTTAGCGGGTATGCCGGAACCTTGCGGCGGGTTTGAGCCATAAGCTAACGCAGCCGGAATTAATAGGCGGCGCGTGCCTCCGACTTTCATGCCGGGGATGCCCTGGGACCAGCCGGCAATCACTTGGTTAAGCGCAAATGTAGCCGGTTGCCCGGTGTCTTTGGAGCTTTGGAAAATTTTACCGGTGTTCGCTACCGCGCCAGTATAGTCGACGGTAATTGTATCTCCTGCCTTAACTGTCGCGCCGGTGCCGGGCGTAGTATCGGTAGTTTGTAATTGGGTAAACGCCTGGGTTGTCGGCGTAAAGCTAGCAAGTTGTGTGCCTTGTAATTTATTATCCACTTTTTTCTCCTGTGATTGGTTAGATGAACTGCTTGGCGAAGTGGTACTCGTGCTGGATTGGTGCTGGGCAATGATATATGCTACCGCGACCGCACAAGAGGATAAAAGAAAAAGCGCCGCAAAAAATCCGGCAAAGATCCGTCCTCCCAGCTGGGCCATGGTTACTTTTTCTCCATTTGCATATCAGTCTAGTTTACCTTGCTTAAGAAGCGCTGACAATCTGCACTTTTTCCGGAAAACCATTTTTAAGCCCATCGACTAATGCATACTGCAGCGGTTTCCAATAAACAAATGGTAGTTCAGGCAAGTCACTTATTGGTTGCCATCCAGGCTTGAAGCGATTGTCTTCACCGTGCTGCTGCGCTTCCGGCGAATCGTCGGGCAAGTGCGGTTCCCCGGAGACATAGTCACAGAGATAGATCTTGTGGGCAAAGCCGCTGTCGCGCATCTCTAAAACCTGGCGTTCAACTTTCACTGTAATAGTCGTTTCTTCTGTAATTTCCCGCAAGACCGTTTCTTCGGGTGCTTCGCCCGGCTCAATGCCGCCACCGGGAATTGAAAAGTAATGCATCCCCGGCCGCCACCGCTCCATGAGCAGGATCTTGCCGTCACGTATAACGATACCGCGGGCGGTATTGCGAAGACGGCGGGGCACTGGTTCGTCGGGCATAGCTAGACTCTTTCGGCGCCGAATTTTTCTTTTGCAGCTGCGGCGGCCTCATCCAGCACTTTGTTCACTTCTGGATCCGTGAGAGTGCGCTCGTAACTGGCGATTTCCAGCCGGAATGTCACCTGCTTGTGCTCTTCATCGTCTTCGCGCTGGAAAATGTCGCGCGGGCTAATTTGAACGCGTGTGTTCCTTGGCCGTAACTCTTCAACTTGCCCCCAAAGAAAATCGCAGAGAGTTTGGTATTCCATGTCCGCCGGCACTTTCAAGGTAATGTCTTGCGTTACCGCAGGGAACCGAGGCAGCGCCGTATATGCAGCGGCAACTTGGTTCTGAAGCGCGGACAGAAACAATTCAAAGCCCGCGCAGTACGCAGGTAACTTCAAGTTCCGCTTAACGGACTGCTTGTATTCGCCGACTACCCCCACGAACCGTTCGCCGGCGTACAAAACCGCCGTCCGGTTGGGTTCAAACGGCGCCAGCATTTGCGAGAACAGCTCGTGGCCGTTTGTATCAACGGTTGCGACCGGTACAAAGCGAAGCGTATCTGGGCGACTAAACAAATCGAGCGCCAATAACCGTGCTTGATAGTAAGCTATCTCATCAGAAGTGTTTTTAGATATTTTCGGGCTAGCAGCCACGGTTAGTGCCACCCGTCCGAATTCTTTTGGCAGGCCGGCTTCATCAAGCTCGGTTGCGCTATAGACCTTGCCGAGCTCAAATAAAGCAAACTGATCGTAGCCCGCCTTGATGTTTGGATGGACTTTTTCCAGCAAGCTCGGAGTCAAGCTCAGACGGTAATATTGCAGGTCAGGGCTGAGTGCATTGCTAATTTGAAAAGCCTGGGTTTTGTCCTGGCCCACTTTATTGAGTAAATTACCATGGACGAAGCTGTAGGTTAGCACCTCGTTGGCGCCCGCCTTGGCAAGCTCGCTACGGATTGCAGCTTTCAGCTCGAGCAATGGGTCTTTTGGAGCTGGCGCCAGGTCGCGTTTCGGCAATGTAAACGGCAAATGGTCATACCCGTAGAGCCGGCCAACCTCTTCTACGACATCTTCGCGAAGCTCTACGTCTGTCCGCCAAAACGGCGCTGTAACCATCAGCTCGTCGCCGCTTACTGCAACCGAGAATTCGACATTTTCGAGTAACTGTTTTACTTCATCGGCCGAGAACTGCGAGCCCAGTCGTGTATTTACAAAATTAGTTGTTACTTTAACCGGTTCAAACAACGAGCCGCGGCTCAGAACTGTTTTATCGATCTGATTATTATCAACTACTTCACTCGCGACTTTGCCGTTCGCATACTCGCGAATTTCTTTGACAATGCGGGACAAAACGCCCAGATTCTGGAGCGGGCTTTGGCCTTTCGTGAAGCGTGTTGCGGCATCGGTAAAGAGGCCGTGCGCCATGGAAGTACGGCGTATAGAATACATGTCGAAATTAGCGCACTCCAATATGATGTTGCTGGTGTCCTTGTCGACTTCGGTTTCGGCGCCCCCCATAATCCCGCCGACGCCGATCAACTGTTTGTCGGTAGCTATCATGATGGCTTCAGTGCGCGGTTCGATTTCCTTGCCGTTCAATAACTTAACCTTTTCACCGGGACGCGGGTTACGCACTACTAAGGCGGCGCCGTTGGCACCTAATGCTTTTACTTTGTCATAATCGTATGCGTGCAACGGCTGGCCGGTCAAAAGCATATACCAGTTCGTATAGTCGACAATATTATTGATGGATTTCTGGCCGATTTTTGCCAGTTCTACTTGCAGCCAAACCGGACTCGGCCCCACCTTAACCCCGCTCATGGTAATAGCTGTAAAGCGAGGAACCAATTCGGGCAGTTCATTTGTAACGGTAAGCGGCAACTCATCGCCTTCGATCCCCGGAAATTCTGGCGCTGGCGCATACCAGCCCGGGCTTTCGAAAGCCAGGCCTTCAATACCTGCCGCCTCGCGCGCTACCCCGAGAAAACCGAAACAATCCGGCCGGTGCGTGAACATTTTATTTTCTATGTCGATCATGGCATCATCCTTCAGCCCGTATACTTCTGCAAAATCCTGGCCCGGTTTGACGTCGCCGTCGAGTTCCAGCAAACCTTCGTGGTTATCGCCCAAGGCCAGTTCGCGGGCGGAAGCCAGCATGCCGTTGCTTTTTTCGCCGCGCAAGTCCCGGGCTTCAAGCACAAACGGGTCCTTGCCAGCAGTTTCTGGGACCGTGGTACCCGGCGGCAACCACGCCACCATTAAACCTTCGCGGACGTTAGGAGCGCCGCAAACCACCTGCACCAAGCCATCTTCGCCGCGCTCAACGTCTTTTACGGCTTTTCCGTCGTCGATCCGGCAAATATTGAGCTTATCGGCATTCGGGTGTTTCTCGCACGATACGACCTTGGCAATTACAACGCCCTTGTAACGCGCCCCCGTATCTTCGACTTCTTCGATGGCGCCGAGCTGCGCTCCAATTTTCTCAACCAGTGTATCCAGCCCCTGCGGAGCCAGATCACCGGCGCCATAGTATTTGCCCATTTCCCTGAGCCGTACAAAACTTATTTTCATTCGTTCGCCTCGATAATTTTTTTCTGGATTTTAGCAAGCTCCTCTTCGGACATTTCTGGACCCTCCATCGTTGTGATCCAGCCGCGATAATCATTTACGAATTCGGTGTCATCCGACCATACATCCGTTTTACTTGCAAGCTCACCGTGCAAAGGATAGAGCTTAGCGTGCACATAAGCCACACCCGTACCCTCAAAGACGAGTGCCACCCGAGGCGTGTCAAAGGCTCTCTCGAGCATCTTCGCAACTTTCTTTGTGGCACTCAGAAACTCGCTATACTGATTATCTGGTAGGCTAAATACATAATCACCGATGTTATTTTTAGGCACTACGACTGTAAGGCCTGGTGTATTAGGAAACAAACTTAGAAAAGCCAGATGGCTATCATCTTCCCATATCTTCCATGACTTCTTCCGGCCTGCAACTATTTCATCGAAAATTGTCTTATTCATGTTCATGAAAATTGCCTCAAAAAGTCTAGTTTGCCGGATTCGAAGTGGCGAATATCTTCAACACCGTACTTCATCATCACCAGCCGCTCAATGCCCATACCCCAGGCAAAGCCAGTGTATTTATTAGTATCGATACCGGCCTGGTGCAATACATTGGGGTGAATCATGCCACAGCCAAGCAGCTCGATCCAGCCAACATAGGAACAGATGTGGCAACCCTTTTTATCGCAGAACGGGCAGCTGACAATTAACTCCAGCGACGGCTCGGTAAACGGAAAATAAAACGGCTGCGTTTTGAATTCAAGATCCTTGCCGTAATACTCCTCGAGAAAGGTTTTAAGCGTGGCAATTAGGTTGCCGACATTAATACCTTCGTCAACGTACACGCCTTCTAACTGGTAAAACGTGTGCTCGTGGCGGGCATCAAGGTCTTCGTTCCGGAAGACCCGCCCCGGAATGACAGCGGCGATCGGCTCGTCCTTTTCGAGATTCGGCTTGAACCGCTGTAGCACCCGGTTCTGCATGGTCGAGGTGTGGGCAGGAGCTATAAATTGTTTTTCATTCTTATCCTTTTGGACGGTCATGAATGTATCGTAATCATCACGTGCGGGGTGGTCTTCCGGAAAATTCAGCGAACCGAACATATGGAAGTCGTCATCAATCTCGCGCGATTCAACAGCCGTAAAACCCATGCGGTAAAAAATATCCAATACCTTTTCGAGTTCGGCCATAAGCGGATGCTTGCTGCCGTTTTCGGCGGGCAAAAGTTTTGGGCGTTTATCTTGCGGCGTATTGACGCCGAATGGCGCGGTTACGTCGATCCCTTCTAATGAAGGCTCGCTATATTTTTCATACGTTTCAACGATGTCAATGTAATGTTGCTTCTCTTCATTAACCTTTTGCCCTACTCGCCGCTTATCTTCGCTACTGGCCGCCTGTATATCCTTATAGATCGTCTGTAAACCAAACATTTCCTCAAACCGGGGGAATGATAATGCCATCGACTTTGCTATTTGCTGCTGCGCTTCCAGCATTGGTTTTACTGATTCAGCAAGAACTTTTTGAGCATTTACAACCGGTTGGATGTCCAGCTTGATTGTGGGGACTAAATTCGGCAACGTACTGAGTTGCTTAGCAATTTCAGCAACGCTCTTTTCTAGTTCAGGAAAATTACTTGGTGACTGTTGGGCCATATCTTACGGTCAAGTATACCAGTACTCGGGTGCGTCAGCGAAAAGAGCATGAGCAGTTTAGCCGGTCGCAGCCATATCGACTAGATCCAATTCGCCGGTATCTTCCTCGTGAACTGGTACCGAATACGGATAGTCGCCGGTGGTGCAGGCGGCGCAGAGCGTTCTGCCAGCCTCATGAACGAGACTCGGGTCTACTCGCGCCTCCCTTACGGCTTGCTCGATCCTATCTACGCTGTTAAATCCTACAGAGTCCGCCCCGATTTCCTCGGCTATTTGGTCGTCATCCATGCGCCGGGCTATCAAACGCCATGTTTCTCTCGTATCCATTCCGCCATAACAAGGATGTTCGTACCGAGGCATAGCCAGTCGTACATGGACACTCAAAGCACCTGTTTCACGGACCATCTTAACGAGGGCGCGCATTGTGTTGGCCTTGATGAGAGAATCATCCACCAAGACGATATGGCGGCCTTCGAGCTCGGCTTCATTCGGGCTTAGTTTGCGGCGTAGTGTCTCATCGCGCTTCGCTGCCCGCTCAATAAAGCTCCGGCCTACATACTCGTCTTTGAATAAGCCAAGCACCTGCGGTATGCGGGATTGTCTGGCAAAGCCGGCTGCCGCCGAGAGCCCTGAATTCGGCACGCCGACGACCACGTCCGCGTCCACCGGGCGGTCTATTGCCAAAAACTTGCCCATGAGTTTCCGCGCAATATACACGTCCACGCCGTTCACTTTGCTGTCCGGCCGGGTAAAATAGCCGTATTCGAACATGCATTGGCGGGGAGGTTCCACGCGGTCCATATGCGAGCTTTCTACCCCGTCTTTACCTATAACGAGAATCTCGCCCGGTTCGACGTCGCGCACACTCGCTATATCGAGCGTTTTAAAAGCAACCGTTTCCGAAGCCAACGCAAAGCCTTTTCCGCCAGCAAGTTCGCCGAGCGACAAAGGGTGCGTCCCCCAAGGATCGCGGACACCGATAATCCGCTCGCCGTCAGTCAACACAAGATTATAACCTCCATCTAACTGCGGGGTTACCTCGTGCAATGCGGCCTCCAGACTGCCTAATTCAACAGCACGCTTATCTAAGATTTCGGTTAAAAGACTGCTATCGCTAGCAGGGTCGGTCGTATCGATGCCGTACCTTTCGGCGACTATGTCAATGGTTTCTATGTGGCCGTTATGGGCCAGTGCAAAACTCGGATCGCTCAAGTGCCCAATAAATGGCTGGGAGGCATCTTCGCGGTCAGCCGTGCTGTAACGTGTATGGCCGATAGTTACGGCCGAGGTAGGCTCGGCGTCGACCGGGCTAACGCCGTTGGCGCCGGGTATGACTTCGGGGATTGCCCTATCGATAAGCCCTCTGCCATGATGCCCCATAAGAGTTTTAGGCCCAATAGAATAGACCATGCCTGCGCCGCTTTGGCCGCGGTGCTGCAAACGCTGCATGGCTTCGTATGTCATTTTACCGACTGGTTCGCCGGGAGCGTACACTGCTACAATCCCGCATTCGTCTTGCGGTTTATCGTCGTATTCTCCGGGCGGGGCGTACTCGTCGAGGAATTCTCCAATAGGATTAACTTCGGCCGATTTTTGTTCTGCCCCCATTTGATTTCATTGTATCCTTTCCCTAAGCATAAGCCAATAGTAGTTTCTGTAATATTTATTACACACGTCTCCCGGTCAGCTTTTACGTTACAATATTTTTATGGCGAATTTTTCCTTTGATATAGTCAGCGAATATGACAAAGCCGAGCTCAATAATGTTTTTGACCAAGTACAGCGCGAAATGGGTAATCGTTATGATTTCAAGGGCACCCCGGCTGCCGTGGAATGGCTGGACAATGATAAAAATGGGTTGAAGATTACCGGCAGCGGCGACTGGCAAATCGATGCTATTTTAGACATCGTGCGTAAAAAGCTGGCGGCCAGAAACCAAAGCCAGAAGCTGCTCGATACCTCGCGCGGCCTCGTCGAAGCGAACCTGAAAGCAACTAAAGACGTACCTTTTGTGCGAGGGTTGGATCAGGAAAAAGCCAAGAAAATCACCAAGCTTATCCGCGATCAATTTCCGAAAGCTAAAACGCAAATCCAAGGTGAAGCGGTGCGCGTGACATCGGGCAAAAAAGACGAACTGCAGGCAGTAATGCAGCTCGTCCGCAATGCCGATTTCGACTTCCCTGTCAGTTTCAACAATTTCCGCTAAGTAGCCAACACGCCGCGAGTAGTGCCGGCACCAATATAATCGCGGATACTGCTCGCGCCGTCGCGTTCTATCCGGTCGAGCAAGCCGCGGTTAATCTGGGCAGCGACCCTACCGAGGCTTGGCCGGATGGCAGTCACTACTTGGACTGCCGAGGCGCCTGCTTCTAATTTTTCCAATGCCGCCCCAGTGTCGCCTACTGCGCCCACGCCAATGATTGCCAAGCGATCGCCGGCAGCCTCGTAAATATGCCGCACCGTACCAGTAGCCCGCCTACGGAAGTCCGGATCGGCACCGCTCAGGCCGCCTGCCTCATTAGCCCACCGGCGGCCATATTTTGCTTTCAAATCACTAGCCATGTATGTGTTAGTAGCCACAAAGCCATCGCCCTTCTCTTCCAGCATAACTTCTATCATGTCGTCCAGTTCGGCAGGCGTACGTTCACTGTCAATTTTAATAAATAACGGCTGTTCGGCCGGCATCGCTTCACGCGCGGCTTGCACGAGTTCCCTGAAAGGTCCCTTGTCCTGAAGACCGCGAAGACCCGGGCTATTCGGCGAGGATATGCCAAGCACTATGTAGCTGGCGCAGCTGCCAAGATGCTCAATAACCTGGTTATGGGCCCATGCTGCCATTTCGTTCGGCATAATTTTGTTGCGCCCGACATTGAGGCCAACCGGGCACGGCAGCGGCTGGGCCGCTTGCAGGTATTTTCCGACTCGCTCCATGCCGGGACTGTTGAAGCCGAGGCGGTTCAAGCCGACGCTATGATCCTGATTGATAGTCCATAAGCGCGGACGCGGATTTCCGGTTTGGGCGAACGGCAATACCGTGCCGATTTCTACCCCGGAAAAACCAAGCTGGTACAACCCATGTATAGCTCGACCCTTCTTGTCCCAGCCAGCACCCACAATAACCGGATTTTCAAACGCTACGCCCGCTACACTCGTATGGAGGCGAGCGTCCGAGGGCCGTCCCTCAACGCCGAAAGCATACGCTTCTAACGCTTCGCGACCTACCGCCAAACCACCTAGCCCATGCAGCGTAAGCTCCGCTGCCGCTTTAAGCTGTTCGCCTTTGAACGTTTCGTAGTAGCTGCCCGCCCTCATGCCTGCCTTTCAGTGGTTGCTATGTTTTTGGGGCGTATGAGGTGCGTGTAGCTGGTATGCAGATCGCTCTCGTATTGGCTATATGCCGTGGATCGGCCGGCTTCGACCCGGACCACTTCGCCGAGCAAGTGAAAATCGCCGCCCAGGCGAACAAAGGGATTTTGCCCGTAACGCGCCCGGCCATCGTGCTCCTCAGCCGTAATCTCCTCTGACCCAGGCGTTGTCAAAACGCGGGTAAATGAGCCGTCATCCAGCGGCAAATTGAAACGCTCGCGCGGGTTAGTGCAGAACTTGGCATAGACGTCTTCCATGGCCAAGCGGCCATCAGCCACAGCCCCAAGCAATAACGGCAGCATGATGGTGTGATTGGTGACGCCGAAAGCAGGCTTATCTTTTTCTTTGTCGCTAATACGGTGCGGCGCACAGTCGCTGGCAAATATATCGATGTAGCGCATATTACCCCACAGATATTCCTTATCCGCCTTAGATTTAAGACTGGGCTTCATGCAGCCATACCCGCCGATTAAATCTCTAACTGATTCATCCAGAAATAGATGGTGGGGCGTGACTTCGCAGGTCACGTCCATACCGGCTTCTTTGGCGGCGATAACCGCTTCCAGCTCTTGCCGTGAGGAGATGTGCGCGATGTGAAGGGGTATTTCTTTGCCACCTTTACGATGATAAATGTCGTTGAGCAGCACCGCTACATCGCCGCCTTCAACATGGAATATAACCGGTTTTTCCGGGTTGATACGATGCCAGATTTCGGCCACCCTGGCGCCATGTCCCAGCGCTATATTATTGCCGCCGGTCGTCTCTGCCAAGTAAACTTTCAGGCCAACACACTCATCCCTAACCCGGCTGAATTCCCGGCTCAAAAAAGGTTCTTTAAGGCGGATTTTGTCCATATCCCAAAAGGCGGTTTCGGGATCCAATCCGAAGTGGATGGCGGTCGGAATGACAGCCCGGTCTTCTATTGCAGCCTGCATAGCAATTACTCTGTCGGTATTCGCAATCGGATACGGGATTTCTTCGGTCCTACCCTCAATAGTTTCGTCATAACGGCGGACTGATTCGTTTGGCATGGCAGCCATGCCGGTAATGCCTGAGTGAATAGCTGCTTCAGTATAAATTCTCAGCCCGGCTTTGCCTTCGGTGCCTTCATTAAGCGATACGAAACCGTCTTGCGTTTGTGTGTCAAAGACGCGCGGATGGGCGTGAACGTCGAATGGACCAGGTGAGAACTGCCATGTGTGTTCAGACATCTGCTCCAACGCCATACCTTTGACTATAAGGCATGCTTGATTTATCGCAAGCATAAGCGGCATATATTTTTCGGAATGAATGCCAGCAGAATTGCAGGCTTATTTTTTACGGGGGAAAATTGCAAACAAAAGGGCCACCACAAAAGCGCAGCCACTGATAATCCAGCCGTACAATATATTGCCTAAACTGCAGAATTCCTCTGTACACACTCTGGTTTGATACATGCTGAAGTAGACGAAAGCCGCCAATCCAACGCATAGAAAAATTGCAGAAACCCATTTATAGCGGGCGCCATACATAACCAGGAGCAACAGTATGGCGATCACGAGCGCTAAGAGAATGGGTATTACTACATAGGCCATGGCTTTTATGGTAACACCCCTTAAGCACAAGCAACAACGGTTTTGGGCTATACTAAAATGTATGCCTAAAACAGAGAAAGTGGATGATCTCTTAGAACAAGCCAAAGCCGTCCTGGCCATGAACGACCGGGGCAATTACACGCAACCGGCACATGGACTGTATCCACACCAATGGTTTTGGGACAGTTGTTTTACGGCCATCGGCTGGCGCCATCTTGACGTTGAACGGGCTAAAACCGAGCTTCTCAGCCTACTCCGCGGCCAATGGGACAATGGCATGCTGCCGAACATTATTTTCCGCGACGATCCGCAATACCGCATAGACCGCAATGCCTGGCGCAGCTGGCTGAATCCATATGCGCCGAGCGACATCAGAACCACCGGGATTACCCAGCCGCCAATGTTAGCCGAAGCAGTCGTACAAGTCGGCAAAAAACTTGAATGGCCTGAGCGGCGCCTGTGGTACCGCACGATGTATCGCGGCTTGCTGGCATACCACGAATGGCTGTACGCCGAGCGCGACCCGCACAATGAGGGGCTTATTTTGCTGGTTCATCCGTGGGAAACCGGGCTTGATAACAGCCCGCCGTGGATGGGCGAAATGCATGATCATCTCATGCCGCTCTGGATCCGCCTCATCGAAAAAATGAAATTTGATAAGGTGATTAATTTGTTCCGCCGCGACGGTAAATCCGTCCCGCTTGACGAACGCTTTTCTACGATCGAGTCGCTCATGCTGGTAGATACGCAGCGCCGGCTCCGCCGCAAACGTTACGACATCAATAAAATCCTCGATCACGGGCTCTTCGCTATTGAAGACCTGGTATTTAATAGCATCCTCATCCGCGCCAATACTCATCTGCAGGAAATAGCTAAATCCCTCCGCGAGGAGCTTCCCAAGGAATTACTCGAGAGCATGAAACAAACCGAAAAAACGCTCGAGGAACTGTGGGACCCATATTCTGCCCAATATTATTCGCGGGACTTTATTACGCACCGGCTGCTCAAAAATCCGTCCATCGCAACGCTTTTGCCGCTTTATGCGGGAACCATCAGCAAAGAGCGAGCGCAGAATCTGCTCCGGCTAATTGAAAACGAGCACGCCTTCGGCCCGGCCTATCCGGTACCTACCGTGCCGCTGAATTCCTTCTGGTTCCGGCGGAAGCTTTACTGGCAAGGGCCAAGCTGGGTAAACATGAATTGGCTGATCATTGACGGCTTAAAGCGCTACGGATTTAAAGATCACGCCGAGGCGCTTACTGAAAGTACAGTCGAGATGGTGCGTAAGTCCGGCTGTTACGAATATTTCGATCCGATTAACGGCGCACCGGCCGGCGCTGAAAACTTTTCCTGGACTGCCGCGCTTACGATAGATCTCCTAAAAAACACCAGGTAACTATTCGTCGAGTTGCGGCTTTTCGAGCAGCATTGGTTCGACAGATATTTCCGTATCGGTGATTTTTACGACGTCGCGGTCAATTTTGCCAAGTTCTTTATACGTATTGTTGAAATGCCCTACGGTTGTGCCGAGGCTGCTGCCAAGCCGCTGCATGTAACCATTGTGCGCAATTAAATGCTTGCGCAGCTGCTCGACATTTTTGCGGATCTTTTCGGTGTCTTTGTGAATTTCGATGGAACGCAGGCCTTGGGCAACAGTCTGCAACATGGCGCTGAGCGTACTGGGCCCAACGATAGTAACTTTCTTCTCGATGGCGTACTGCATGAGATTGCGCCCCGAAACGTTGCCGACGCCGACTTTATTTGCCAAAAGGTCGTAATAAATTGCTTCGCTTGGTATAAACATCAGCGCCTGGTCAAGCGTACCCTTGCCCGGCCGGATGTATTTTGCCGTTTCGTCGATCCGTTTTTTCACATCTTCTTTGAAGGCCCGCGTGAGAGCTTCGCGCTCCCCTTCTTCGGCTTCCAGCAGGCGATTATAATTTTCCAGCGGAAACTTGCTATCCAGCGGCAGCAGCTTGTCGTCCAGCTTGACGACGGCGTCTACCACCAGGCCCTCGCCAAGCCTATATTGCAGTTCGAATGTGCCGGCCGGCAGGACATTTTCCAGGATCTGTTTGAGGTAAAACTCGCCGACTACGCCGCGCTGCTTCGGATTCTGCAAGACACTCTGTAATGACTTAAGTTCGGAGGCGATGTCGCCGACGTTCTTGTTGGTACCCTCCAGCTTTGTCAGCTTCTCCGTGACTTGCTGCAAAATTTTTATGCTGGCAGCCGACTGCGAAGCGATCTGCTTGTTCGATGCACCGAGTTGGTCGCTCAGTTGTTTTTGCAGGCCGTCTTTAAGGTCGCCCATCGATTTAGTCAGTTCAGTCATATCAGCTTTCAAGAGCAACGCGCTTTCGCTATCTGTTGACGGTTTGCGTAACAGCAAAAAAAGCACAATCCCGAACAAGCCGAGCACTAATACCCCCAAAACAACAAGCGCAATAATCATACTTATATTGTACGCTATAAACCCCTGGGCGGTATAGCTATTAGACATAGAAAAACCTATAACTTATAATATTGCAAATGAACGAGAGTGTCGTAAAACCTGAGGCGCTCGGCCTGCCTCCTGCCAGAGAAAGCAATGATTTTATTCTGGGAGCCTACGGAATTGTAGGTTTTCTGGGTGGGCTCTGTCTCTCCGCCTCCACCCATCAACATGACCTTGCCGTGAGCGGGGCGGAAATTTGGGGCACAGCCGCCCTCGCCGCATTTGGCGGACTAAGCCTTACCGATAAAGTTCGCCACTGGAGATACAACCGAAGACTGAATAGTTGGCTAGCCGATGAAAGCCACTTGTACACCAAAGAAATTAATACAGAAGTGAAAGGCCATTTTGAAAATGGTTATCAAGTTCTTGTAAATTGGGCCTACAGACAAGAAAAAAAGAAACGTACGTAATCTTAATTTTTAACTGTCACGGCCGTACCCACGGGCATCCAGGAATACAGCCATTTGGCAGTGCTAAGCGGCAGCTCCACGCAGCCGTGTGAAGCCTTCGACGAGTTCGGGTCAACGTTGCCGAAGTCACTATTTGGCCGCCACGTAGCATCGTGGAAGCCGTATGTGCCGTATTGGTTCTGCAAGAACGGCATCCAGTACGAAACAGGATCACTCCAGTCGCCCGTTGAATCTGATCCAGTTAGCGTTACATTGGTTTGCTTGTCATATACATGATAGGTGCCACGGGGTGTTAAATCCGCCGGGAGATATTCCATACCCGTAACAACCGGGCTATCGTACACCACTTTGTGCCGCATGCAGGCCCAGAGATGGCGTTCGCTTACGCTGACTATAACAAGCTTATCCAAGGAATTATCGGCGCATTCTTTGGGGCCGTCAGCCGTTGCGGCAGCCTGGGACGCAGGATTCGGCGCGGCAGCACCACCTGAATGCCGGTTGCCATAAGCCCTTACTGCCATAAATGTGCCGCCTACAATAACAACGGCTACCGCCACGCTCAAAAGCGTCTGGAAATATTGGCGAAGCGGCAAGGGCTTAGCCTTCGGCTTTTCATTCCGCCGGCTAGTAGGGTGCCGATCTGAGGTATAAAAGGAATAGTTAAGCAGACCGGGACGAATGGTTTTACCGTTTAAAGATGAGGATTTCATAGCCATATTGATTGCGTAAAGTGCAGCAATTACCCCGTATCTTACCCTTTTTGTTTGTATTTTTGCTGTATGTATTTTTATAGTAGCGCTTTTATTATACCACTTTCCCCTTGCGGGAACACCCTTTATACAAAACGCGTCACTAAAAATATAAACGCCACGCCCACAAGAGTCAGACTGAAGCTTTTTCGGGATGATTTGGCCGCGTGGGCCTGCGGCAACAGATTACTGGCGCTTATGTAAAGAATCAGGCCGGCAAAAAATCCTAAGTATATCGCTAACGATGTTTGCGACAGAGTGAAAACTAGACTGGTAAGACCGCCGGCAATCGGCATAAGGATGACTACTGCCAGCCACCGCTTAATGTGCGAAAGCTTATTTTTGTGGAATAGCATGAACGTCGTCGTATCAAAGCCGTCGGCAAAACGGTGCCCGATAACGGCTAGCGCCACTGCAATGCCAACTGCGGAACTAACCTGAAAAGCCACGCCGATGCTAAGCCCATCCAAAAAACTATGGCCGCTAAGAGCAATGGCACGTGCCGTGCCAAGCCGCGGGTGGCGGTGCGGCACATATTCCTCCTCGGTGCCTTCATGCAGAGGGACAAACCGCTCAAACACATGAAACAGCAAAAATCCGGCTGTCATGGCGATCATCGGCCACACGGGATCAAGCTTCTGCGACTGCACGATGTCGAAGATTTCTGGCAGTAGATCGAAAGTAACCAGGCCGAGGACCAGCCCGGCAGTAAGTGCCAAAGCCATGTCCAGCCATTTTTGGCTGCGAATTGCCGTATAGCCGCCCACGAGGGCAGCGGCCGAGGCGGCCACGGTAAGCAGAAAAACGATCATGCAGCGATTCTACAGTAACTATTAAATTTATTGCAAACTTGTCGCAAAATATCTTGTATTTGCATCATTTTATAGATTCATTCTAGCGTTTTCTGGCGCAGGGCTTCCCCGAACGGCAGGCCTCGCATTTTGCGGGATCGTGAGCGTCTTCATGTTCGTGCGCGTCATTTTCATCCCCATGCTCATTACCGGCCCCACCCAATAAACCAAGCTGTTCACCGGCGCTGTTTGCCAGACCTTCCATATGAGGATGCAGGCAGGCCATGGCTCCGAGCGTCATCGCCATTTGGAACGCCATATCTATTTGCCCGCGGTCCCGGGCTTCCAGAACGACTTCCCGCAAGCTATGTAGAGCTAGTTCATCATCGGGCTGGCTTGCCGAAAGCTCAATGAGTTCGTCAAATCGTATGCCAAGTTCTTCCTCGGTAAATGCATGAAAGCTGGTGTCAAGAATTTCGGGGCTCATTCGCCGACTATCTGTCTTAGGTTTGTAGTGAGGTCCGGAGTTTGGTTAGTGCGGCTCTTTGTCGCTGCAAGCGTTTTGCCAACGGCAAGCTCGCTTGCAGATAAGGCTACGCCGAACAATTGCTTTTCAGATGGCAGTTGGTCTTGCCCGCCAACGAGCAACGTAACCCTTTCGTCCAAGGCAAATATGCCAGGACGCACGAGGCGGGTTTGCCCGCCTACTTTAAAATCTTGGCGGCCGGCTTTGCTGAAATTTATACCAAATGTGGAGGTACCTTCTTTGGTGCCCGCAGCCAGACGGTGCACGTCATGATGGGCATTGCCGAGGCCGCTGCTAGAAACTGCTACCATCGCCGGCGCCAGAGCGCCCGCATTGGCAATGTCGGAAGATGAATGTTCTTCTGATACTTCCGCCTCGTCCTTGACGTATTCTGTTTCTAAAAGCGCGTGTTGCATATCAGTAATTGCCGGTGCGGATGGTTCTACGAGCAGCATCGCTACCCGGTGCCCGCCCCGCAGCACAATAGCCGGGCGGGTGAGCCTTTTGGCGCCGTCGGCTGTTTGCACGTCTATTTGGGCAAGCCCGCGCAAGCCTTCAAAATTGCGAGCCACGGCAGTGAGCGGCGGAGCCACTACATAACGCCCATTTTCCATTTTGGGATCTGGGAGATCGCGGCGGTCGGCAGCTACCAGCAAAGCCGCTTCAAATAATCTGAATGCAGGCCTTGGTACATTTTCCTGCGCCGGTTCGTAAAAACCGCTCTGTTTATCGGCAGCTGAAAAGACCGTATCGGTGGCAGTTTCTAAATCTGCAAACGAATCTTCAAGCTGGGTTTGGGTAAGTACTACTTCTTTCATGTATATTATTGAAACAAAATCGCAATATTTATTGCAAATTTGTCGCAATATGTGTTATATTTTGCATCATGATTGCATTCTTACCGGAATTGCGACAATACCTGAAAGAACAGGGCTATAGCCTGACTAAACCGCGCCTCGCTGTTTTCCAGGCTTTGCAAGGGCAGGAGCCTCAAACCATGCATGAATTAGTAGTGGCCTGCCGCGGCACCGATAGAGCCAGCGTATACCGCACGGTCGCTTTGTTCGAGCAAATCGGCATTGTCCAACGATTGCAAATCGGCTGGAAATATAAGCTGGAGTTAACTGACACTTTCAGCCACCACCATCATCACCTAACGTGCACTAAATGCGGCCGGGTTATCTCGTTCGATGAGAGCCCCGCCCTCGAAGAAGAATTGCAGCGGATCGCCGATGATAAAAAATTCAAGATCCAGGCGCACCAGCTTGAAATCCAAGGCCTCTGTCCGGCTTGCCAAAATTAAAAGGCAAGCGCTACCTGTTCCAGTTTTGCCGGTGAGCACTGAAAAAATGCGAGCCTGCTTCGTATAAAACCTAAAGACCCGGAACGAAATGCGTCCGGGTCTAATAGGAAGCCTCACACTTCCTAGTTTTTAGATTATGCCCGGCTACCTAAAAAAGCAATGTGATTTTAATCACAACCGGTTTAGCTACGCGAAACATACGGATTACCTCTTATATAAAACCGCCATGGCACATCCTTGGCGCGACTGATGCCGATGCGGGTAGTCTGTACGATTTGCTCCTGAGGCATAGGCGCTTCGAGCAACAAACGAAGCGGATTTTTGCGAAGATCGTGGCCATTAAAATCCTTCCTGATATCGAGCGCCTGGCAAAGTTTGGCAGGACCGTTGGTAAGCGCCTCGCCCTCCAGGCCGTGGCGGTTCTTGCTCATTACCGCTTCGCCGCTGATTGGCTCGAGAGCGCGGATCAGCACCGCTGAGCCGTGGCCGGCTGGGCCAGTGACGACATTGCAGCAATAGTGCATGCCGTAAGTAAAGTACACATACAGGTAACCCGCCGGCCCGAACATGACTTTCGTGCGGGGCGTTTCGCCGCGGTAGCTGTGGCTGGCAACATCTTCTTGGCTGTATGCCTCTGTTTCGACAATCTTAGCAGCAAGTTTTTGTCCGCCGAGGTCGCGCACCAGCGTGCAGCCGAGCAGGCGCGGTGCTACGACTTCGGACGGCGCAGATAATTCAGCCGCGAATTCGTCAGGCATCCGGAGCCTCCTGCACCGCATCTACCGCCAGGATTCGCGCCACGATAAAGCGGCTGGCTTTTTCGGAAATAACGTGCCGCTCGCGGATTGTGTGCGCTGTAACGTGATCGTGGTTTTCTCCGAAAATATGTTGGATTTTGCCGCGGATAACCAACATGTCGCGGCTGCCATAAATAACATCTATCGGCATAGCAATATGCTTAAAATCATCGGCGGCGGTTTGCTGCATAATGCTGTGTTCCAAGCTTTTAACGAAGGGCCGCCAAGTTTCGCGGTCAACCTCAAAGCCGGCAATCCGGCGCGCCCAGCGCTCAATCAACTTGGCGTTCGCCGGATCGAAGCTCGGCTGGAACTGCAAAATCCGGTTATAAAAGCGGTAATACAGGCTGAGCCGGGCCCGGTAGCGGCGCTTTTCAGGCAAACCTTCATACAGCGGCATTTCATATAAAACCAGATGGCGTACCAGATCCGGCCGCAATCTGGCCACTCGTACCGAAACCAAGCAGCCCATGGAATGGCCTACGAGTACAGCCGGCTGCCCAAACCGTAATTTTTCTATACTGGCAATGACCGCCTTGGCGTGGTCGTCGATATCGTACTGCGGCCATTCAGGCTTCGGCGAAGCACCGAAGCCGAGCAAGTCAAAAGCAACCAAACGGTAAGGCCTATCGGCCAGCAAATTAACCACATTCTGCCAGGTTTGCCCCGTCCGGCCGATACCGTGCAAAAGCACGACGGGCTGGCCGCTGCCGGCATCAAGCGGCTTAGCCAGCCGGTACGGCCGGCCGAATGCCTTATGCCAAAAAGTGTCCCAAAAATGATAGGCCATACCTTCTATTATAATGAGCCGCCTAATTTGCCAAGCATGAGCGCGGCCCGTACAATATTTATTAGATGCTAAACGCCCTACGGATAACAAAAAACTGACATGGATATAGCAGTCTTAGCCCTCGAAGTTTTTGTACTGGTTCTTTTTTCGGCGGTTTGTTCAGGCCTGAATATTGCCGTCATGTCGCTCGACCCAGCGGAATTACGCCGCAAAGCCAAGCTCGGCAACAAACAGGCCAAACGCGTGCTGCCGCTTCGGCGCCAAACCCACCTTACGCTTGCCAGCATTCTCCTCGTTAACGTGGCGGCGGTCAGCGCTAACTCCCTCGTGCTTGAACAACGCCTCAACGGCTGGGTAGCGGGCACGCTTAGTACGCTGCTTATCGTGATATTCGGCGAAATTATGCCGCAAGCGCTTTTTTCTAAAAATCCGTTAGCCTGGACTAGCGCTTTTGCTCCGCTCCTGCGGGCTATGATTACCGTAACGTACGTCATTAGCCGGCCGCTGCAAATCCTGCTTGATAATCTCTTCCCGCAGGAACACCCTCAGCTGCAAAGCCGCCGTGAACTGGGGCTAATGATCTCCGAACACCTTGGCACACAGGAAAGCGAACTGGACGACGACGAAGTGGAAATTATCCGGGGCGCCCTGCAGCTGTCCGAAAAACGAGTACGCGACATCATGACTAGTATCGATCACACTTATTGGCTTACTCCCGATACTGAACTCACCGATGCCAAAATCGACGAAATCAAGGACCAGGGCTTCAGCCGGATCCCGGTATTTAACCGCCAACTTACCCGTACCTACGGCTTATTGCTCATGAAAGACCTGGTAGATATCGACTTCGATGACAACTCCTACCAAGTCAGCGACATGCCGCTGCACCCCGTGCAGCTTGTGGGCAGCATGACCGCGCTCGACACCATGTTCCGCAAGTTCATTTCCACCGGCACGCACCTTATTCCAATTGAAAAGGACGATGAAATCGTCGGCGTAGTTACCATCGAAGACCTGATCGAAGAGATTGTCGGTCGCGAAATAGAAGACGAAACCGACCGCCAAAAGCACCGCGTTACCGAGTAAGAATTCAAAACAGTTTGTCCTATAGAGTATTGCAATTATTACATTTTTCTGTTATACTTGATTTACAAATAGGTCAGACTATTATGTGTGAAGGATTTCATCCCAACGATTCTGATAACGGTGATTTCGTCGATGCTTTCGTGCCCAGCATGAAAATCGACGGCGGTTTCCGCGGGCAAGACTTCACTATAACGGCTCAAAATACACATCTCAGACTCTTCAACGGCGACGATGCAATCTATAACCGGGCACTTGTTGACGTTGGCGACGGTATGCTAGCACCCCTGCCGCTTGATTCGGACCTGCTGCGTTTCATGGCAGAGTGCGGTTTCCAGGTTGAGCGCCCGGAACGCCCAGATGAAACCGACCATGAATTTATTTCTATCGGCCTGGACAGCCTGCTTTCTGGCGGCCCGAGCCCCAGTTTGTAATTTTTTAGACAGACAAACCTTTTAGGCGCTCCTTATAATTCCAGCGGGAGACCAAAGTGGAGGGTACTTCCATGCCAATTAACTAATGCGTGAGGAGGTTATCTATGCCGAACAATGTAAGTAAATACGACCCGTTTGCGGAGCTTCGCGCCCTGCAGAAACAATTTTTCGGAGATGACTGGTTTACGCGCATGCCGAACTCAATCCATCTGCCGACTACCGACATCTATATGAGGGGCGACCGTATGATGGTTGTCGAGACACATTTGCCAAAATTCAGTGAAAAAGACGTCAGTGTCGACATAGAAAACGGCATGCTGGAAATCCAGGCCGAGCGCCATGAAACATACGACGAAGACGACAAAAAATACATGGTGCGGGAGACGTCGAACAGTTTCTACCGCCGCATACGACTGCCCGAACAAGCCGATGCCGATAAGATTAAAGCCGAGATACACGGCGGTTTGCTCACTATTACCATTCCGTTCAAAAAAATGCCGGAGCCGAAGCGCGTTACGGTGCTGGGTGACGGCCGGGCTAAGAAATCTAAATCATCTGCTGGCAGCGAAGCCGCCTAGGTTTTTTTGGACCGAGGCGCTTTTGGCGAACCGTAGTAGCGATCCAGCCATGTTTCTTTAAGTTCAAAAAAATTACCGGCTTCTATGGAGGCGCGGATATCATCAACTAGTTTGATAATGAAGTGCTCGTTGTGGATCGACATGAGCGTGGCAGATAGCAGCTCTTTGGCCTTATATAAATGCTGGATATACGCCCGCGTGTAGTTTTGGCAGGCATAGCACTCACAGCCTTCTAGCAGTGGGCCGAAATCTTCGCGGTAAGCCGCAGTGGAGATGTTGCGGCGGCCCTCATACGTATAAAAGGCGCCGTTCCGGGCAACGCGGGTCGGCGACACGCAGTCGAATGTATCGGCACCGTTTTCTATGGCCGCAAAAATGTCATCCGGCTCGCTTATGCCGAGCAAGTGCTTCGGCTTATCCTGTGGCAGCTCTTCGTTGACCCAGCGGACGATTTCACCGAGCTTATCTTTTTCTATCGCACCGCCGATACCATAGCCGTCGAACGGCAAGGCGCCCATAAACTGTCCGGCCTGGCGCCGGAGGTCTTCGTACTGCGCCCCCTGAATTACTCCGAACAGCGCCTGGTACGGACGGGCGTGGTCTTTTTTGCGGAGCTTTTCAATCTCGTGCAGGCAGCGCCGGGCCCAGGCATGCGTGCGCTCCAGCGACTCCACTTGGTATTCATAACTGTCCATAAGCGATGTCAGTTCATCGAATGCAAAGATGATGTCTGCTCCAAGCGCATGCTGGACCTGCATGGAATGCTCCGGCGTAAAGCGGTGCTCGGACCCATCAAGATGGGACTTAAAAGTTACGCCGTCATCATCGACAAAAGCGTGGCGCTCGTTCGGCTTGGCGGCCGTTTCGCCGGGCGCGACTTCTCCGCTCTGCATCGGCAACACCTTCTTATAGCCGCTGCCAAGGCTGAGCACCTGGAAACCACCGCTATCAGTAAAAGTCGGGCCATCCCAGTGCATGAATTTGCCGAGCCCGCCGGCTTTCTCCACTAGCTTGTGCCCGGGCCTAAGATACAAATGGTACGCATTGGCTAGCACTGCCTGGCCATGGGCAGCCTTCACCATTTCAGGCGTCATAGCCTTTACCGTCGCCTGCGTGCCTACGACGATAAAAGCCGGCGTCTGAACCTTGCCGTGCGGCGTTACGATGGTGCCCGTGCGCGCCAGCGTCTCATCGCCCAGCTTTTTATTGATTTTGAAAGTGAAGTCTGTGGTCATCTACCAGAGTATAGCAGGCAGTTTAATAAAAATTTAACTTTAGGCATATATAATTTGCGGGGTAAAGCTAGGTAAACCGGCAAGAGTTATAATGCGAAGATGGATGCTTAAAGGGAGGCTTCAATAGTGACTAAAAAAACTGACTGGAAAGATGAGGTGGTTGACGTATCTAGGCTTAAGTTAGATTTGCAAAATCCGAGACTACCAAAATATGTCAAAGATATACAGGATGAAAATAATACTCGAGACTATCTCCTCCGAAAAGAGAATGTAACTCGTATAGCGCGCAGTATAGCCGCGAATGGCTACCATCATAGTGCAGTGTCAATTGCGTATAAAGATAGTGACAAGAAGCTAATCATCCTCGACGGCAACAGAAGACTCGCTGCATGTCAACTACTATTAAGCCCGGCGCTCGTAGCAGATGCCAAAGTACGGAAAGAATATGAGGATCTTGCAAAAGAAATGCAAGAAGATACATTATCAAACATCAAAGTGACTGTCGCTCCCACAAGAAAAGCGGCAGAAAAAGAAATCTGGGACATTCATGTTACCCCCAGTTCGAAGCCATGGGAAGTTTTACAGAAACTTCGAATGTATAGAAACCTCATAGAGACCGGCGACTATGACGTTCCATTGGCAGCCAAGGAATATGGCATGACGGCGGGCAAATTCAAAGGCGAGTTATCAAAACTATATCTTTATGAAGAATTAAATGAAAAAACAGATGAAAAGGGTCAGGACGAGCTTCTTAAATCAGGTTTTAACAAGATAGAACGTATTTTGCTCAGTAATAATGGTAAAAAGTTACTCGATTTTAATGTGGACGACAATGGCAAGATAAACATAGTCGATGCAGACAAATTTGAAGCCAACCTAACACAACTCTTACCTTTTATAGTAGAGCCAAATCGCGTAAGCGCACAAGCAAAACAAAGCGACCTCATTGATATTGTTTACTCTAAGGTTGACCCTGTTCAATTTCCATCAAAACAGCCATCTAAAGCATCTGGGAATTCTCCCGGCCCCATTCCAGCCCAGAGCCCAACCAAAGATCCTTCTTCTCAGGGATCATCATCGAAGCCAGACTGGGTGACTGATGCAGAATTTAGACAGTACGCTGGAGCCGATCGTGTTAAAAATATCCTCGAAGAATTGAAATTGAATAAGCCAACAAAAGGCAAAAATATAAACATTGTGGCAATCGCTCTTAGGGTAGCAATCGAACTTGCCATTTATGATGTGCTAAAACAAAAAGGTCACATTCAGACAATGATTAACCTTGAAAAGGCTAAAATTAAAGCAGAGAATATCAAACGTGTCGCAAATGAACCTCCATTACCATTGCTCCCGCCGCTAAAAAGTGATTGGACTCCAACGCTCGTCCAAATGCTTAATTTTATGCTGGATGAAGCCAACCGCATCATAACTGATCCGCAGGAAAGACGGGCGTTAGAAAAAATCAAAAATACTCGTAAAGAATACATGGGCGACCTAAACAGCTACATGCATAATGTCTCGTTTAAGCCAACAGAAGAAGATACGAGAAATATATGGGACACGTTCGCTCGGCCGATCTTTGATATAATAAGAAAAATTTAAGACACAAGCGTGATAAAAACAAAAACCCACAGAAAGCACCTGTACACACCCTTACGCTACCCGGGAGGGAAGACATCACTTTTTGAGTTCTTTAGCCACGTAATTGAATCTCATAATTGGAAAGACGTCATTTACATCGAGCCATATGCGGGAGGCGCTGGAGCAGCTTTATCTCTTCTTATTCTCGGTAAGGTCAACGCAGTCATTATTAATGATTATGACCCAGCCATCTACTCATTCTGGTTATCTATCATAAATGATACGGATAGTTTTATAGAGAAAATTGAAACAACAGAGCTTACTATAGAAGAGTGGCAAAAACAAAAGAAAATATATAAGGCTGCAGACCTTAATCGCCCGCTAGACTTGGGCTTCGCAACCTTTTACCTAAATAGAACCAACCACTCGGGCATTCTTAATGCAGGACCTATAGGAGGAATGGCACAAACAGGTAAGTGGAAAATGAACGCGCGCTATAACAAAACCAGTCTAATAAATAAAATACGTTTAATACAAAGTAAGAAAGATAAGATCTCGGTTACACATAAAGATGGGATTGAAATTATAAAAGAATACGGTTCGACGGATAAGAGCTTTTTTTACGTTGATCCTCCCTACTTTATAAAAGGAACGGACTTATATCTAAATGCATTTAAACTGGAAGATCACGAAAATCTAGCTAACACGCTTAACGAATTCAAGAATAGCAAATGGCTTCTCACATATGATAATGAACCCGAAATACGTCAGTTATATGTACTGCGAAACTACCGGCCTTTTGATCTTAGATATTCTGCTCATCCGAATAGTGGTTCAGGTTCAGAGCTGATGTTTTTTTCCAACGTCATTAATCCGCAAGTTATTGACGGGATTTAAATAGTGATTATCGGTTTCCTTTAGCGCGATTATGGGTCTTGCATAGCATTTGGCAATTTTCTATAGAAGTTGCTCCACCCTTGCTCCATGCCGCAACGTGATCGGCATCCATATCATTAAATTGCCATATCTTAGATTTGTTAGCATCATGTCCTATGGCGCAAAGTGGACAGTTAGATTCACCTTTAGCTTCGGCGTTTTTTGTCTGCTGAGCGTAGACAGCCTTTTTAGTCGGCTCATCAAATACGCGCACGTTCAACAGCTTCGTATCTACCGAGCCGCCGAGAATGTATTCGAATACACCTCGCCGGTCTTTAACTTCATAGTCACCAAGAAGTTTATGAACTTCTTCAGATACTTTTACAGGGTCATATGATTGATTATGATAAGTTTCGTACAACCTACCCCATTCAAGGCCTTTCATTTCACCCTCTACGTCAGTAAATACGCTCGAAATCCAGTCGATGACACCTGTAAAATAATTTTTCAACTCGGTAATGTCATGATCATGGCGGTGCTTGCTCATATAATTGTCGACAGCACCATGGCTCACCCATTCAAGTGCACGTTCGAGGTATGCTTGACGCTTAACGTCTCCGGATATATACGCACCCCATTTCTGTATATTTGAATTTTGACTATTACTAAACTCTTGCTTGGCGAGGGTGACAAACGGTCCCGAGTAAACCGCATTTAAAATCTCTTGCTTCGTTAGCTCTACGCCAGCAATATTAATGGTTCTGAACCAGTCCTTAATCTCTGGCTCTTCGCCTTCGCAAATATAAATTAGTAGAGGTGTGTTCATAATTTTTTCACGCTGAGTCTCAGCCATACCACTGTAATATTGCTCGTTACCGTTACTATCTTTTACGGCAAACTTACCGGTGACGAAGCGGCCTACACTGGTAATGCGCTGCTGTCCATCAAGCACTTCAAATTTATCCTGACCAGTTTTATTGAAATACAGCACGCCAATCGGATAGCCTTTGAGAATAGAATCGACCACTGCGACGTCTTTTTTCCCGTCAGCGTAAATATAGTTACGCTGGTATTCCGGCTGAATAGTTAGTTTGCCGGATAGTCCGAACAGACCTTTGCCCTCAAGTTCGTTATAGACAAATCCGTCGACAATATCGCGAATCGTAATGTCGGTTTTAAGTGACGTAATCATGCCGCTGCCTTTCTATGCTTAATGAGCACTCTCTGGTAAACCTTCTCATACAGTCCATTTCGAACAACAACTCCACTAGCATTTAAGTCATACGTACCTTTTTTGCCAAATTTATCTAGATACGCCTGCTTGCATTCTGCGCTAGTATACTTTCTTGTTTTCATATGATACAAATCTTCATTTTCACACATTCCGAGAATTTCAAATTGCTCAGGTGAATACTTGTCAAGAAAACTGATAGGAACCCCCATTATGCCAGAGTAATCATTCGGTATGCTGTCAGTAAAAGGCACTTCAATGGCGTCATAATTGTCATACCTATCATAGGCAGATTTCCCTTTAATTTCTTTGTGTCTAGAATACTTAAGATTGTCGCTCAGGCTCATCAACGAAATCTTTTCGTGACGCTTGCCATGATCGAGGTTGGTAAACCAGACCGATGACACATTTTTCATTTTTACACCATTTACAATCTTATCAACATCATCGTCATTCATGGTTTCAAACCATAAACCACCCGCCCATCCAGTACGCCCAGACCACATTTTATTGTCTCTAATTAGCGGGAATATTTCCTTGTATGTAACGCAGTTCTTATTGCCAATGATTACAAACTTTTTATCATAATCAAAAAGCTGCTTAACATATTCTCGAAACAGACTAAACGGTGGGTTAGTAACCACAACGTCAGACTGTTTCAAAAGCTCTATGCATTCTGGGCTGCGAAAATCTCCATCGCCTTTAAGCGGTGTCCACTCGTTGTTTTTATTTGCTTTGAGCTGCTCGGCAATGTCAGTCAAGTTAAACGCGCCATCATCATTCATATCATGCACTTCATTAATGATGAACTTGTTTGCTGTAACTTTTGGTCTTCCTTTTGGTTCCTTAATAGTCTTGCCATCACCAAATAGCCCAAGCTGTGTATTAGCGATCGGCGATGGCTTGTAACTAGTAGTGATAAGTTGCTTGAGACCTAAACGATTAAAATTTAGCGCAAAATAACGAAAAAAATTACTCTCGAACGGATCATCGCAGTTGGAATATACGATTTTGTCGCGGAAAGTATCCGGGTCATATTCAAGGTATGCCTCAATCTCTTTTTGGATATCACTATACTGCGTATAGAATTCATCGTTTTTTGCTCTTTTAGCGCTGGTAAGGTGGATATTCGCCATGTGTTGCAGTTAATTATACTACCTAGGACCTTTACCTGACAGAAGTTGTATAGTATTAGGTTTGAAACTTCTTACTCTATACCGCACGCTTTCTTTGGGGAAAACTGATTGACTAGGGCTATCTCTTGAGAATACACTAGGGGCACTAACCATAAGCAGGATTCTCGCACGCTATGAGCCAGCCAAACCATTCCATCAGTAAAGATGAGCGCGGCTTCAGCCACCTGCTCCTCGGTATACTTATCATTGTCGTTATTGCGGCTGTTGCTTTCGCGGGGTGGCGCGTGGCGCACAAAAACTCATCTAATTCCAACATGAGCAGCTCATCGTCTTCGCCGTGCATGGACTTTTATCACGACCAAACGCTCTGTAACTTTGCCGCCACCGGCTCCCAGCTGAACAAACTCAGCTACACGGCAATCGATACTAGCACCGATAATTCGGGCCAAACTACCAAACTTACCATCAAAAATGACGGCAAAGGCAATGTGAGTATCTTCAGCCAAAACGGCAACCAGCAGTACAACACTATAGCTATAGGCAGCACCTTGTATGTGCAGAATGGCAGCAGCTGGACAGAGTACACCTCAAATGGGCCGAGCATATCCAATCCCACGGCCAACTTCGACTCAAAGTTCAGCACCAAGAGTACTCCGAAAAACCAGCAAGTTACCTACAAAAATCTCGGCAAATCCGCCTGCGGCAATGACACCTGCATAAAATATGAAGCCAATGATCCGACGGCAGCCGGCGTAAATGACATTTGGATCAATACCAGCACGTATCAACTCGATCGGTGGTATATAAAAAATAGCAACGGTGTGAGCGATCTGACGATTTCATACGGCCCGGTCACCATTACCGCCCCCTCGCCGGTAGTTCAGGCGCAGGC